>NZ_JAVRHT010000001.1:0-359247 GCF_031846415.1 Rubrivirga litoralis | reverse complement strand
TATACGCCCATCTCGTTGTTCTGCTCGCTGGCTTCATAGAAGTTGAGCGAGGTGAGCACGAGCCCACTCTCGTTCACGAAGCACTTGGCGTGCAGCTTCGCGTCGTCGTAGATCGAGAGGTTCCGGTACTCCGCGAGGGCCGCCTTCTGCTTCTCTGCCAGCGACCCCACACGGCAGACGAGGCGGATCTCGATGTCCTGTTCGTCCGCGTCACGGAGCCTTCGGGCGAAGTCGTCGGAGACCTGGACGAAGGGGGTGATGATGGTGAGCCGTCGTCTCGCCCGCTGGATCACGTTCTCGATCTCGAAGAGGGAGCCTTTGGTCGTGAGGAAGCGGGCCACGGGCGAAGCAAGGTCATGGGGCCTTCGTATCGGAGGCGCCCCCTAACCGCTTAACACCCCGCTCAGACCTCCCGGTCCACCTCGTCCACAAACCGCGAGGCCGGAACGCCCAACGCCCGCGACAACCTCAGGAGCGTCGTGAGCGTCGGTTGTTTGAGGCCACGCTCCAGGAATGACACGAACGTCCGGTGGATGTCAGCAGCTTCAGCTAAGGCCTCTTGGCTCATCCCCTTCTCACGGCGGGCACGGAGGAGCGACCGCCCGAAGGCGGAGGCCGCATCCTCCTGTTTGATCGGGGCTCCTGTCACCTCACCAAGCTGAGGGGGAGTCCTGTTGTCGGCTACATACTGAAGTATGCGTTTGTAGCCGATGGTATGCGGGACCCGCCCGCCCCGCCCGTGCTCCGATCTTTTGCCTCGCTCGTCCTCATAGGCCTCCCCGCCCTCGCCTCCGCCCAATCGGAGCTTGGGCCTCACGAGCTAGAGCCCACGTACCCGAACGCCGGGGCCATCGCCACTGAACCCACAGGGGCCGGGCAAGCTGGACTCCAGTACAACCCGACGACCCGAGGGTTGGCCCGACAGAACCTAGAAGCCACAGACCCCGCTCTCGCTGCGGCCCTCGCCTTCGTCCAGGCGAACCCCGACCTCGGGTACACGATGGACACCCCGCTGGATGTCATCTTCGCGGAGATGGACCGCCAGATCGGGGAGCACCAAGCGGAGGCCGTGCGGGGCACGTCGTACCCAATGAGCCGCCGGTACAACCCGGCCGCGTTCTACGCCCAGACCGACGACGACCTCACGACACAGGTCCGCAAGGACTACGGGGACGAACTCACAGAGCGGTACGGTCCCTACCCCTCAGACGCGACCGTCATCCAGTGGGCGGAGGATCGCGCCCTCGACCTGTTCCGAACGCGAGCGGAGGACCCGTTGCCGACCAGGGTTCAAGCCGCCCTCGACGCCGCGACGGCGACGACCTCGGGAGCCCCCGGGGCGGAGCCTACGGCGGACCTTCAGGCCCTCGGGCTCCTCCCATTGGTGCCGTCTCTTGCCGTATTCGTCCGGCATGTGGAGACCATGCAGGGCAACCCGGACCTCTACACCGACCCAGACCGGGCCGCCCTCGCCTACGCCGCCGGGGTCTACCGCACCGAGGCCCTAGAGTCCGGGGACCTGCTCGCGGGCATCCAGGGGCTCCTAGACCAGTCGCCCCGGCAGGTCGAAGAGCGGAGGCACCAGATCCTGGTAATCGTTCTGGGCGTGGCGTTCGCGCTCGGCCTGACGGGTGCCCTGTGGGGCGTTGCAGTGGCGGTCCGTCGTTGGCGAGTCCGACGCGGGGCGCCCGCTCTGACCCTGCGGTGAGGCCTCGTTTTTGGCGGGCCTCGTCTCCCGGCCCTCTCTGTATTACATGTCCAGGGTACCGGAGTCCCAATAGGTCCCCCCACACGTTGGGTCATACCCCCCCTTCGAGGGCGTCGCCTCGGCGGATTGCCCTCATGGCCGGGCCGATTCCTTCCGCTCTGTGGTCCGCTTCCCTCTAGTACTCCTGCTCTCTCGAAACGTGCCATTCCGGGGAGGTATCAGGCGAATCAGACCGAGGGCACCGGGTCTGCCATAGGTTGGAGTCCCAAGCATCAGCCGCCCTTTCGGCCCTTGATGCCGTTCCTTCCTTCATTGGCTTCTCTCCCCTTCACGCCGGAAATGGGCCGTCATAGGCCCAGCCAGGGTGTGACCTTGACTGTGACCTCAGGTGTGACCTCGCTCCGCAGAGGGCGTGTTCGCGATCCGGGCGGTCCAGGTCCTCGGGCTGCAAAAGGAGCGTCCTGACGCGCCCCGCCCCTAGATGAACACCAGCCCGAGCCCGCCGACGGCGAAGCAGTAGTACGCGAAGTACTGGAGCGACTGCCGCTGCACGAGCACCTGGACCGCTCGGATCGCGAACACGCCCGACACGAACGCGACGAGCGTTCCGACCGCGAGCGGCACCACGCCGGTCGTCATCCCGACCTCGAGCATGTCGAGCGTCTTGAGCAGCGTCGCGCCGAGCACGACGGGGAGCAGCATGAGGAACGAGAAGTCGGCGGCCTCCTTCCGGTCCACGTTGAGGTAGATGGCCGTGCAGATCGTCGAGCCGCTCCGCGAGATGCCGGGGATGAGCGCGCACGTCTGCGCGATGCCGACGAGAACCGCCTTCCCCGGCGAGAGCATGCCGTCGGGGTCGGGCCGGAGCCGCGTGAGCAGCAGCAGGACGCCGGTCACGATGAGCGCGCCGCACACGAACCGGGGGTCACCGAAAAGCGCCTCGAGCGGCTCCTCGAACAGGAGGTAGCCGATGAACGTCGGCACCATCGTGACGAGGACGTAGAGCGCGAGGCGGAGCGACGGGACCGGCCCGCCCGAGGCCTCGGGCGCGTCGTAGCTCAGCTCGTCGCCGCGGGCGCGCTCGATCCGCCCCGCCTGGAATGCCTCGGCCCACAGGGCGGGGCGGGCGAGCGCGCCGACGGCGTCGCGGAGGATGCGCCCGATCCGCGCCCGGTAGACGGTCAGGATCGAGAGCGCCGTCCCGAAGTGGACGAACACCTCGAACGTGATGTCGCCCGCGCCCGCCGTGTCGAGGCCGAGCACGTACTCGCCGAGCACGAGGTGGCCGGACGAGGAGATCGGAAGGAACTCGGCGAGCCCCTGGACGAGGCCGAGAACGGCAGCTTGCCACCAGGACATGAGCGAGCAGACCCTTGCGGGCGGGGTGGGGGACGGACCGCCAAGCTACTCGGCAGGTGAACAACGCACCGCCGGTCGCAGGGTCTTCG
Source organism: Rubrivirga litoralis (assembly GCF_031846415.1). Classification (NCBI taxonomy): domain Bacteria; kingdom Pseudomonadati; phylum Rhodothermota; class Rhodothermia; order Rhodothermales; family Rubricoccaceae; genus Rubrivirga; species Rubrivirga litoralis. The sequence goes on along the minus strand of NZ_JAVRHT010000001.1, from coordinate 356,091 downwards.
CCGGGCAGCGGGCAGAGTGCCCCCACCCCGCCCGCGCCACGGGCGGGGCGGCCACGGGCGGGGCGGTGCCTGTTCGGCCGCCCCGCCCTCGTCACAACCACCTCGCCCTTTGGGTCCTAACCCCTTTTGGTTGCGCCGACGCTACGCGGTGGCCAGGAGGGGGACTGCCGCCGCCTCGGGTCCACCTCCACGTTGACTGGGCCGCCCCGCCCGCGTCGGACACGACGAGTCGTGTCCCTACAGGTGCCCGTCGTCGGGCGGGGCGGCTGCACGACCGCCCCGCCCCCGAGGGCCACCGCCGGTCACCCCTACGAGACCGTCCACGGGCGGGGCGGAACAAAATGGGCACCACTCCGCCCGCGCTCCCCTTTCCCCTTTCCCCTTTCCCCTTTCCCCTTTCCCCTTTCCCCTTTCCCCCTTTCACGGCCGCGCCGGCGTCACGTCGAGGACGTCTTCGCGGTCAACGCGGACGAGGCCCGGCGGGCCGCCCTTGACCGGGCGCACGTACTTCCGCTCCGTCACCGTGACGGGCACGACCGTCTGCGTCTTGGCCGTCGAGAACCACGCCGCGAGCCGAGCCGCCGCGCGGATCGTCGCCGGCGGCACCTCGGTCGACCGCCCCGCCCGGCGCACGACGACGTGGCTGCCAGGGACGCCGCGCGCGTGGAGCCACAGGTCGTGCGGGCTGGCCACGCGCGTCGTGAGGTGCGCGTTGCCGCGCGCGTGCTTGCCGACGAGCGCCTCGAACCCGCCCGGCAGCGGGACCCGCCGGAACGGCTCGGCCGGCTCCCCGCCGCCGCCTTGCGTTCCGCCCCGCCCGGCGAACGGCGCGAGCGCGGCGGCCTCGCTGGACAGGAACGCTTCGAGGTCGGGCACGCGGTCGAGGGCGCGGAGCCGGTCGAGGAGATCGCCCGAGGCGTCGGCCTCGGCCTGGACGTCGGCCCACCTCGATTCGGCCTCGTCGCGGGCGCGGCGCGTGCGGCGGGCCTTGTCGTAGTAGCGCTCGGCGTTCTCGACGGCCGAGAGCGCCGGGTCCAGCGGGATCTCGACCGGCTCGCCCGCCCCGCCCACGATGTCCGGGAGCGTGGCGGCCTCGCGGCCCGGCCCGTCGCCGGCCGCCTGCGCCATGAGCAGGTGGCCCCACGTTTCGTAGCGGTCGGCGCGGCTGGGCTGCGACAGCTCCTCCAGCATGGCGTCCGCGCTGCGTGCGCGGCGGCCGTGCGCCCGCTCCAGCGCCGCCGCGACGGGTCGGTAGAGCGCCTGAAACCGCCGCTGCCCGAGCGCCCGCTTGGCGTAGACGCGCGCGGCCGCGTCGGCCGTCTCGAACGGCTCGGCCCGCCACCCCGCCCCGACATGCGCGGGCGGGGCGGGGAGGAGCGCCTCGGCCAGATCGCCCCGCCACAGGACCGTCGGGCGGGGCGGTTCGACCTCGGCGCGGACGGCGGCGAGCGCCTCGGCCAGCCGCTCCACCTCGCCGTCCGCGAGGTCGGCGGGCGGGGCGGACGGGTCGAGGCCGGCGCGGCGCGCGGCGTCGGCGGCGAGGGCGGGCGGGAGGAGCGGGGCGGCCCGGCGCGCGGCCTGCTCGACCGTCTTGCGGTCCGCCCGCCACCGGGCGCGGACGGCCTCGGGCGTGGTCGGGTCCGGCGCAGCGCGTGGGGCCTGAGCCTCCTCGCCCTCCCAGTCCGTCGCATGGAGGAAGGCGTCGCGGACGCGCCCGTTCTCTATCCAGAGCACGGTCGGTCGGCTCCCGAACAGGAGCACCTGGAGCGCCGCCCCGCCCTCGGTCTCGAACACGACGTGCCGGTCGAGGTGCGCCGTGCGGACGCCGGCGACGACGGCGCCGTCCAGGTCAGGGAACACGTCGGCCGTGTTCCGGCGCTGCCGCCCGCCGCCCTCGGTCTGGAAAAGGAGCGGGAGCGCCGGGTCACAGACGACGCGGACCGTCCGCCGGTCGCCGCCGCGCTCCAGCCCGAGGCTCAGCTCGTTCGGGCTCTGCGTCCAGGCCGCGTCGAGGCGCCACCCCGCCAGGGCGGCGTCCCACTCATGGGCGAGAGCGCGGAGGGTGAAGTAGTCCACGCCGCAAGATCGCCCGCGGCGAGCGCGGGCGGGCGGGGCGGCTAGGGCGCCGTGTCCGCCTCGCCGTGGTCGCCTGGGTGGACGGCGGCGCACCCCGCGCCGGCGCCCGGCGCGAGCGGGGCGTCGAGCCGCACCGCCCCGCCCTCAGCCACCGTCACCGCGTAGTCTGTCATGTGGTAGGTGAAGGCTCCGGCGCGGACGGCGTGCTCGCCGGGCGGCACGTCGGCGATCGCGTAGCGGCCCTCGCGGTCCGTCATCGCCCCGATCCCGAGGGCGGGAATCACCACACCGGCACCGGCGACGGGCTGCCCCGTCTCGGCGTTCGTCACGACGCCCTCGACCGTCCCGCCTGCGACGACGCCGGGAGCGGGCGGGGCGGAGCCGTCCGACTGCGCGGCGGCCGGGGCCGCGAGAATCAGAAAGAGAGCGAGGGCGGGGAGGACGCGCATGGCCGGTGGAGGAGCGGGGGCAGCAGTCTACGCCGAACGGGCGGGGCGGCGCCCTCGTGTGAACGCCCGCCCTCACGCGCTGGAGCGTGCGGCTGGGCGGGGCGGCTCCCTACGTGTCTTCCCGGCGGGCGTGCTCGGCGAGAAGGGCCGCCGCGAGCGGCACGGCGCGGGCGACGTAGTGCGCGCGGAGACGCCGCTGCTGCGGGCCGTCCAGGTCAGCGTGGCCGCCCCGCCCGAGGCGGTCGGCGCGGGCGTGGTAGAGGGCGAGGGCCGCGGCGACGGACACGTTGTAGCTCTGGACGAACCCGTCGAGCGGGAGCAGCAGCGCGGCGTCGGCGGCGTCGAGCATGGCCGGACTCGCGCCCGCGTGCTCGTTCCCGACCACGAGCGCCGTCGGCCGCGAAAAGTCCCACGCGTCGATGGGCAGCGCGTCGCCGCGAAGGGCCGTGACCGCCACACGCCCGCCCCGCCCGTGGACCCAGGCGACGTAGGCGGCCGGGTCGCTCCACGACCGGACCTCGACCCACTTGTCGGCGCCCTGGCTCGAGCGGCGGGCTGCGCGGCGGTCCTCGACCGTCGGCTCGTCGCCGGCCTCGACTTGGGCCGCGAGCGCGGCGGCCTCGCCCTCCAGCCCGACCACGTGAGCGGCCCCGAACCCCAACCCCTCGGCGCTCCGCAAGACGGCGTTCACGTTGCCCGGGTCGACCAGCCCTTCGAGAACGGGCACGACTCCGAACGCACGCGCGGCGGCCACGGCCGCGATCCGCGCGCGCCGCTCGTCCGTGAGGTACGGGTCCAGAGTGCGGAGGACGGTCTCGGCCGGGTACGCCGCCCCGCCCACGCGGACCGTGTCGGCGAGGTCGAAAAAGGGCGGGGTGGAGGAACGCGCGGGAATGGGACCGAGGGAATAAGGAAGGGGAAGCAGGAGCCGCTGGGCCGGGTCAACTCAGCGAGGGCGGGGCGGTGATCCCCGCGCGCTCGGTTTCGTACGGGTCTCCGCCCTCTATCCCATACCCCATGCATCTCCACGACACCGCCGCCGTCGTCACCGGCGCCAGCCGGGGCATCGGCCTCGCCACCGCCCGCCTCCTCGCCGACGCCGGCGCCCACGTTTACGGCCTCGCTCGGTCTACGGATGACCTGGAGCAGATCTCGCAGACGCTCGGCGACCGCTTTTCCCCCGTCGTCTGCGACGTGACCGACGCCGAGGCCGTCCGGCGCGCCATCGACGGCGCAGCCGAGGACGCCGGCCGCCTCGACGTGCTCGTCAACAACGCCGGCCTCGGCCGCTTCGGCGACGTCGACGCGCTCGCGGTCGACGACTGGCAGGTCCAGATCGACACGAACCTCTCGGGCGTCTTCTACTGCACGCGCGCGGCCGTTCCCCACATGAAGCGGCAAGGCGAGGAGCGGGGCCGGGACGAGACGGCCGGCTTCGTCGTCAACGTGGCGTCCATCGCCGGGCTCATCGGCAACCCGCAACTGAGCGCGTACAACGCGAGCAAGCACGGCCTCCGCGGCTTCTCGGACGCCATCATGAAGGAGCTCCGTCCGCACGGGATCAAGGTGAGCTGCCTCTATCCCGGCTCCGTCGACACGGCCTTCGGCGGCGACGACAAGGACCCAAACCCCGACGCGATGAGCCCCGAATCGATTGCGGCGACGGTGCTCCACGTCCTCCAGGCGCCCCACAGCACGCTGATCTCCGAGGTGGTCCTGCGTCCGATGGTCGGGCGCAAGTAGACGGCGGGGGCGTCCGCCCCGCCCGCAGCGACCGCACCACGAACCGCCCCGCCCTCATCTCTGGGGGCGGGGCGGTTTTGTGTAGGCGCCGCCGAGGAACGACCGCGCGGAAGAGCCCACCGCCCCGCCCAGCAACGGCGCCGCGGGCGGGGCGGCGACACGGGCCTGCGCTGCGCGCCCTCTCCGCCCCGCCCACTCCCGACGAGCAGACACACGGGCCACTCCGGGCGGGGCGGTCTGCGACGTCGATCCGCGCGGAGCGCGCGGGCGGCGAGGCTCCTCCAACGCGAAGAGGGCGGCCTGCCGGGTGGCAGGCCGCCCTCCTGTCGGAGCACGGGCTCAGGCTAGGCCGAGGCCTAGCGAGTCACGTCCGATTTAGAACCCGGCGCAGGACGACGGGATCGAGTCGGCGCGACGGGCGCGGCTGTCGCCAGGCCCAACGTCCTCCTTCGGGTTCGCGTCCGGATCGACGCCACGGCCCACGGCGCGGAGACGGTCGGTATCGACCCCCTGAGCGACGTAGTAGGCGAGGACCGCGTCAGCGCGAGCCTGCGAGATCCGCATCGCATCGCCCTCCTGACCGTCGGAGTAGGCGTTGATGGTGACGCAGATCTCCGGGCAGCGACGGAGGATCTCGATGTTCTCATCGAGCCGCTCACGGGCGTCGGCCGACAGCGTGGACTCGCTGTAACCGAAGAACACCGGGTTGAGCTCGGTGATGTTGGAGCAGTACGCGTCGCCGACGGTCACCGGGATGGTGCAGACGTCGGTGCCGTACTGGTTGGTCGCCGTGATGGTGACCGTGTACGAGCCGGTGTCAGCGTAGGCGTGGCGGGCCGGGAGGGCCGTCGCCGTGGTGCCGTCACCGAAATCGACCAGAACGTCGTCGGCGTCCGTCGCCGTCGCGTCGACCGTCACCTCCTCGCCAGCGTTGACCTGGCTCGGCGTGGCGCGGCAACCCGCGAGCGTCGGCGGGATCGGGGGCTCGACGACCGTCACGAGGCAGGACTCCGAGTCCTCACCGCCGCGGTTCATCGTCATCGCCGTCACGGTGTACGTGCCGGGCGCGTTGTAGGCGTGCGAGGCCGTCATGCCGGACCCGCTCGTCCCGTCGCCCCACTGCCACGTCGTCGTGACGGGCATCGTGGCGTCCTCGTTCGTCATGACCATGAACGAGCCGGTCTGGCCCGTCGTCAGCTCACCCGGGCACTGGAGGCTCTCGATCTCGGCGGCCGTGAACGGCGCCTTGAACGCGAACTTGAACCCACCACCGAGGGTGTTGATGATGTCGAAGTCAGCGTTGTCAGCCTGGACGCCGAACGCACCCGGATCGGCACCGTCGAGGGCCACGTCCGGGAACACGAGCGTCGCCTGGTCGGCGATGAACAGCGAGAGCCGCGGCGAGAGCGCGATGTCGAAGCCGAGGCCGACCACCGGGCCGTACCCGATAACGTCCTCATCAGCGTTCCCTGCGTTCCGCTCGTTCTCCGTGCCCTGACCCCAAACGACCGCGCCGCCGAGCTCGACGAACGGCGAAACGCGTGCGGTCGCGAACGGCATGTAGCGGAAGAGGGCCTGGAGCTGAATCGCGTCCTTGCCATCGTTGAACGTCCGGCCCGGGTTCTGGAAATCGTCGTCGAGAGTCGGCACGCTCTGGTAGAGACCGGCGATTCCGAACGAGAGGTTGTCGCTGAACAGGTAGCCGAGCTCACCGCCGACGCTGTAGCCGAGATCTTCAAAGGCATCGAACGGCTGAAGCTCAGAGCCGCTCGGGTCGTCGGGAGGGTTGCCGTCAATGTCGCCGTAGTACGTAGCCACGCCTCCACGGAGGAGGATGTAGACGGAGTTGCTGGGGCGGACGACCTGGGCCTGCGCGACACTCGCGTACAGGGAGGCCATTCCGAAGAGGAGGAGGGCAGAGAGACGCAAGGACATGGTCTTCTCCAGTCTAAACTGGCTCATGGAGAGGGGGTGGGGGGTGATGGGGGGGGGACCTGTGACCGGAGTCAGCAGAGTGTGATGCGAGCGAGGCCACGCGATTCCCGCTGGACCGATCCGCCCGATCTAGCACTTTCGAGTCTTTGCGTTGGCCCGATCGTGCATGGCGGGGGACAACCTAAGGGCTCGATGCGCATCGATACGACCCGGGGGGTGCGGGCCGTTGTAAAAGGGGGGCGAATGGGGAGGGAAGAGGTGCAGACGGGAACAGCCGCGTAACAGGTCGTGCGACGGGCGTGTTCCACTGCGCTCCCAGCCAGCGCCCCTACAGACCGCTAGCCGAGCGTCTGGACGTGACGCTCGAGCTGGCTTTTGACGCGCGCCGCCGTGTTCGGATGGACCACGCGGCGCCCCGCGAGCCGGTCGATTTGGGCCTTCGCCGCATTCAGCTTCGCCTGGGCATCGGCCGGATCCGTCTCGGACTGAATTTCCTTGACGAGCGTCCGAAGGCGGACCTTCTGGTAGCGGTTGCGGAGGCGGCGCTTGGCGTCCTGGCGGACGCGCTTCGCGGCGGACTTGTGCTGGGGCATGACGGCGGCGGGAGGAACTCACGTGGAGCCCCCAGGTGGAGGGGGTCAGCCGGCCAAGTTAGAAGGTTGCGCCGGCGCTCGTATGCATATGCAGCGAAAGAAGGACGCGCGCCAGCGGGGCCATGCCGTATGGGACCCGCCTGCTCAAGTCCGAGCCGCCGCCCCGCTGCGTTCGTCTTCCACTGCAGAGGACCAGCGACAACGACTCAGCCCCCTCCCACACGGGACGGGACCGCCACACGGCACATGCTACCGCAGAGTTCGGTCTCCGCAGGCTTCGGCCAGCGCCACGCCTGTAACCTCTCCCGAGAACGGGGAGCGCACCCACAGCAGTAACATCGCCGGCCCCTCCCCTCCCGCCATGGCCACCCCGCCCAACGACCCCTACGCCGACAAGCCCGACCGCTGGGAGCGCGACGACCGCGCGTGGAAGGCCAAGTGGGCCGACAAAGAGCCCGAGGACGAGGGATACGCCGCCCCGCCCTCAGACGCGTACCGGCCGGCGGCCGCCACGCCTGGCACCGTTCACGACGCGTACGGCGAGGGGATGCGGGGGGCCGGTCCGTACCTCGGGCTGGGCGCCCAGATCGGCGGGTCGATGGCCCTCTTCGTCGGACTCGGCGTCCTCGCCGACCGTTGGCTTGGCACCTCGCCGTGGGGCGTCGTCGCGGGCGCCGCCTTAGGTATGGTGGGCGTCGTCTTCCTCGTGCTCCGGATCGCACGTGAGGCGTCAAAGTAGCGGGCGGGGTGGAGCCGGTCACGGAACCCGCCCCACGGGCCGATTTGTGCCATCTTCACCCCGGCTTAGGGGACCCTCGGCACACGCCCGGCTAGCTTGGCCGCCGTTCGCTCCCGCGCCGCCTCCCGGACCCCCGATGACCCCCGCCTCTAGCCTGCTGATCGGCGCCCTGCTGGGCGCGGCAAACGCGGGCGCTGCGGCGTGGACGGCGCGGAGGGCGGCGACCCTCGACTCGCAGCGGGCGATCCAACTCGTCCTCGGCGGGATGGCGGTGCGGATGGCCCTCGTGCTCGTCGCCTTCGCCCTCGTGCTGGCCACCGTCCCCGTGCACCGGGGCGCGTTCGTCGGCGGGCTCGGGCTCCTATTCCTCGTTGGGCTGGCCGCTGAGGTCGCCCTCGTCTTTGGTCGCACCGACCGCCCCCGACCCGAGGCCTAGCCCCCATGCGGACCGTCGCCTTTTTTGCCCTCGCGCTCGTGGCCTTCGCCGGGAGCGCCTCCCCGGCCTCCGCCGCCGGCGAGGACGGTGAGCTCGACGCCGTCCACCACACGTCGGACGGGTACTACCTCGACTTCTCGCCCCTCCCCATCGGACGCGGGGGGAAGCTCGAGCTGCCGCGCCTGTTCCTCGTTCGTCGTGCCGACGGGTCGCTCGGGTTCGACGCCTTCGGGTCGTCGACGGCCGCCGTCCTCTCCGGCCGCTACGTCATCGGCGCCCATGGCGACGGCGACGGCGCGCACAGTCCGGCCGCCCACGCCGCTGACCCCTACGCCGAGGACGCGCTCGCTCAGGAGATCGCCGAGGAGCGCCCGGACCCGAACGGCCTGACGGTCGAAGAGCTTAGCGAGACGAACGCCGAGGAGATCCTGGGTGAGACGGCTGAGCCCGAGGCCGCCTACGACGCGCCGATCGAGGCGGCGGGCGGGGCGGAGATCCTCATCGACCTCTCGATCTCGCGGCACCTCGTGTTCATCTTGCTGACCATCGTCATCCTGCTCCTCCTGTTCCTCCCACTCGCTGGGAAGTACAAGAAGGGCGTCGGGCGGACGAGCGCACCGCGCGGGCTGCTCCAGAACATGCTCGAGACCCTCGTGATCTACGTCCGCGACGAGATCGCGCGGCCGAACCTGGGCGCGAAGACCTACAAGTACCTCCCGTACCTGCTGACGGTCTTCTTCTTCATCCTCGTCGCCAACCTCGCCGGGCTCGTCCCCTTCGGGGCCACGGCGACGGCGAACATCACGGTCACGGCGGTCCTGGCCCTCTTCACCTTCTTCGTCACGCAGCTTGCGGGGACCAAGGACTACTGGATGCACATCCTGTGGCCCCCCGGCATCCCGTGGTTCGTGAAGCCGATCCTGGTCCCCATCGAGATCATGGGGCTGTTCACGAAGCCGTTCGCCCTCGCCGTCCGGCTCTTCGCCAACATGACGGCGGGGCACCTCGTGATCCTCAACCTCATCGGGCTCATCTTCATCGTCGGCGGGATGAGCGCCACGGCCGGCTACGCCACCTCGGTCCCCGCGATCGGGCTGACGCTGTTCGTCTACGCCCTCGAGCTGCTCGTCGCCTTTATTCAGGCCTACGTGTTCACGATCCTGAGCGCCCTCTTTATCGGGATGGCGACGGCCGAGCACGAACACGACCACGACCACGCCGAGGACCACGGCCTGACGCCCCACGGCGCCGCCGTGTCCGAGTCGAACGGCCAGGCCCATCACAAGGAGCACGACCGGACGGTCGGTTCCGAAGCCGTGATGGCCTAACGCCCCTCCCTCTGGGCGCGCGGCGCCCTCCTCTAGATCACCCCCCACCCTACCCGCATTATGGATCCCTTCTCGCTTGGTTACCTCGCCGCCGGCCTCGGCGCCGGCCTCTGCGTCCTCGGCGCCGCCCTCGGCATCGGCCGCCTCGCCGGCGCCGCCCTCGAAGGCTCGGCCCGCCAGCCCGAAGCGGCCGGCGACATCCGGACCACGATGATCATCGCCGCCGCCCTGATCGAGGGCGCCACGTTCTTCGGCCTGATCGTCTGCATCCTCATGGCGATCAAGTAACCGCCGCGATCGCCCGGGACACACGTCCGGCGCGCCCCGCCGCAGACCTCTTCGGGGGCGGGGCGGGGCGCGCCGCCGTCCCACCCCGCCCGCCTTCCGGGACCACCCCGCCCTCCGATGCTCGTCGCCGCCAGCCTCCTCTCCGCCAACTTCGGCCTCGCCATCTGGCTGGCCATCGCCTTCGTTTTGCTCCTGCTCGTGCTGGGCAAGTTCGCCTGGGGTCCAATCACGTCGGCGCTCGAGGAGCGAGAGAGCACGATTGAGGAGTCGATGACGCGCGCCGAGCGCGCGCTCGCCGAAGCCAAGCAGCTCCAGGCCGACAACGAGGCCGCCCGCCGCGAGGCGGAGGCCCAGGCCCAGGCCATCCTCCGCGACGCCCGCGACGAGGCCGACCGCCAGCGCGAGGCGGCCCGCACCGAGCTCCGCACCGAGCTCGCCGCCGAGCGAGACCGGGCGACGGCCGACATCGAGCTCCAGAAAGACCAGGCGCTCTCCGAACTCCGCTCCGAGGTCGCCGCGCTCGCCGTCGGCGCCGCCGAGAAGATCCTCCGGCAGAAGATTGATGCGACCGAGCAGCGTGGGCTCGTCGACCAGTTTATCGCCGACCTGCCGACAAACTAGGGATCCGCGTTTTCAGGTTTGGGGATGGGAGGTTCCTCCCCCTAAGTCCTGGACCTTGGAACCCCGAACCACCCCGCCCCATGGACGCCGTCTCCCGTCGCTACGCGCAGGCCCTCACTGAAGAGGCCCAGCAGACCGGCACGCTCGCGGCCGTCGACGCCGACGTGGCGCTCCTTACCGAGACGCTCGACGGCTCGCGCGAGCTCCGGCTCGCGCTGACCAGCCCGGTCGTTCCGCAGGCGAAAAAGGAGGCCGTGCTCCAGAGCCTGTTCGGCGACAAGCTTTCCGACCTCTCGGTCCGGTTCCTGAACCTCCTCGTCCAGAATCAGCGCGACGGCCAGATCCCGTCCATCCTCGACGCCTACCGCGCCCTCCGCGACGAGCGCACGGGGACCGTCGAGGCCACGGTCCGCACGGCGAAGCCGATGTCGGCCGAGGAGCGCGACCGCCTCCAGACGGCTTTGGAGGCGCGCGCCGACGCGACGGTCCGCATGCGCGTCGACATCGACCCCAGCCTGATCGGCGGCCTCGTGGTCCGCGTGGGCGACGTGGTCTACGACCGGAGCGTCCGCCACCAGCTCGAGACGCTCCGCGAGCAGCTCGCCGAGCGCGCCGCCGTCTCGCTGAACTAGGGCGGGGCGGGGTGGCTCCCGCGGCGGCCCCGGCACCACCCCGCCCCGCCCGCGCACCGACTTTACTGACTCACCGACCTCCTGACTCCCACCGACCATGGCAACTGCGATCCGCCCCGATGAAGTGACCGCCGTGCTCCGCGAGGAGCTCGGCGGGTTCGACGCCTCGACCGACGTCTACGAGGTCGGCACCGTGCTCCAGGTGGGCGACGGGATCGCCCGGCTCTACGGGCTCTCCAACGTCCAGGCCGGCGAGCTCATCGAGTTCCCGGCGTCCGGCGTCACCGGCATGGTCCTCAACCTGGAGGAGGACAACGTGGGCGCCGTGCTCTTCGGCGACGCCGAGCACGTCAAGGAGGGCCACGAGGCGCGGCGGACCGGGCGGATCGCGTCGATCCGCGTCGGCGAGGGCATGCTCGGCCGCGTGGTCGACCCGCTCGGCAACCCGCTCGACGGGAAGGGGCCGATCTCCGGCGAGCTCTACGAGATGCCCATCGAGCGCAAGGCGCCCGGCGTCATCTACCGCGAGCCCGTGACGGAGCCGCTCCAGACCGGCATCAAGGCCATCGACGCGATGGTCCCGATCGGGCGCGGCCAGCGCGAGCTCGTCATCGGCGACCGCCAGACGGGCAAGACGGCCGTCCTCATCGACGCCATCCTCAACCAGAAGCGGACGCACGAGACGGGCGACAAGCCGGTCTACTGCATCTACGTCGCGATCGGTCAGAAGGCGTCGACGGTCGCCACGCTCCAGGCGGCGCTCGAGCGCTACGGGGCCATGGAGTACACCGTCATCGTGAACGCGCCGGCGTCGACGCCCGCCCCGCTCCAGTTTATCGCGCCGTTCGCGGGCGCCTGCATCGGCGAGTTCTTCCGCGACACGGGCCGCCACGCGCTCTGCATCTACGACGACCTCTCGAAGCAGGCCGTCGCCTACCGCGAGGTGTCGCTCCTGCTCCGCCGACCGCCGGGCCGCGAGGCCTACCCCGGCGACGTGTTCTACCTCCACAGCCGCCTCCTGGAGCGCGCCGCCAAGGTCACGGCCGACGACGAGATCGCCCGCGACATGAACGACCTCCCAGAGTCGCTCCGGGGCCTCGTCCAGGGCGGCGGCTCGCTGACCGCGCTCCCCGTCATCGAGACGCAGGCCGGCGACGTCTCGGCGTACATCCCGACCAACGTGATCTCGATCACGGACGGGCAGATCTTCCTGGAGTCGAACCTGTTCAACTCCGGCGTCCGCCCCGCCATCAACGTCGGCATCTCGGTGAGCCGCGTGGGCGGCAACGCGCAGGTGAAGGCGATGAAGAAGGTGTCGGGCACGCTCCGGCTCGACCTCGCCCAGTACCGCGAGCTCGAGGCGTTCGCCAAGTTCGGGTCCGACCTCGACCCGGCCACGCAGCGCCAGCTCAACCGCGGCGCCCGCCTCGTCGAGGTCCTCAAGCAGGGCCAGTACGAGCCGGTCCCGGTCGAGGAGCAGATCGCCATCATCTACGTGGCCGGTCAGGGCCTGATCGACGCCGTGCCGGTCCCGCGCGTGCGCGAGTTCGAGCGCGAGTTCCGCGAGGCGCTCCGCCTCAAGCACGCCGAGGCGCTGGCCTCGGTCCGCCTGTCGGGCAAGCTCACGCCCGAAGGCACGGCCGCCTTTGAGCAGGAGGCCGCCGACCTCACCGCCCGCTACGCGGCGTAAGGAGGGATGGAGGGGTAGGGGATCGAGGGATGGGCAGACCACCCCGCCCCGATCCCTCAGCCCTCTCCCATCCCTTATCCCTCCCCATCCCTCATGGCGAGCCTCCGCGACATCCGCACCCGGATCGGGTCGGTCAAGAACACGCAGCAGATCACGCGCGCCATGAAGATGGTGGCGGCGGCCAAGCTGCGCCGGGCGCAGGAGCGGATCTTCTCGACCCGGCCCTACGCGTTCAAGATCCGCGAGATGATCGGGCACCTCCGGCAGCGGCTGGACGTGACCTCGCACCCGCTCTTCGAGGCCCGCGACGAGGTCGAGGGCGCGCTCCTCATCGTCGTCACGAGCGACCGCGGGCTGGCCGGGGCGTTCAACACGAACATCCTGAAGGTGGCCGAGGCCACGATCGCCGAGCGGTTCGCCGCCCAGCGCGACGCCGGCCGGCTCCGCATCGTGGCCGTCGGACGCAAGGCGCACGAGTACTTCGGCAAGCGCGGGTTCACGCTCGTCGGCGACTTCCAGGGCTTGTTCAACGACCTCCGCTTCCCGCGCGCGGGCGAGATCACGGACCTCGCCGTCGAGGGCTACCTCGCGGGCGAGTGGGACGTGGTCGAGGTGGTCTACAACGAGTTCAAGAACACGATCACGCAGAACCGGATCGCCGAGCAGCTCCTGCCGATCCCGGCCGAGGCCTTTTTCACGCCGGTCATGGAGGAGGCCGCTGACCTCGACACGGCGGCCGGCGAGGCCGACGAGGTCGAGTACATCTTCGAGCCCTCGGCCGAGGTGCTCCTGGAGCGCCTGATCCCCGAGTACCTCCAGTACCAGCTCTGGCGCGCGCTCCTGGAGTCGAACGCGTCGGAGCAGGGCGCCCGCATGGTGGCGATGGACAACGCCACCACCAACGCCGGCGAGCTCCTCAAGGACCTCAAGCTGACGTACAACCGCGCCCGCCAGGCGGCGATCACGACCGAGATCATCGAGATCTCGTCGGGCGCCGAGGCGATGACGGCGGGGTAGGGGCAGCGGGCAGCGGGCAGCGGGCAGCGGGCAGCGGGCAGCGGGCAGCGGGCAGCGAAGGTGCAACCACCCCGCCCGCATCAGGGGCACGATGCAGCCGCCCCGCCCGAGCCGTGGGCGGGGTGGTCGTCGTAGCAACGCCATCGGGCCGCGGTGTCCGGGGGGCGGGGCGGTCACAACAAGCGGGGTGACGGCCTTCGGCTGAAGTGCCGCATGGGACCGCCCCGCCCTTTGGATCTTGGATCCACCCGCGTCGGACGCGACACGTCGTGTCCCCACGGGTGCCACGGGTCCTAACGGGCGCCGCCACCGTCCGCCACCCCGCCCGGAGCGACGCCGCATGGCGGGGGCGGGGCGGCCCTCTCGACGCAACACGCCGCCCCGCCCGCCCTTCCCTCTTTCCCGTTCCGCGAGCGCAGCGAGCCCTCTTCCCTCCCCCAGACGTTCACCGGCCGCCGGTTGCCCCCGCCCCGCCCCGCCCCTAGCTTGGGCGCCCCGCCCCGCGGACCCCTCTGGAGAGGTGGGTGAGTGGCTGAAACCACCGCTTTGCTAAAGCGGCGTGCCCTTCACGGGGTACCGGGGGTTCGAATCCCCCCCTCTCCGCACCGAGCCCCGACGCCGTCCCTGGCGTCGGGGCTTTTTGTGGTGCCCGGGCGGGGTGGGACGGGCGGCGCAGGTGCGCCCCGGGATCCGCCCCATGTTTCGTTGCCGGCGAACATTCGCGGGCGGGGCGGAGTGAACGGGGTCCAGACAACGCCCCTGCTCCTCCCCGCCCCGCCCATGCTCACCCCCGACCCCACCGACCGCGCCCACCGCTGGGTCTACTCGTTCGACGACGCCCCCGTGGGCGACACGCCCGAAGAGAAGGGCGAGGCCAAGGCGCTGCTCGGCGGCAAGGGCGCCGGACTCGCGGCGATGACGGCGGCCGGGCTCCCCGTGCCACCCGGCCTCACGGTCACGACCGAAGCGTGCCTCGCCTACCGCCGCCACGGGTCCGTCTTCCCCGAGGGGCTGTGGAGCCAGACGCGCGAGGCGCTCCACGGCATCGAGGAGGCGACGGGGAAGCGGTTCGGGGACCCCGAGAACCCGCTCCTGCTCTCGGTCCGCTCCGGCGCCGCCGTGTCGATGCCCGGCATGATGGACACGGTCCTCAACCTGGGCCTGAACGACGAGACCGCGGCCGGGCTCGCGGCGCAGACCGGCGACGAGCGGTTCGCCTTCGATGCCTACCGCCGGTTTGTGGCCATGTTCGGCGAGGTGGTGATGGGCCTCGACGGCGCCCGCTTCGAGCGCGTGCTGGACCGGGCCAAGGCCCAGACCAAGGGCGGGCGCGACACGGACCTCTCGCCGGACCAGCTCCGCGACGTCGTCGCCCGGAGCAAGCGGCTCGTGTTCGGGGACCAGCACGGGACGCCGTTCCCGGACGACCCCGAGGAGCAGCTGCGCCAGGCCATCGCTGCCGTCTTCCGGTCCTGGGACAATGACCGCGCCCGAGCCTACCGCCGCGTCCACCGGATCGCCGACGACATCGGGACGGGCGTGACGGTGCAGGCGATGGTGTTCGGGAACATGGGCTGGGACTCTGGCACCGGCGTGGCCTTTACGCGCGACCCGTCGACGGGCGAGAACGAGCTGTACGGCGAGTACCTCCTGAACGCTCAGGGCGAGGACGTCGTGGCCGGGACGCGGACGCCCAAGCCCATCGCCGGCATGGCCGACGACCTCCCCGAGACCTACGAGGAATTCCGCGAGATCGCCGGCCGCCTCGAAGCGGCCTACAGCGACGTCCAGGACGTCGAGTTCACGGTCGAGCGGGGGACGCTGTGGCTGCTCCAGACGCGGACGGCCAAGCGGAGCGGGGCGGCGGCCGTGCGCGTGGCGGTGGACTTGGTGAACGAGGGCGTCATCGACCGCGCGGAGGCCGTGCGGCGCGTGGCGCCGGGCGCGCTCGACGCCCTCCTCCACCCGACGGTCGACCCCGAGGCCGAGGTCGAGGTCTTGGTCGAGGGGCTGCCGGCGAGCCCGGGCGCGGCGACCGGCCGGGCCGTGTTCACGTCGGACGCCGCCGAGGCCGCGGCCGCCGAGGGCGGGGCGGTCATCCTCATCCGCCAGGAGACGAGCCCCGACGACTTCGACGGGCTCGTCGCCGCGCAGGCCGTGGTGACGGCCCGCGGCGGCATGACGAGCCACGCCGCCGTCGTGGCCCGCGGCATGGGCACGCCGTGCGTGGCCGGCGCCGACGCGCTCCGCATCGACGCGGCCCAGGGCCGGCTGACGGCGGGCGGCCACACGGTCGTCGCCGGCGACTGGCTGACGGTCGACGGCGCGACGGGCCGCGTGCTCCTGGGCCAAGTCCCGACCGTCGAGCCCACGCTGGGCGACGACTTCCACACGCTCATGGGCTGGGCCGACGACGCGCGCCGCCTGGGCGTCCGCGCGAACGCGGACACGGCCGAGGACGCGGCGCAGGCCCGGGAGTTCGGGGCCGAGGGGATCGGCCTGTGCCGGACCGAGCACATGTTCTTCGGCGACGAGCGGCTGGCGGCCGTCCGCGAGATGATCCTGGCCGACGGGTCGGGCGCCCGCGAGGCCGCGCTGCGCCGGCTGCTCCCGCTCCAGCGGGCCGACTTCGACGGCATCTTCCGGGCGATGGACGGGCTGCCCGTCACGGTCCGCCTGCTCGATCCGCCGCTCCACGAGTTCCTCCCCGACCTCCTGGAGCTGACCGGCGAGGTGGCCGAGCTGAAGATGGCGCTGAAGGGGGCCGAGACGCTGGCCGAGATGGACCGGCTCCTCGATGCGTCCGACACGGCGCGGGCGCTGCTCCGCCAGGTCGAGCGGTTGCAGGAGAGCAACCCGATGCTCGGGCTCCGGGGCTGCCGGCTGGGGCTGCTCTACCCCGAGATCACGCAGATGCAGGCGCGGGCCGTGTTCGAGGCCGCCGCCGACTGCGCCGCCGACGGCGTCGACGTGCAGCCCGAGATCATGGTCCCGCTCGTGTCCGTCGCCGCCGAGCTGGCCGACCAGGAGGCCGTCGTGCGCGCGGTCGCCGACGACGTGTTTTCGGAGCGGGGCGGGGCGATCGACTTTCTCGTCGGGACCATGCTCGAGCTCCCGCGCGCGTGCCTCACGGCCGGCGAGATCGCCGAGCACGCCGAGTTCTTTTCGTTCGGGACGAACGACCTCACGCAGACCACGTTCGGGCTCTCGCGCGACGACGCCGGCCGGTTCCTCTCAGCCTACGTCGACCGCGGCGTGCTCTCGGACGACCCGTTCCAGACGCTGGACCAGGAGGGCGTGGGCGAGCTCGTGCGCCTGGGGACCGACCGCGGCCGGGCGGCCCGCCCCGCCCTCAAGGTGGGCGTGTGCGGCGAGCACGGGGGCGACCCGGCGTCGGTCGCCTTTTTCCACCGCGCCGGGCTGGACTACGTGAGCTGCTCGCCGTACCGGGTCCCGGTCGCGCGCCTCGCCGCGGCCCACGCGGCGCTTGCAGACGGCGACGACCGCGAGACCGAGGAAGAGGCCCGCCCCGCCCTGGCCGAGGCCTGACCGCCCCGCCCGTGAGGCTGCTTTGCCCGAGCGACCGCCCCGCCCGTGGAGCGGGGCGGCGGCCGACGAGCCTCCCGCCGCACGACGGAGCGGGGCGGGGCCGTTGAGGGCGGAGCGCGGCCGAGGCCGCCGCTATCTTCTCCCTCCCCCCGCCCCACCCTTTGGGTCCGCCCCTTAGGTCCGCCCTTTGGGTCCGTCCCGGGAACCGCTCCCGTGCCCTCCGCCGATCCCCCCGCCCGCCTGCCAAGCGACCCGCCGCCGCGGCCGGCGCCGGGCGGGGCGGAAGCCGAGCCGTCGCTCCGCGCGCACCTTGCGGCGCAGTGGCGGGCGTGGCCGCTGTGGGCGCGCTGGGGCGGGGTGGCCGTGCTCGTCGCCCTCCTGGCGTGGGCGCTCACGGATACGGCCTCCGACGTCGCGGAGGGAGCGAACGACGAGGACATGATGCGGCAGGTGGCGCTCGCGCGGGCCGAGTGGGCGGACGCCCAGCGCCAGGCGCCGCAGGCCCTCGACCGCCGCCCCGCCGAGGGCACGCTCGGCCCCGGCGACGCGGAGCGCGACGACGGCCGCTACGCGGACTACTACGCGTTCGAGGCCGACAGCCTCGACTTTTCGGTCCTCGTTACCTCGGACGACTTCGCCCCCGACCTGTCGGTCCGCCGCCCCGACGGGCAGACAGTTGCGGCGTCGAACCTGCTGCGGACGGAGGGGCGGGCCGAGATCGAGGGCCTCCAGGGGCCGGGCCGGTTCGTGGTCGAGGTGTCGCCGTTCGAGCCCGGCACGTCGGGCGCCTACGTCCTGGAGGTGGTCCCCGCCGGCCCGGCAGACTCCCTGTTCGTCGACGAGGAGCCACGGCTGGACACGCTCGGGCAGGGCGCGCGGCGGGGTCCGCGGTATGAGCGGGCGTATGGCGTGATGACGGGGTCCGAGGTCCCCGTCCTGCTCCGCGTCGTGTCGCCGTCGTTCACGCCGCGGCTCCACCTGTTCGGCCCCAACGGCGAGGTCCGCGGGTCGTGGCGGACCGTCGAGCGCCGGGCGAGCGGCGACAGCCTCCGCGCCGTCGTGATCCGGTACCTCCCCGGCTGGGACGCCCCGTACCGGCTGCTCGTCACGTCCGAAGAGGCGGGCGCCGAGGGCGCGTACGCGCTCGACGTGCGGAGCCTCCAGACCTACAGCCTCGGGCTGGGCGAAGAGGCCGACGGCGCGCTCGGCGACGACAGCTGGCTCGTCGACGGCCGCTACGTCGACACGTACCGGCTCCGGGTCCCCGACGGCGTCCGCACGCGGCTCGTGGCCGCGTCCGAGGTGTTCCCCCCCGCCCTCCGCGTGTGGCGCCTCGACGGACGGTCGCGGAAGGACGTCGCCGACGCGGCGAACCCAGCCGGCGGGCCGGAGGCCACGGTCGAGGGCCGGCTCGACGCGGGCGATTACTTCGTCGAGGTGTCGTCGGGCGGCGAGTGGGAGCCCGGCGACCCGGCGCGGGGCGGCGACTACACGCTCGCGTCCGAGACCGAAGCCGTCGAGCCCCCGCCGCCGACCGCCGCCCCGCCCGGCGGCCGCTACGACGGCCCCGCCCCGCCCACGAAGGTGTTCGCCACCGAAGTCCGGCGGGAGGGCGAGAGTGGGGAGAGCACGTTCGAGGTCGGCGTGACGACGGTCGCCATCTCGTACCCCGGCGAGACGCGGACGCGCGTCCAGCTCAGCGTCACCGTCCGCTCGGTCGACTACAGCGGGGGCTGGGCGCCGTGGGAGCGGTTCGCGGCGCAGTCCTACCTCGTCGACGACACGGGCCGCCGCTACGCCGTGTCGGCCGCCGAGAGCACGAGCCCGTCCGGCCCGACCGCCGAACCGGGCACGTCGCGCCGGGGCACCGTCGTGCTCTACGCGCCCGAGGTCGCCCGTGACCTCCGCCGCCTCGTGTTTGTGGCCTCCATCGGCGAGCGCTCGCTGACGCTCCCGATCCCGGTGCCGTAGGGGCGGGCAGCGGGCAGCGAAGGTGCACCACCCCGCCCGCATCAGAGACACGATGCAGCCACCCCGCCCGAGCCGTGGGCGGGGCGGTCGTCGTAGCGGCGTTGCACGCAACGCCGTCGGGCCGCGGCGTCCGGGCGGGGCGGGCACGGCGTCGCGGGGCACCACGCGGGGCGTCCGTACCGGGGGCGGGGCGGAGCCGGCGCCACCCCGCCCGCCTCACCCCGCGTCCGCGGACGCGCCCGCCCCGGACAGGAGGTAGAGCACAGCCATCCGCACGGCCACGCCGTTCGTGACCTGGTCGAGGATGACCGAGCGGTCCGAGTCGACGACCTCGCTGGCCAGCTCGACGCCGCGGTTGACCGGGCCGGGGTGCATCACCCAGAGGGCGGGGTGGCGCGCGAGGTGCTCCGGCCCGATCCCGTAGAGCTCGGCGTACTCGCGGAGGCTCGGCGTGAGGCCCACGTCCTGACCCTGGCGCTCGAGCTGGATGCGGAGGGCCATCGCCACGTCGCAGCCGTCGAGCGCCTCGTCTAGGCGGTCCGTCACCGTCACGTCGCGGCCGGCGAGGGCGGCCTCGACGTCACGCGGCATCATGGTGCGCGGGCCGCACAGCGTGACGTGCGCGCCGAGCGCCGTCAGGCCGTAGACGTTCGAGCGCGCCACGCGGCTGTGGGCGATGTCGCCGACGATGCTCACGCGGAGCCCGCGGAAGTCGAACGCCCCCAGGGCGGGGTGGCCCGGCACGTCGAGGTCCGAGATCGTGAGCGCGTCGAGCAGCGCCTGCGTGGGGTGCTCGTGCTGGCCGTCGCCGGCGTTCACGACGACGGCGTCGACGCAGCGCGTGAGAAAGTGGGCGGCCCCGGCCGAGCGGTGGCGGACGACCACGAGGTCGATCCGCATGGCCTCGATGTTGCGGGCCGTGTCCTTGAGCGTCTCGCCCTTCGACACGCTCGACTGCCCGGCCGAGAAGTTGACGACGTCGGCCGAGAGCCGCTTTTCGGCGAGCTCGAACGAGAGCCGCGTCCGCGTCGAGTTCTCGAAGAACAGGTTGCAGCACGTGACGCCGCGGAGCGACGGGACGCTCCGGATGGGCCGGTCGAGCACGTCGCGGAACCGCCGGGCCGTCTGCAGGATGAGCCGGACCTCGTCAGCGCCGTAGTCGGCCAGCCCGAGCAGGTGGCGGTGCCGGAGCGCCTCGGCAGGCGCTGGTACAGGGTACGAGGTACCGGGTACGGGCGTGCGTGGCCCCCTCATGTACCCTGTACCCCGTACCCCGTACCCTTCTGGACCAGCCACACGCCGTCCTCGGCGTCCTCCTCGGCCAGCCGCACGCGGACGAGCTCGCCGGGCGCCGTCGGGACGTGGCGGCCCACGTAGTCCGGCGCGACGGGGAGCTCGCGGAGGCCGCGGTCGACGAAGGCGAGCAGCCGCACCGACGCCGGCCGGCCCATGTCGGTGAGCGCGTCGAGCGCGGCCCGCGTCGTCCGCCCGGTGTAGACCACGTCGTCGACGAGCACCACGCGGCGGCCGTCGAGCGAGAACGGGATGTCGGTCGGCTGGACGAGCGGCGTGGGCCGCCCCGCCCGGTGGCCCACGTCGTCGCGGTAGAACGTGGCGTCGAGGACCCCGAACGGGAGGCGGACGCCCTCGACGGCTTCGATCCGCTCGCGGAGCCGGCGCGCGAGGTGGACGCCCCGCGTCTGCATCCCCACGAGCGCCAGCCGCTCGGCGGGGTCCGCGTCGTCGTCGAGTTCCTCGACGACCTGCCGGGCCAGACGGTCGAGCGTCCGGGCCATGTCGGCCTCGTCCATCAGGTGGGCCTTGACGCGGTCGGGGGGCGGCATGGCCGGAAGCTACCGCCGGCGCAGGAGCGCAGGAGCGCACCCCGCCCGCGAGGCGCCAGGGGCGGGGCGGTGGCCGGAACTTTTCCACCCCGCCCGGCCCTCTTCCCCTCTTCCCCTCTTCCCCTCTTCCCCTCTTCCCCTCTTCCCCTCTTCCCCTCTTCCCCTCTTCCCCTCTTCCCCCGTGCCGGACCGCCCCGCCCCCGCCCTGCTCACGCCCGAGGCGCTCGCCCAGATCGAGTCGTTCGAGCTGCGCGCGCGGGCCGTCGTCGAGGGGTTCATCACCGGCCTCCACAAGAGCCCGTACCACGGGTTCTCGGTCGAGTTCGCCGAGCACCGGGCCTACAACCACGGCGACGACCTCCGCCACGTGGACTGGAAGGTGTACGGCCGGTCGGACCGGCTCGTGCTGAAGCGGTACGAGGAGGAGACCAACCTCCGGCACTACGTCGTGCTCGACACGAGCCGGTCGATGCGCTACGCCGGCCACGCCGGGCTCACGAAGCTGGAGTACGGGGCGACGCTCGCGGGCGCGCTCCACGTCCTGTTCGCCCGCCAGCGCGACGCGACGGGCCTGGTCACGTTCGACCGCGGCGTCCGCGACCTCGTCCCGCCCAAGAGCACGTCGGGCCACGTGCGCCGGCTGCTCGCGCGGCTCGCGCGGCTTCTGGAGGACCCCGCCCCGCCCGCGGGCGGGGCGGAGACGGCGGGCGCCGAGGCGCTCCACCAAGTCGCCGACCGCATCCCGAGGCGCTCGCTCGTGGTCCTCATCAGTGACCTGTTCGACAACGCCGGAGGCGACAGCGCAGCTAACATCGGAGGTAACCGCGCAGACGGCGCCGCGAGCGGGGCGGGGCGGGGCGGCTCCGGCGACTTCGTGCGCGCGCTCCGCCACCTCCGCCACCGCGGCCACGAGGTCGTCGTGTTCCACGTCCTCGACGCGGCGACCGAGCGGCGGTTCGCGTTCCCCGACGCGCCGGTCCAGGTCCGCGACCTGGAGACGGGCGAGACGCTGACGCTCCGGCCAGGGCAGGTCCGCGAGAGCTACCAGGCGTCGGCCGAGGCGTTCGTGGAGCGGCTCCGGCGGCAGTGCCGCGAGGCCGGCGTGGAGTACGAGGTGCTCGACACGGCCCGCCCCTACGCCGACGCCCTCCGCGCCTACCTCGACAAGCGGCGGCGGCTCTACTGAGGGCTCACGAGTGCGGCGACGGCGGGGCCGGGCGGGGCGGTGGACGAGGCCGCCGGGCGGACCCAATGGGCGTTCTCAGGGGCCGGGCGGTCGGCCTCCGGATCCCCCGCCTCCGCGGGGACGACGGCTGGGGGGACGTCCACGAGCGCACTCTGAACGCGCGGGCACGGACGCCGCCCCGCCCATGCGCCGCCCCGCCCCGGGGGCCTTTTCCAGAGCCCTGGGACACGGGGCGGGGCGGCAGCCGCGTTGTTCGGGCGCGTGTGCTGGCGGCCTCGGCCGGGTATCCTCTGGCTCCCCCGGACGCCGGCGCCACCCCGCCCGCGCGGTCGCTTTTCGCTCCCCTTCTGCTCCCCTGTTGCTCCGCATGCCCACCCGCTCTCCCCTCCTGCTCGCCGCCCTGGCGGCGCTCGCCGCGCCGGCCGCCGCCCAGACGCCGACGGCCTCGGCCAACCCCGAGCTCGTCCAGCGCTACCAGCAGACGATCACCCCGGCCGAGCTGGCCGGCTACCTCTACGTCTACGCCGACGACTACCTGGCGGGGCGGGAGACCGGCGAGCCGGGCCAGCGGTTCGCCGCGCGCTACCTCGCCGGCCAGTACCAGACGATGGGCGTGATGCCGAAGGGCTCGGGCTCGGGGACCAGCCCGTACAACCTCGACGGCTACCTCCAGCCGTTCAACCTGGAGCAGAAGGTGCTCCGCAGCTTGACGGCCGTGGCCACGCGCGACGGCGAGACGATCCTCGAGAGCACGATCCGCGACGGCGACACGGCGGGCGCCGTGCTCGTGCCGGCCTACGGGGCGGTCGACGACGCCACGCCGGCGCCCGTCGTGTTCGTCGGCCATGCGGACGAGGGCGACCTCGCCCCGCTCCCGCTCGAAGGCGCCTACGCGCTAATGCTCCCGGGCACGGTCGAGAACCCGGCCGACCGCGGCGCCACGATCGACCACGTCGGCGTGCTCGGCCTGCGGGGCGTCCGCGGCGTGCTCCTGGTGAGCGCCCCGACGTCGGCGGCGCTCGCCGAGTCGGCCGCCGGGGCCTTCGGCGGCGGCCGGCTCGCCCTCCCCGCCCCGGGCGGGGCGGAGCCCGACGCCGACGACCTCCCGCCCATCCTGGCGACGAGCCCAGAGGTGGCCGACCGGCTGCTCGCGGGCGTCGGGCGGACGGTCGAGAGCGGCGACGACTCGCCGGCCGAGACCGGCGTGATGCTCTCGGTCACGGCCGACGTCGAGACGCGCCTGGTCGACACCGAGAACGTCGTCGCCGTCGTCGAGGGCTCGGACCCCGTGCTCAAGGACGAGTACGTCATCATCAGCGCCCACCTCGACCACGTCGGCGTCGCGGACGAGGGCGAGGACACCATCTTCAACGGGGCCGACGACGACGGCTCGGGGACAGTCACGCTGCTCGAGATCGCCGAGGCGTTCGAGGAGGCCAAGGCGGACGGCCACGGCCCGCGCCGCTCGGTCCTGTTCCTCCACGTGACCGGCGAGGAGAAGGGGCTCCTGGGCAGCGAGTACTTCGCCGACCGTGACCCGCTCGTGCCCATCGAGAACGTGGCTGCCAACCTCAACATCGACATGATCGGCCGGCACGACCCCGAGCGCGGGTTCGACACGACGGACTACGTCTACGTCATCGGCGCCGACCTCATCAGCCAGGACATCGCGGACTGGAACGCGGCCGTCAACGAGGCCACGGGCACGGGCATCTTCCTCTCGGACAAGTTCAACTCGCCCGACGACCCCAACCAGTTTTTCCGCCGCTCGGACCACTGGAACTTCGGGAAGTACGACGTCCCGTTCATCTTCTACTTCACCGGCACGCACGAGGACTACCACGGCGTCGGCGACAGCGCGGACAAGATCGACTACGACCGGATGGCGCAGATCGCGCGGCTCGTGTTCGGGACGGCCTGGGAGATCGCCAACGCCGACGACCGCCCGCGCGTGAGCGGCGTCGGGTTCAACTAGGCGGCCACCCCGCCCTCGACGTTCGGGCGGGGCGGTGCTCCGGCTGCGGCCCCGCCGGGACGTCCCGGCGGGGCCGCGTGCTGGACGGGCGGGGTGGCGGCCGCCCCGCCCCGGTCGCCTGCAGGATGAGACGCCACTTCCTCTCTACCGAGTGGCGCGACGGGAGCACGTCCTGGCCCGAGCGGAGCGCGCACGAGCCGCCCCGCCCATGTACGGGGCGGGTCCTCTTTCTCTCCCCCCTCAGCGCGCCACCACGAGCGTCCGCGTCGCCGCCCCGCCCTCGCCCTGGAGGCGGACGAGGTAGACGCCGGCCGGGAGCGCGCCCGTATCGAGCGTCGCCGTCTGGCCGGGCCGCGTCGGGCCGTCGTGGAGGGTCGCAACGCGGCGGCCGAGCGCGTCGAACACGTCGAGCCGGGCCGCCCCGCTCGCCGAGAACGCGACGGTCGTGCGGGCCGCCGACGGGTTCGGGTAGACGGCGTCGATCCCAAAGGCCGCGCCGGGCGGGGCGGGCTCCGACGGGACGGCCGTGGCGCCGAGGAACGTGAACGGCTTCATCAGGATCTCGCCGCCGCCCGGCAGCGACGACTCGTAGAGCGGCCACTGGTCCGAAAAGTGCGCGCTCGTGTCGCGGGCGATGTTGACGAACCCGCTCTGGCCCGGCGGGATCACGTTCTCGGCGGTGCTCCCGAACCGTGAGAACTCGACGACCTGCTGGTACGTGCCGGGGTACTCGGGGTACTTCGCGTTCGTGCGGACGACGCGCGTGAGCCCCTGGAGGTCCTCGAACGAGACCGGCGAGGTCGCTTCGAGGTGCTGCTCCAGGAACAGGACGCCGTCGTACGGGCGCAGGCGGCCGCCGGGCGGGGTGTCGGTCCAGGGCACGTTGTCGCCCTGGTCCCAGCCGGCGGCCGGCTTGTTGTTCCAGTTGGCGAAGTAGCCCTGGGCCGGGTTCACCGCCTGCGGCTGGCGCACGAACGGCACGAGGCCGGTCCACTCCTGCGTCCCGTCGCCCTGGAGCGGGAGGCGCGGATCGGCGCCGGCGGGGCGGATCGGGTAGTCGCCGACGTGCCAGAACGCGATGTTCTGCTCCTTGTCGGCGTAGAAGATGTTGAACGAGACGGGCGCGCGCGAGACGGCCGCCTCGAACGCCTCGACCGACGTAGCGTCCCAGGCGTCGAGGAGCGCCTCGGCCATGTCGAGCTCGCGCTGCCAGAACGTGTACTTGTAGGCGTAGGCCTGCCCGTTCGCCTGGTCGAGCCGGTAGACCGGACCGTGGACCGACCGGAAGTGGGTGTAGGTCACGTCCGCCCCGCCCCGCACACGGATCGTCTCGGTAAAGGCTTGGGCGGGGCGCGCCGCGCCGTCGTAGACGTAGGTCGGGACGCCCTGCGCGGTCGGCGGCCCGAGCGTGAGCGCGAACGTGTCGGTGTTGTCGGAGAACCCGGTCGTGAACGTCCACGTGCGCCCGCGCGTCCGCCCGATGATGACGCCGGGGATGCCGGGGACTGTCATGCCGGCCACATGGAGGCCGCCGCCGCCGGGCTCGCCGACGAGGAGCTCGACCTCGCTCGTGACCGCCTTCTGGTCCTCGGCCGGGAGCCCCATCTGCGGCGCCCCGAGCAGCATCACGTTCCCGGACTCCGTCATCGGCCCGGAGACGACGGCGGCGAACGAGCCGAACGTGTGCGGCACGCCGTGGGCGATGAGCGACGCCGTCAGCGCCGCGCGCTCGGCCTCGACGGCGGCGGCGACCGCGGGGTCCACCCCGCCCCCGAGGTAGGAGCCGTACTCCCCGGCCTCGGCCGCCCCGCCCTTGAGCGTCGTCGGCGCCGTCGGGTCGTTGATCGGGCGGAGCTCGTTGAACCGTGCGAGCCCGGCCTCGTCGCCCAGCTCGGCCTGGAACGCCTGGAGCTCCGCGAGCCGCGCGAGCTCCTGCCCGCCGATCTCGCCGAACCGGCGGATAAAGAACTGCATGACCGCCATCGTCTTCGTCACCGTGTACCGCTCGGGCGCGAACCCGCCCGCCGCGTACTCGAACGGCAGGTAGACGGCCGGGTTGGCGGCCGTCGAGTCGATGTAGGCATTGATCCCGCCGACGTAGGCCGTGACCATCGTCTGGAGCCGCGGCGAGAGGTCCTCGAACTGCGCGGCGCGCTCGGCCTCGGTGTAGTAGACCGTGCGGATGCCCTGGTCCTGCTCGACGTTGTCGCCGACCCCGCTCGCGTTCCGGTCCTCGCCCGGCCCCAGGAGCTCGGCGAACCGGCCGGTCGCGGTGCGCCAGAACGTCTCCATCTGGAACAGCCGGTCCTGGGCGACGGCGAAGCCCTGGCCGAAGAACACGCCGGACTCGTTCGCGGCGGTGACGTGGGGCACGCCGTAGTCGTCGCGGTCGATGGAGACCACCGCGCCGTCGGGCGCGAGGAGGGTCACGTCCTGAGCGGTCGGGCCGGGCTGCGCCGCGGCGAGCGGGGCGGCCAAGACCAAGACAACGAGGGGGATCAGCCGGCGGTAGCGGTGGGGCATGAGGGCGGGGGCGGGGTGGGGAAGCGCTTCCGAGCCGAAGGTAAAGGTTCTGTGATCCCGTGCCACCGCCCCGCCCCGATTCCGCCCCGCCCGCCGCTAGCTTGCCGCCTCGCCCGAAGAGAAGAGGGGCAGAGAAGAAGAGGCCAGAAGACGCCCCTCCTCTTCTCTTCTCCTCCTCCCCGCCCCGCCCCGCCCCGCCCATGCTCGACCGCATCCGCGCCCTGGCCGACGACGGCTTCGACGAGACCGTCCGCCTGCGGCGGCAGATCCACCGGCGGCCCGAGTTGGCGTACGAGGAGCACGAGACGGCGGCGCTCGTGGCCGCCACGCTCCGCGAGATCGGGATCGAGCCCACGACCGGCGTCGCGCGGACCGGCGTCGTGGCCCACGTCGAGGGCGGGCGCCCCGGGCCGACCGTCGCGCTCCGGGCCGACATCGACGCGCTGCCCATCCAGGAGGCGACCGGGCTCGACTTCGCGAGCGAGGTCGACGGCCGGATGCACGCCTGCGGCCACGACGCGCACACGGCCTCGCTGCTCGGCGCCGCCCGCGTCCTCCACGCCGTCCGCGCCGACCTCGCCGGGGCGGTCCGCCTGATCTTCCAGCCCAGCGAGGAGAAGATCCCGGGCGGGGCGGTGGCGATGATCGAGGCCGGCGTGCTGGACGCGACGGGCGACCACCCCGCCCCGGCGCAGATTTTTGGGCAGCACGTGTTCCCGTCGCTCCCGGCCGGCATGCTGGGCGTCCGCCCGGGGCCGTTCATGGCGTCGGCGGACGAGGTCTACATCACGATCCGCGGGCGGGGCGGCCATGCGGCGGCGCCGCACGAGCTGGTCGACCCGGTCCTGGTGCAGGCCCACGTGCTGACGGCGCTCCAGGCCGTCGTCTCGCGGCACCGGCCGCCGGGCGTCCCGTCGCTCCTGTCGTTCGGGCGCGTCGAGGCCGACGGCGCGACGAACGTCGTACCCGACGCGGTCCGCCTTGTCGGCACGTTCCGGTCGATGGACGAGGCGTGGCGGTTCGAGGCCCACGAGCACGTCCGCCGGATCGCCGCGCACACGGCCGAGGCGTTCGGGGCGACGGCCGAGACCGAGATTTTGGTGGGCTACCCCGCCCTCGTCAACGACGACGCGGCGGCGGCGGCGGTCCGCGCGGCGGCGGTCGACTACGTGGGCGAGGCGTGCGTCGAGGACCTCCCGATGTGGTACGCCTCCGAAGACTTCGCCTCCTACACGCAGCGCGTGCCCGGCGCCTTCTACGTACTGGGCGTGGGGAACGAGGCGGCCGGCATCACGCACGGGCTCCACACGCCGCGGATGACGGTCGACGAGGAGGCGCTGCGCCTCGGGCCGGGGTTCATGGCCTACCTCGCGTGGCGCGCCCTGGAGTCGGGGGGGGCGTAAGCCGAGGGGCCGGCCGGTCGGCGGGAACCGCGCGGGCGGCTTCGGCGGCGCCACGGAGTTCGTCGCGGGCGGGGCGGTGGGCACCCGCTCCCGCCTGCAGGGCGGAGCCGGATCTCGACGTGGCCGTCCCACGAAACCACGCAGACCGCCGTGCACGGCGGCGACCAGTGTGAGCCGAGGTCGTCTGCTCCGCCCCGAGAGGCGGGGCTGCCCGCCGGAGCCAACACAGACAGCGAGGGGGCCGGTATCCCACCACAGACTCCGGCCCCCTGCTGCCAAAAGGAGGCGACCTGTGCGGGGCCACAACCTCCGAAACGGCCTCAAGAGTACCGTTCCTTTTTTCTAGTACGGGGTCCGGCGACAGATTCCGTCACGCCGCTCAACTTTTTTTTGCCCGCACGCCAGACGCCCGGCGCCGCGGCGCTCGGGAGCCGCGAGATGAGGACGCGGCGGAGGACGCCGCCCCGCCCCCCGCGCCGGCGGGCGGGGTGGTACGATGCCGGGGCCGCCCCGCCCCCGCTCGCCGCCCCGCCCAAAACGTTGCCCATGATCGACGCGCTCCCTCCGTTTCCCGGCCTCTCCGACGACGGCCTCCAGTTCCTCCGCGAGCTCCGCGAGCACAACGACCGCGAGTGGTTCGCCCCGCGGAAGGCGACGTACGAGGACGAGGTCCGCGAGCCGATGCGGATGCTGGCGGCCGACCTCAGCCGGCGGCTCCCGGAGCGAGGCCTCCCGCTCGGCGGCGCTCCCAAAAAGTCCGTGTTCAGGATCTACCGCGACGTCCGGTTTTCGCGCGACAAGTCGCCGTACAAGACGCACGCGTCGCTGGCGCTCGGGCGGGGCGGCGACCGGAAGGCGCCGGGCGCGCTCTACGTCCAGGTCGCGCCCGGGGCGAGCCTCGTCGGCGGCGGGTTCTGGCGGCCCGAGCGTAGGCTCCTCCGCCGGTGGCGCGAGCGGATGGTGGCCGAGCCCGACGCGTTCCTCGACATCGCCGACGACCTGCGCGCGGCCGGCCTCCGCTTCCAGGCGACGGGCGACACCTCCAAAGGAGACGGCGCAGCCAACCTGCTCAAGCGGATGCCGCGCGGGTTCCAGGAGTGGGCCGACTCGCCGGTCGCCGACTACCTGCGGTGGAAGGGCGGGTTCGCCGCCTTCCGCGACGACGTCCCCGACGCCGTCGTGCAGACGCCGGCCTTCGCCGACCTGGCCGTCGAGACGGCCGAGGCGCTCCGCCCGCTCCTCGAATACGGCTGGGCGCTCGTGGACGAGGCGCCGGGCGCCTGACCGCCCCGCCCGAGCCCCGCGGGCGGGGCGGCGAACCGCGGGGCGGGGCGGGGCGTGTAGCGCCGCCGCCCCCGCCGCTCCCCGTGCTTGCCCGCTCCACCCCGCCCCCGACTCCGCTCCAGGTCCTCGACGCCCGGCCGGCGACGGTCGGCGGCCTCGCCGCCACGCGCTACCGGCTCTACCGCGAGCACGCGCTGACCGGCGACGCCGACGTGGACCGCGCGTTCTCGACGTTCGACGCGCTCGTCGTCGCGCCGCCGGGCCGGGACGACGCGCCAGCAGTCACGGTCCTCAACGGGATCACGAAGGGGATGGACCGGAGCGCGCCGGCCGCGGTCGCGCTCGTGCGCGCGGGCCTGGGCGCCGTCCTGTTCGACACGCCGCTCGGCGGTGCGCGCCAGCTGGTCTCGTCGGGGCACGCGGGCGCCGACCTCGCCGAGTTGGGCCGGCGCGGCATCGCGCTCGACCTCCCGTTCACGGAGCGCCTGTTCGACGGCGTCGCCGCCGACGTCCCGGCCGTCCTTGGCTTGGCCGACCGCGAGCACGGGCTGGGGCGGGGCGGTCGGCAGGCGCTGTTCGGCGTCAGCTTCGGCTGCCTCCTCTCGGCGACGGCGTTCGCGCGCGACGGCGTGGGCGCGCGCTTTTTCGGGGCCATCGGCCACCCCGACCTGCCGGCGATGGCGCGCGGCCTGCTCGACGGGTTCGCCCGGTTCTCGGGCCTCCCGGCGGCGGTCGTCGCGGGCGGGCTCCGCCTGGGGCCGGTTGCCGAGGCCGCCGCGCGCCGCATGGGCGGCGAGCCGGCCGTCGGCGCGCTCCGCCTGGCCCGCCTGCTCCAGACGCTCGGGCGGGGCGGGAAGGCCGCCGCCGCTGTCGACCCGCTCGCGTGGGCGGGGCGGGTGACCGCGGACCGCCCCGCGTTCTTCCTCGCCGGCGAGGCCGACCCGGTCGCCCCGCCCGCGGACGTCCGCGCCTCGGCGGCGGCGTTCGCGCGGGCCGAGGTCGAGGTGCTCCCGGCGCTCGGGCACGGCTGGTACCCGGGCGCCCGCCCCGCCGGCGCGCTCTCGTTCGAGCGGGCGTGCGGGGCGTGGCTCGTCCGCCACCTGGCGGACTGGGCGGAGTAGAGGCGCCGCCCCGCCCGCCGCGCAGGGGGCGGGGCGGGGATCTCCTGACCGCGCGCGGCCGGGGGACGACCGCGCGGCGCGGGCGTAGGTCCGGGACGCACCCGCCCCGCCCATGCCCACGCTCCCCGCCCACGCCTTCCGCCGCGCCGACGAGTCGCCGGACGAGCAGTTCTACCAGCACCCGCGCCTCGTCACGCACATCGACGCCGGCGCCGTCGCGGCCGTCACCGACCTCTACCGCGCGCACGTCCCCGAGGGCGGGGCGGTCCTCGACCTCATGTCGAGCTGGGTGAGCCACCTCCCGCCGGAGGCGACGTACGCGCGCGTGGCCGGGCTGGGGATGAACGCCGAGGAGCTGGAGGCGAACCCGCGCCTGAGCGAGTGGGCGGTCCAGGACCTCAACGCCCGCCCCGCCCTCCCGTACGCCGACGGCGCGTTCGACGCCGCGCTCTGCTGCGTGTCGGTGCAGTACCTCACGCGGCCCGTCGAGGTGTTCGCGGACGTCGCCCGCGTGCTCCGGCCGGGCGCTCCGTTCGTGGTCACGTTCTCGAACCGCTGCTTCCCGACCAAGGCCGTGCTCGCGTGGCGGTCGCTGGACGACGCCGGCCACGCGGCGCTCGTCTCGTCCTACGTCGACGAGGCCGGCGGCTTCGACGCGCCCGAGACCACGGTCCACCGCCCCGCCCACGGCGACCCGCTGATCGGGGTCACGGCGCGGCGCGCGGCGTAGCCGGGCCGCCCCGCCCCGACGCACCCTCAGAGTTCGGTACGGCTCGATCTCACCTCGGCGCTCGCGTACCTCGACCGAGTACCCTGTACCTCGTACCCGGTACCCTCCCGCAAGATATGGCGTTGCGCGGGCGGGGTGGCTAGTCGTCCGCCCCCAGCTGCTCGCGGCCCCACTGGAGCAGCTCGCGGAGGTCGTCGTCGGGCTCGGGGAAGTCGTCGTGGAGGTCGCGGAGGGCGACCCGGACGACGGCCGCCGCGGCGGCCCGGCTAAACCACTTGTGGTCGGCGGGGAGCACGTACCATGGGGCGCGGTCCGTGCTCGTGGCTTGGAACGCAGCCTGGTAGGCGTTGAGGAAGGCGTCCCAGTCCTCGCGCTTCTCGACGTCAGCGCGGCTAAAGTCCCACCGCTTCTCGGGCCGCTCGGTCCGCTCGACGAGGCGGCGGCGCTGCTCCTCGTTGGAGACGTGGAAAAAGAGCTTGACGACGCGGATGCCGTTCTCGGTCAGGTAGCGTTCGAAGTCGCGGATCTGGCGGAGCCGGTCGTCCCAGAGCGTCCCGTCCTCGACGCCGGCGGCGACGTCCGGCGGCAGCTTCTGCTCGGCCAGGAACTCCGGCGAGACGCGGTCGGAGACGACGCGGCTGTAGTACGAGCGGTTGAAGACGGCCACCTCGCCGCGGGCGGGGAGGGCGCGGGCGGCCCGCCAGAGGTAGTCGTGGCGCGCCTCCTCCTCGGACATCGACGAGAACGACGTGGCCGTCGTGGCGCCGGGGTCGAACGCGCCCATCACGTGGTGGACGGCCTCGTCCTTGCCGGCGGCGTCCATCCCTTCGAGCACCACGAGGAGCCCGTGCGTGCCGTGGGCTTCGAGCATGAACTGCCGCCGCGCGATCTCGCGCGCGGCCTCCGCGGTCGCCTCACGCGCCGCGTCCTCGTCGTCGAACGGCGCCGTCGCGGACGGGTCGACGTCGGCGAGCCGGTCGTCGGGGCCAAAGCGGAAGGCGGCGGGGTCGAGGGCGGGGTGGTCCATGCCCGTGCAACGCGGGCGGGGTGGCCGGCGCTCCGCCCCGTGCCTTTTTTGGGCGCGGCCTGGGGGGCGCCCGCCGGTGGCGGGTAGTGGAGACGCCGCCCCGCCCGCACTCAGCCGCTTATGCTGCCGCGGGCGGGGCGGTCCTACTTCCGCCGCCTGCTGCGCGAGCCACGCCGGGTGCCGGAAAACAACGGTATGGACAGACTGCATCGCCTTTGCAGCGTCTAGGTCTTCTTCCGCGTAGCGGAGCCAGTCGAGGGCGTCGTGGAGAGTCTGCGTCACGGCGCCTCGCGGGCGTAGACCTCCCGTCCCTCACGGAGCCCGAGGCCGACGATGTGCCACGGAGAGCTCCGCCGCTGGTCGACCTCGTCGGCTGAGGCCACGACCACGTCCTTCGCAACGGGCAAGTCTGCCAGGACACGGCGCAGGGCGACCGTCGCGTCCCGCCGCCGGCCGACGTCTGCGAGCACCACGAGCAGGTCGAGGTCACTCCCGGGCACGGCCTCCCCCGCGCGTACAACCCGAAGACGCCGACGCGGAGCGGGTCCGCTGCCTCGACGATCCGCGCGACGGCCGCCCGGACGTGGGCGGCGCTGGGCGTCGGGAGCGGGGCGGAGGACGAGGCCCTAGGACGAAGGTAGGCCGCCCCGCCCCCGCGTCGATCTCGGGCGGGGCGGACTCACCCCGCCCTCGCCACGGGCGGAGCGGCCTTACTCCGCCGCTCGGCCCTCCTCGATCAACTCGCGGGCGGACTGGAGCGCCGCTGGGCTCACCGACGCGCCGGCCAACAGCTGCGCCACGGCCTCGGCCCGCTCCGCCTCGTCGAGCCGGCGGATGTGCGTCCGCGTGCGGCCGTCGACGACCGTCTTCTCGACCTCGAAGTGGACGTCGCCGAGCGAGGCGATCTGCGGGAGGTGCGTGATCGCGATGATCTGGTGGAACTGGCCCAGCCGGTGCATCGACTCGCCCGCGCGCCGCGCGATCGGCCCCGAGATGCCCGTGTCGATTTCGTCGAACACCAGGATCGGCAGCCGCTCCGACTTCGCGAGCACGGCCTTCAGCGCGAGCATGATGCGAGACACCTCCCCGCCCGAGGCCACCTTGGCGAGGGGCTTGGGGTCCTCGCCCAGGTTCGCCGACAGGTAGAACTCGACGAGGTCGGCCCCGGCCGGGAACGCGACCACGCGGTGCGTCTTGGCCCCGGCGGGGAGGCTCACCCAGCCCGAGTCGTCGTCCTGGAACCCGAACTGGACGGCAAAGCGCGCGTGCGGCATGCCCAGCGTGGCCAGCTCGACGCCGATCGCCTCCTCGATTCGCTCGGCCGTCTCGTGGCGCTTTTGGCTGAGCCGGTAGGCCGCCTTGGAGAGCGTCTCCTGCGCGTCCGCGATCCGACCGTCCAGCCGGGCGATCGCGCCCTCGAAGTCTTTCGCCAGGTCGTACGTCTGCCCGATCTCGGCGCGGTAGGCGAGGACCGCTTCGACCGTCCCGCCGTACTTCCGTTCGAGGTAGTCGAGCTCGCCCAGGCGCTCGCGGATTTCGTCCAGCCGCTCCGGGTTGAACTCGATGCGCGCGTTGTAGTCCTGGAGGAACTGCGTGGCCTCCTTCAGCGCGATCTCCGCCGAGCGCACGTCGGCGAGCGTGTCGTCGAAGGCCGAGTCGATGCGCGCGAGGTCCTGGAGCTGGTTCCGTACGAGCACGGCCCGGTCGTAGAGCGCGTCGTCGGCGTCCGAGATCTGGCCGTAGAGCTCGGCCGTCGCCTCGTACAAGCGCTCAGCGTTCTCGAGGATGCGGCGCTCGGCCTCCAGGTCGTCGGCCTCGCCCTCCTTGAGACCGGCCGCGTCGATCTCCTCGATCTGGAACCCGTAGAGCTCCTTCTGCTTGCGGAGCTCGGCCTCGCGGCGCACGAGGTCGCGGCGCTCCGTGACCAGCTTCGCCGCCGCCCGGTACGCCTTCCGGTACGTCTCCACCAACCCGCCCAGCCCGCCGAAGTTGTCGAGCAGCTCGACGTGCGTCTCGGTCCTGAGCAGCGACTGGTGCTCGTGCTGCCCGTGGAGGTCGATGGTCGACGCCGACACCTCGCGGAGCACGTCGAGCGTGGCCGGCGTGTCGTTGATGAACGCGCGCGAGCCCCGCCCCGACACCTCGCGGCGGACGACCAAGAGCCCGCCTTCGGACGGCTCGATCTCGTGCTCCGCCAGGACCGCCGGCAGCCGGCCCTCGTCGGCGTTGTCGAACACGCCCTCGATGACGGCCTTTTTCGCCCCGCCCCGCACGGCCTCCGTCGAGGCGCGGTCGCCCAGGAGCAGCTTCATGGCCCCGAGCAGGATCGACTTGCCCGCGCCCGTCTCGCCCGTGATGATGTTGAGCCCGCTGTCGAACTCGACCTCGAGCTCCTCGATGAGGGCGTAGTCGCGGATGTAGAGCGAGCGGAGCATCGCGGGGACAAGGGACTGTGGGGACTGGAGACTGAGGGCGGGGCGGGACCCAGGGCGCGAGCACCGACACCACCCCGGGCGCCACCGACCGCCCCGCCCACGTTACTCAGTATGACGGGGAGGCCGGCCACCAAACGAACGGCGGGACCGCAGACCACCCCGCCCCCGCGTACGCGGGCGGGGTGGCGGATTGGGCGGGGCGGGCCTTTCCCTGGTCCCTCACTCCCAGTCCCCAGTCCCGGCGCGGCTAGCCGCGCCCGTGGCAGTGCTTGTACTTCTTGCCGGAGCCGCAGTAGCACGGCTCGTTCCGGCCCACCGTCTTCTCGGCCACGACCGGGGCCGCCTTGGCCGTCGGGTCGCGCTCGGCCGACGAGGCGCCGTCGCCGCCGGCGGTCGCCGCCAGGGGCGGGGCGGCCTCCTGCTGCGCCGTCGCGCGCCGCGCGTCGAGGCGCGGCTTGGCGACTTGCGTCACGCGGCGGGCCGCTTGGCGCTGGCTGTCGCCCTGGACGAGCGGGCCGGCCTTGAACACGAGCCCCACGACCTCCTCGTCGACCGTCTGCACGAGCTCCTTGAAGAGGCGATACGCCTCCATCTTGTACTCGATGAGCGGGTCCTTCTGGCCGTACGCCCGCAGCCCGACGCCCTCCTTGACCTCGTCGAGGTCGCGGAGGTGCTCGGTCCACTTTTCGTCGATGACCGACAGGACGGCCGCGCGCTCCAGGGCGTCGTTGATCTCCTGGCCCTCGGACTCGATCACGGCGTCGGGCGTGACGGTCGCGCGGAGCACCTTCCGGCCGTCCGTAAAGTCGACGTAGAGCTTCGACGGGCGCTTGTCCTCCTCGGCCGCGTCCATCATCTGCTGAGCGCTCTGGAAGAACGGCCGCGCGAGCGCCGCCCGCTTCCGGCGGTAGTGCGACGTGGCCTCGTCGAGGATGCGTTCGACGAGCCCGTCGGCGCCCAGGGTCGACGCCGTCATCGGGTCGATCTCGAAGTCGAACGCGAGGTGCCGCAGGAGCCCCTCGCGGATCTCCTCCAGGTCGCCGTTCCCGAAGTGCTCGCCGACGATCTTCTCGACCAGCCCGCGGAGCATCTCCAGGATGTCGCCGCGGAGGCGATCGCCTTCGAGCGCGTTCATGCGGCGGTCGTAGATCACCTCGCGCTGCGCGTTGAGCACGTCGTCGTATTCGAGCTGGCGCTTGCGGCTGGCGAAGTGGTTCTGCTCGACCTTGGCCTGCGAGCGCGCGACGCCCTTCGTGAGCCACTTGTGCGTGAGGACCTCGTCCTCCTCCATGCCCAGCCGGTCCATGATCTTGGCCGTCCGGTCGTGGCCGAAGAGGCGCATGAGGTCGTCTTCGAGCGACACGTAGAACTGGCTAAAGCCCGGGTCGCCCTGCCGCCCCGCCCGGCCGCGCAGCTGGAGGTCGATGCGGCGGCTGTCGTGGCGCTCCGTCCCCAGGATGGCCAACCCGCCCAGCTCCTTGACGCCCTCGCCGAGCTTGATGTCCGTGCCCCGCCCCGCCATGTTCGTGGCGATCGTGACGGCGCCCTTCTGACCGGCCTCGGCCACGATCTGGGACTCGGCCTGCGCGCGGGACGCCTTGGCGTTGAGCACGTTGTGCTTGATCCCCGCGCGCTGGAGGAGCCGCGCGACCTGCTCCGACGCCTCGACCGACGCCGTGCCGACCAAGATGGGCTGGCCCGTCGCGTGGATCTCCTCGATCCGGTCGAGGAGCGCCTTGTACTTGGCCCGCTTCGACTTGTAGATGAGGTCGTCGTCGTCGGCCCGCGCGATGGGCCGGTTGGTCGGGACGACCACGACGGGGAGGCTGTAGATCTTGCCGAACTCCTCGGCCTCGGTCTCGGCCGTGCCGGTCATGCCGGCGAGCTTCGAGTAGAGGCGGAAGTAGTTCTGGATCGTGATCGTCGCGTACGTCTGCGTCGCCGCCTGGACCTTGACGCGCTCCTTGGCCTCAATCGCCTGGTGGAGCCCGTCGGAGTAGCGGCGGCCCGGGAGCACGCGGCCCGTGTGCTCGTCGACGATCATCACCTTGTCGTCCTGGACGATGTACTCCTTGTCGCGCTCGTAGAGCGTGTAGCCGCGGAGGAGCTGGTTGACGGCGTGGATGCGCTCGGACTTTTCGGCGTACTCGGTGTACACCTTCCGCTTGGACTCCTCGGCCTCGTTGCGGAGCTCGCGGAGGTCGTTGTCCAGCTTGTTCTGGCGCTTCTCCTCGTCCAGCGAGTCGTCCTCGCGGAGCGACTCGACGAGGTCGGCCTTTTTGTCGTCGTAGGTCCGCTCGATCTGGGCGATCTCCTCGCCCACGTCGGGGATGACGAAAAAGTCGGCGTCGGTCCCGGCGGCCTGCCCGACGGTCTCGCGGCCGCGGTCGGTCATCTCGATCTGGTGCTGGGACTCGACGAGCGAGAAGTACAGCGGCTCGTCGACCTCGGGCATCCGCTTGCCCGAGTCGGCGAGGTAGACCGACTCGACGCTGCGGATCATCATCTCGACGCCCGGCTCGCCCTTGAGCTTGATGAGCTTCGGGTTGCGGGGGTAGCCGCGCTGGGCGCGGAGGAGGTCGAGGCCGGCGTCGTCGCGGAGCGCGGCGGCTTCCTTTTTGTTGCCGGCCGCCTCGGCCTCGTCGGCCGCCTTCAGCTTGCGCTCGGCGTCGGAGACGTAGCCGGCGACGAGCTTCTGCTGCGCGCGGATGAGCCGCTCGACCGGCGGCTGGAACTCCTTGTACTCGTCGACATCGCTCTGGGGGACCGGCCCGGAGATGATGAGCGGCGTCCGCGCCTCGTCGATGAGGACGGAGTCGACCTCATCGACAATGGCGTAGTGGTGGCCGCGCTGGACGAGCTGGTTCGCGTCGACGACGAACGAGTTGTCGCGGAGGTAGTCGAACCCGAACTCGTTGTTGGTCCCATAGGTGATGTCGGCGCGGTAGGCGGCGCGGCGGCCGGGGCTGTGCGACGGGTGCTTGTCGATGCAGTCGACGGTCAGGCCGTGGAAGGCGAAGACCGGCCCCATCCACTCGGCGTCGCGCTGGGCGAGGTACGGGTTGACGGTGACGACGTGGACGCCGCGGCCGACGAGCGCGTTGAGGTAGAGCGGGGCGACCGACGTGAGCGTCTTGCCCTCGCCCGTCTTCATCTCGGCGACCGAGCCCTGGTGGAGGACCGCCCCGCCCAGGAGCTGGACGTCGAACGGGACCATCTGCCACTCGACCTCGGCGCCGCCGGCCTCCCAGGTCTTGCCCACGAACCGCCGGCACGTCTCCTTGATGACGGCAAAGGCCTCGGCCAGGATGTCGTCGAGCACGTCCTCGACGGCGTCGAGCCACTCGCCTTCGAGGTCGTCGAGGCGGGCGTAGAGGTCCTGCCGCTCGCGGACGGAGAGGCCTGTGGGCACCGCCTGCCCGTCGCCGCCGACGGCGTCGTCGTCCTCTCCGGCGGCCAGGAGCCGGGCGCGGACCTCGGCCTGCTCGGCCTCGATGGGCGCGCCGGCCTCGGCGATCTGCGCCTTGAACCCCGCCGTCTTCGCCTTCAGCTCGTCGTCGCTCAGCGACTCGAGCCCCTCGGCGATCTCGTTGATCTCGTCGACGAGCGGGAAGAGCTTTTTGAGCTCGCGCTCGTTGGAGTCTCCGAACAGCTTTTTGAGGGCGGCGAGCATGGGGCGGGGCGGTCTGGGGGAGGACGGCGAAGCTACGCGTCGGAGCGGACCCGGAGGGCGGGGCGGCGGGCGGAACCGGTGTGGGACGGGGTGCCCGGGCGGCCGTTCCGCGGTCTCCGTGCGTTCTTGGGCCGGAGGGCGTGCCGCAACGGCGGGCGCTGCACGAGGTAACGCGGGAGGCTTGCCGTCTCGTCACCCTTCGACACGGCTTCGCACGCCCGGGCCGCCCCGCGCGGCGATCGCGCCCGCGCGCGGGCGCCGATGTGCCCTGGCCGGCGGGGCGGGGCGGCGTAGCTTCGGGCACGCCCGCCGCCCCGCGCCTAGTCGCCCCTTCGAGACGGTTCCGCACGACGCTCCTCCGCCCCGCCCGCCCGGGCCGGGGCCTGCTCCAGCCCGCATGCGCCCGTTCCGTCTGCTCGCGTGCGCCGCCCTCGCGGTGGCGCTTGCCGCCCCGCCCTCGGCGGCCCAGTCGCGCCGGGAGACCGGGTTCGGGGTCGCCCGCCTGGACGCGTCGACGCGGGCGGCGGCGCTCGCCGGCGCCGGCGCGCTGCCGGGCGACGATCCGACGGCCTTGTTCTACAACCCGTCCCTCCTCTCGTCGGAGATGGACGGCGCGGTCGCGCTCTCGTACGCGAACCTCGTGCTCGACGTGGGGAGCGGGGCGGCCGTCTACGCCCGCGACGTGAGGGGCGTGAGCGGGGCGGTCGGCGTCCGGTTCGTGTCGTACGGCGAGTTCGACCGGGCCACGGGCGGGGAGGTCGATGGCGACGAGGGGACGTTCGGGGCCAGCGAGGCGGCTGTGACCGTGTCGGCCGCGCGCGAGGTGCTCCCGGCCTTCCGCGTCGGCGCGACCGTCCACGCCCTGTTCTCGTCGGTCGACGACGCCGACGCGCGGGCGCTGGCCGCCGACGTGGGCGTGTCGCTCGCGGTCCCTGGGCAGGCCCTCACGCTGGGCGCGAGCCTCCACCACGCCGGCGTCGTGCTGTCATCGCTGGGCGAGTCCCGCGACCGGCTCCCGCTCGACCTCCGCCTGACGGCGGTGAAGCGGCTCCAGTACGTCCCGCTCACGGTCTCGCTGGCGCTCACCGACCTCCAGGCGTTCGAGGGGCCGGCGCCGGGCGACTCGTCGTTCGTGGGACGCGCGCTCGACCACGTCGCGCTGGGCGGCGAGCTGGCGCTGGGGTCGACGCTCAAGGCCCGGGTGGGCTACAACGGCCGCCGGGCCGGCGACCTCGACGCGGGCGGGCGCCTGGACCTGGCGGGCCTGAGCCTGGGCGCCGGCCTCACGCTGCGCCGTGTGACGGTCGACTATGCCTACGTCGGGTGGAGCCGGTTCGGCGGCCTCCACCAGTTCGGGGTCAGGACGCGGCTGTAGGGCGGCCCGCCCCGCCCGTGGGCATGGGGAGCCAGGGGTTAGCTTCGGGTCCGCCTGCCCGCCCCGCCCGTGCCTGCCTCCAGCCCGACCCCGAAGCAACGAGCGCGCCGCGTCGTCGAAGAGCTCCCCGACGACGCGACGTACGAGGACGTGATCGCGCGGCTCATCGTCGTCCACAAGGTGGAGCGCGGGCTGACGCAGGCCCGGGGCGGGGTGGGGCTGCAGTCGCAGGAAGAGGTAGAAGCAGAGTTCGCACGCCGCCGGGCGGCGCGTTGACCCGTGGCCGACGTCGTCTGGACTCCGCAGGCGCGGGCGGACCTTGCCGCCGTCGAAGACTATTACGTCGAGGTGGCGCCCGCCTACGCCGACATCGTCGTAGACGGCCTGCTCGGCTCCGTCCGCCGCCTCGCGACGTTCCCACTCTCTGGCCGCTCCGTCCCTGAGATCGCCGACCCCGCGATTCGGGAGGTCGTCTGGAGAGAGTACCGGGTGATCTACTGGGCAGATGAGGCGCACGTCGAGGTGCTTACCGTCCTCCACACGTCTCAGCAGTTTGGAGCGGCCTAGCCCCATGAAGGCGATCTGTTCGCGCTGCGGCGTGTGACCACTGACTACGTCGGGTGGAGCCGGTTCGGCGGCCTTCATCGGCGTGCGGACGCGGCTGTAGGGCACGGGCCGGGGCGCCGCCGCGTTCTTCCCCACCCCGCCCGTACAGGTCTGATCCGCCCGCCATGAGCACGCTCCGCCCCGCCCTCGCCGTCCTCGTGTTCCTGTCGCTGGGCGGGGCGGGGTGCGCGGCCGCCCAGGAGGCCGCCCCGCCCGTTCAGTCCCAGGACGCGCGCGCTGAGGCCGACTCGCTCCGGCTCGCGCTCGGCGAGCGCGCTGAGCGCGAAGGCGAGACGGTCGCGTTCGAGGCGCTCGTCGAGGACAGCCGGTGCCCCGAGGGCGTCCAGTGCATCTGGGCGGGGCGGGTCCAGGTCCGCCTGACGGTGGGCGGCGAGCCGGTCGTGCTCACGCTCCCAGCACGAGAGGAGGGCGAACAGGAGGCGGTCGAGCGGGGCGGCGTCCGGGTCGCCCTCGTCGGGCTGGAGGGCGGGGCGGAGGCGCCCGAGGTGGTCCTGGTGACGGGGCCGGCGGACGGCTAGCCACCCCGCCCGCGGCGGTTCTACGAGCGGCGGGGGCTCCCGAACAGCGAGGCGACCTCGACGGCGAACCCGTCGAGCAGCGCCGACGCCGCCCGCCCCGTGGCGCCGAGGTCGGCGTGCGTCCGGTAGCGGCCGTCTTCGCGGGCGAGCACCGCGACCGTTTTGCGCTCGGGGTCCACGATCCAGTACTCGGACACGCCGCGAGCCTCGTAGACGTCGCGCTTGAGCGTGAGGTCGTAGTACGCGGTCGACGGCGAGAGCACCTCCGCCACGAGGTCCGGCGCCCCGCTCAGGCCCTCCCGCGTCACGATCCCGTCGCGCGCGTGGGAGACGAACACGAGGTCCGGCTGAACGACGAGCGAGTCCGACAGCGTCACGTCGAGGGGGACACGAGCACTTCGCCGAGGCCGTGCTCCTCCACGAAACGCGATAGAGCTACGTGGAGGCGCGCAACGACGCGCTGGTGCAGGAAGAGCGGGGCGGGCGACACAAGGACCTCTCCGTCGAAAAACTGCGCGAGCGTCCCCTCCGGCAGCGCGTGGAAGTCGGCCAACGACTGGCCGCGGAGCCACGTCACCGTCTCCTGCGAAACGGCCGGCGAGTCGAGCGAGATGGGGAGCGGGGCGGGCATGGTCGCGGGGGCGGAAAGGGAGCATACGGGCGCGCGCTCCGCGGGCTCCACCCCGCCCGCGCAGAGCCGCGCTACTCCGTCTCCGGCTCGCGCGTGAGCAACCCCTGCTTGCGGAACGAGATCATCGTCGTCTCGAGCGTCCCGTGCCGCATCCGCCGGCGGACCTCCTCGACCGGCATCCCGTCGTTGAGCCAGATGAGCGCGGCCGTGTGCGTGAGGCTGTGCGGGCTCACGCCACGCCGCTTGAGCTTGGCGGAGCGGAGATGGCCGTTGATGCGGCCCCGGACCGACCGCGTGTTGAGCCGGGTCCCCTCGCTCCGGTGCCCGTGGCTGACGAAGAGCGGGGCCGAGGGCGGGGCGGACCGCGCCTGGAGGTACACGTCGAGCGGGCCGAGGGCGGAGTCATCCAGCGGGACGCGGGCGTCCTTCGACGTCCGCCCCTTGCCCTGGACCCGGATCACGGTCCCCATCAGCGTC
The DNA here is from genome assembly GCF_031846415.1 of Rubrivirga litoralis. Lineage (NCBI taxonomy): Bacteria > Pseudomonadati > Rhodothermota > Rhodothermia > Rhodothermales > Rubricoccaceae > Rubrivirga > Rubrivirga litoralis. The sequence goes on along the minus strand of NZ_JAVRHT010000001.1, from coordinate 314,195 downwards.
CGGTCGAGGTCGTCCACGTCGGCGCGGACGAGTTCGATCTCGCTCAGGCCGCCGTACACCATGAGCGCCATGATGGCCCGGTCGCGGCGGCCGATGAGCGTGGCCTCGGGGACGGCCTCGAACAGGGCCTCGACCTCGTCGGCGCGCAGGACGGCGCGGCTGTGGGACTCCGGCCGGCGGTTCCCCTTCACGCCGCGCGCTGGGTTTTCGGCCAGGTCGCCGCGGGCGACGAGGTAGTCGCAGAACCGGCGGATCGCGGTGAGGTACGTCGAGACGGACACCTGGCTCAGCTCGCGCTCTTCCATGAGGTACGCCTTGTACGCCTCGACGTCGGCCTCGACGAACCGGAACCGGCTCGACGGCCGCCCCGCCCGGGCCGCGTGGTACCGCTCGAACTCGTTGAGCGTGCGGCGGTAGGTCCCCCGCGTCTGCTCGCTCTTGTCCTTGAGGTATTCGGTGACGAACCCGTCGAGGCGCTCCTCGAGCTGGACGACGGAGAGGCGGAGGGGCGGGGCGGGGTCGGCCACGGTTTTTTGTTGTGGATAACGGCTATCGGAAGGTAGACCGCCCCGCCCTGCCCGGCAAGGGGCCGCGCGCCGGGGCCGCCCCGCCCAGGCGCTCGGGGCGGGGCGGCGGCGGGGGCGGGGCGGCGCCTGAGCGGCCGGTGGGCGGACCCACCGTTCGGGCCGGAGGCGCGCGCACGGGGGAGCCGCGGGCTCGGCGCGCGGTACCGACCGCCCCGCCCGCATCGGCGGCCGTCCCGTCGCCTCCACCCTACGCCCGGTCTTTCCCATGCCGTCCTCCCTCGCCCCCGGAGCCACCTTCCCCGACTACGTCCTCCCGGATCAAACCAAGACGCCGCGCCGGCTCTCCGACCTCCAGAGCGGCGACCCGATGGTGGTCACGCTCATCCGCGGCTTTTTCTGCCCCAAAGACCGCGTCCAGCTCCAGGGGCTGTCCGCGTTCTACAAGCAGCTCGTCGTGGGCACCACGCGGCTCGTCACGATCACGACCGACGACTGGCACACGACGAACAACCTCCGCCAGCAGCTCGACGCCCACTGGCCGTTCCTCTACGACGAGGACCGGACCGTCCAGCAGGACCTCGACATCAAGGAGTACACCGACACCGAGCACGACGTGATGATTCCGCACACGGTCGTGCTCCGGCCCGACCTCGAAATCCACCGCGTGTACAACGGGTACTACTACTGGGGCCGGCCCTCGACGGCGGAGCTCCACCAGGACCTCCGCGAGATCACCCGATCGATCCGTCCCGACTGGGACCTCACGCAGCCCGCGCTCCGCGAGGCGTGGGAGGCCGGCGACAAAGGCCCGTTCTACCCGTACGGGCAGAAGTCGATGGAGCGCGTGATGCAGGAGATGGCCGGGGCCGTCGACCAGTACGCCGGGAGCGCCGACGGCGACTGACGGAGCGCCGCCCCGCCCGCGCCCCAGAGTGGGCGGGGCGGGGCGGACTGACTGCGGCTCGGGCCGCTAGAGCAGCGTCGAGTCCGGGCCGATGGCCTCGAGCTGGGCGCGGTACGCCGCGAGGAAGCTGGCCGCCATCGCCCCGTCGATGATCCGGTGGTCGTAGGACAGCGAGACGTACATCATCTGGCGGATCGCGATCACGTCCTGGCCGTCCACCTCGATCACGACCGGGCGCTTGACGATGGCCCCGGGCGACAGGATGGCCGACTGCGGCTGGTTGATGATCGGCGTCCCCATAAGGCTCCCCAAAGAGCCCACATTCGTGACCGTGAACGTGCCGCCCTGGAGCTCGTCGGGCTGGAGCTTTTTCGTGCGCGCGCGCTCAGCGAGGTCGGAGACGGTGTGGGCGAGGCCGGTCAGGTTCTGCTGGCCCGCGTTGCGGATCACCGGGACGAGCAGGCCCTTCGTGCCGACGGCCACCGCCACGCCGACGTTGAAGTCCTTTTTGACCAGGATGCGCGTGCCCTCGACCGACGAGTTCAGGAGCGGGTGGTCGCGGAGCGGCTCGATGGCCGCCTCGACGAAGTAGGGCGTGTAGGTGAGCTTGATGCCCTCGCGCTCCTGGAACGCCGCCTTGTGCGCCTCGCGGTGCTGGACGAGGCCGGTCACGTCGACCTCGGAGAAGCTCGTGACGTGGGCGCTCGTGTCCTTCGACCGCCGCATGTGGTCGGCGATGAGCTGCCGCATCCGGTTCATCTCGATCACCTCGACGCGGTCGCCCGTCTCGGCCGAGGCCTCGGCCGCCTGGGCGCGCGTGCGCGGCGCGGCCGGCGCCTGGCGCGCGGCCGGGCGGGGCGGGGCGGCCTGGGCCGCGGAGGTCTCGGGTCCCGACCCCTCGGCGTTGTAGCTCTTGGGCTGCGGCGTCTCGGCGGGCTGGCCCGCCCCGCCCCGCGACTCGAGAAAGCCCATGACGTCGGCCTTGGTCACGCGGCCCTCCTGGCCGGAGCCCGTGATCGACTGGAGCTCGGAGAGCGAGAGCCCCTCGGTCTCGGCGATCGAGCGGACGAGCGGGGAGTAAAAGTTGCCCGCGTCGTCGCGGCGGGGGATCGGGCCGCCGTCGCCGGCCGTGGCGCGGGCGGCGGCCTCGGCGCCACGCTCCTCGCGGACGGCCGGGGCGGCGGCGGCCGTGGCCTCGTTGGGGGCGCTGCTGTAGCTCTTCTCGTACGGCTCCGGCACGTCCGAGGCGCCGTCGCCCGAGGCGCCCGCCCCGCCCCCGCCGCCCGACGCCGCGGCGCCCGAGCCGATCACGGCGATGGGCGTGCCCACGTCGACCGTGTCTCCCTCCTGGACGAGGATCTCGAGGAGCGTCCCGGCCTCGGGGCTGGGCACCTCGGAGTCGACCTTGTCGGTCGAGATCTCGAGGAGCGTCTCGTCCTGCTCGACCGTGTCGCCGACCGCCTTCTTCCACTCCAGCACCGTCCCTTCCATTACGCTCTCGCCCATCTTGGGCATGACCACCTCGGTCCGCGCGCCGCCGCCGGCTGCACCGCCCGAGGCCGCCCCGCCCGAGCCGCCCGGTGCGGGCGGGGTGGCGTCGCCGCCGCCACCGTCGACGGGCCGCACGATGGGGGCGGCGGGCTTGGCCTCGGGCTCCACGGCCGGGTCTTCGCCGACCGGGTGCGTCTCGTCGTACGGCTCGGCGGCCTCCTCGACCGCCGAGTCCTCGGCGGGCGGGACGGCGTCGGAGCCGCCGCCGAGGTCGGCGTTCACGTCCGTCTCGATCACGGCGATGGGCGTGCCCACCTCGACCGTGTCGTTCTCCTGAACGAGGATCTCGGCGATGCGCCCGGCCTCGGGGCTGGGCACCTCGGAGTCGACCTTGTCGGTCGAGATCTCGAGGAGCGTCTCGTCCTGCTCGACCGTGTCGCCGACCGCCTTCTTCCACTCCAGCACCGTCCCTTCCATTACGCTCTCGCCCATCTTGGGCATCACAACATCGACTCGGGCCATGGAAGGGGGGCGCAGGCGCGCGGCTTAAAGAGGGGGCGGGGCGGGAAGGTACGGGAGCCATACGCGGCCCCGCCCGGTAGCGCTCCCGGAGCCCGCACGAAAAAGCCACCGCCCCGCCCGCGCCGGCTCCGGGCGCGCGGAAAGGCTCGGGCGGGGCGGGACGGGGCGAGTCCCGAGCAGGGCGGGGCGGCCGCGATAGATTGCCGCCGCCCCGCCCCGCCGCCCATGATCCGCCCGCTCCTCGCCGCCCTCGTCTTCGTCGGCGCCGGCTGCGCCACCACGCAGACCGCCCCGCCCGAGGCGACGCGGCCTGAGCGCCCGCCCGCGGCCGACGTGCCCGAGACGACCGGCGGCGCGGCCGCCACGCCGCTCCCGCTCGACCCGGCCGTCCGCACGGGCCGGCTCGCGAACGGGCTGACGTACTACGTCCGCGAAAACCGCGAGCCCCGCGACCGCGCCGAGCTCCGGCTCGTCGTCGACGCCGGGAGCGTGCTCGAAGACGAGGACCAGCGCGGGCTGGCCCACCTGCTGGAGCACATGGCGTTCAACGGGACCGAGGCGTTCCCCGAGCAGGAGCTCGTCCGCTACCTCGAGTCGACGGGTATGCAGTTCGGGCCGGACGTCAACGCCTACACGTCGTTCGACGAGACGGTCTATATGCTCCAGGTCCCGACCGACTCGGCGGACACGTTCGAGACCGGCCTCGAGGTGCTCCGCGAGTGGGCCGGCAGCGTGACGATCACGCCCGAGGAGGTGGCCAAGGAGAAAGGCGTCGTGCTCGAAGAGCTCCGGCTCGGGCGGGGCGCCGGCGGGCGCGTCCGCGACGTCCAGTTCCCGGTCATCTTCCAGGGCTCGCGCTACGCCGAGCGGCTCCCGATCGGGGACGAGGAGACGCTGCAGGCGGCCACGGCCGAGCGCCTCCGCGACTTCTACGACGACTACTACCGGCCGGACCTCATGGCCGTCGTCGTCGTGGGCGACGTCGACGCCGACCGCGTAGCCGGGATGATTGAGGACCAGTTCGGCGACCTCGACACCCCCGCCGACGCCCCGCCCCGCCCGAGCTTCAGCGTGCCCGGCCACGACGAGACGCTCGTCGTGATCGCCACCGACCCCGAGCTCCCGCAGGGGCAGGTCCAGGTCCTCCTCAAGCGCGAGCCCGAGACGACGCGGACCGAGGCCGACTACCGGCGGTCGGTCGTCGTGAGCCTGTTCAACGCCATGCTCAACGCGCGCCTGGGCGAGCTCCGCCAGAGCGCCGACCCGCCGTTCGCGTTCGCCGGGGCCAGCCTGGGCGGCGGCCTCCGCACGGTCGACTTCGCCTCGTTCTTCGCGGTCGCGCCCGGCGCGGGCGCCCTCCGTGCCCTCGAAGCGCTCCTCACCGAAGCCGAGCGGGTCCGCCGGTTCGGGTTTACCGAGGGCGAGCTCGAACGGGCCAAGGCCGAGGTCCTCAACGGGCTCGACCGGGCGCTCGCCGAGCGCGACCAGACGCCGAGCCGCGCCTACGCCAGCGCCCTCGTGGACTACGACCTCGAAGGCGCCCCGGCGCTGGGCGTCGACGACCGCAACCGGCTCACGCGCAGGGTCCTCCCCGGCGTCACGCTCGACGAGGTGACGGCCCTCGCCAGCGAGCTCCTGGAAGAGGAGAACCGCGTCGTCGCGCTCGCCCTGCCCGAGACCGAGGGCGGGGCGGCGCCGACCGAGGCCGAGGTCCGCGCGACGCTCGCCGCCGTCGAGGCCGCTGACCTCGCGCCCTACGACGACGCCGTCGCCGCCGGCCCGCTCGTGCCCACCCCGCCCTCGCCGGGGCGCGTGGTCGAGGCCGACGACCTGGGCAACGGCGTCACGCGGTGGACGCTCTCGAACGGCGTCCGCGTGCTCCTCAAGCCGACCGACTTCCAGAACGACGAGGTCCTGATCTCGGCGACCAGCCCGGGCGGCACGTCGCTGTTCAGTCTCGACACGTACCGCGCGACCCAGTTCGCCGCGGCCGTCGTCGGGTCGAGCGGGGCGGGCACGTTCTCGGCGCCGGAGCTGCAGAAAAAGCTGGCCGGCCAAACCGTATCGGTCCTCCCCACGCTTTCGGAGCGCGAGGAGGGGATCCGCGGGCAGGCCTCGCCGGACGACCTCGAAACCGCGCTCCAGCTCGTCTACCTCACCATGACCGCGCCGCGCCGCGACGAGGACGCCTTCGGCTCGACGCTGGGCCAGATCCGCACCTTCCTCGACAACGCGGCCGCGACGCCGCAGAAGGCGTTCTCGGACACGCTCAACGTCACGCTCACCGGCGACCACCCGCGCCGCCAGCCGCTCACGCTGGCGGCCCTCGACGCCGCCGACCTCGACGCGTCGGTCGCGGCGGTGCGCGAGCGCTTCGCCGACGCCGACGACTTTACGTTCTCGCTCGTCGGCGCCTTCGAGCCCTCCGAGGTCCAGCCGCTCGTCGAGACCTGGCTCGGCGGGCTCCCGACGCTCCCGCGCACCGACGTCCCGCAGGACGTCCTAGTCGACCGGCCCGACGGCGTCGTCCGCAAGACGGTGTACCGGGGCGTCGAGCCGCAGGCACGCGTCCAGGTCGTGTTCCACGGCCTGCTCAACGCCTACTCGGACGAGGCCAAGGCCGAGTTGGAGGCGCTCGCCCAGATCCTCGAGACCACGCTCCGCGAGACGCTCCGCGAAGACCTCGGCGGGACGTACAGCGTCCGCGTCCAGGGCGGGGCGGACCGCGAGCCGCGCCCCGAGTACACGGTCTCGCTGGGCTTCGGCGCCGACCCCGCCCGCGTCGACGAGCTGGTCGACGCCGTGTTCGCCGACATCGCAGCGCTCAAGGCCGACGGCCCCGAGGACCGGCTCGTCCAGAACGTCCGCGAGGGCGCCCGGCGCGAGCAGCAAACGGCGCTCCGCCAGAACGGCTACTGGCTGTCGGTGCTGGGCCAGGTGGCCCGCTACGGCCTCCCGGTCGACGAGGTCCTGGCCCGCCCCGCCCTCCTGGAGGCGACGACCGAGGCGACGGTGCAGGAGGCGACGCGGCGCTATCTCGACACGGACCGCTACGTGCAGGTCGTCCTGCTCCCGGAGATCCTGGGAGACGGCGGAGCCACGGCCGAGTAACCGCCCCGCCCCGCTCGCACGTCGCGGGCGGGGCGGTCCGATGACGCCCGCCCCGGACCTATTCGGAGAAGGCTCTGGATCCGCCCCGCCCGCGGCGGGGTGGGAACGGTGGCCACCCCGCCCTCGGCGGGGCGGAAACAGCGACCGCCCCGCCCTCGGCGGGGCGGGGCGGCGCGTCGGTTACAGGTCCGAGTCGGCCGTCCCCACGCTCTCGGCCGGCGGGAGCGGGTCGACGTCGGCGGGCGGGGCGGGGAGCGAGACCTCCTCGATCTCGAGCACGTCGACCTCGTCGACCACGTCCACGTCGCCGACGATGAGCGGGGCGATGACGAGGGCGACGACCGAGATGAGCTTGACGAGGATGTTCAGGCTCGGCCCCGACGTGTCCTTGAGCGGGTCGCCGACGGTGTCGCCCACGACGGCCGCCTTGTGGACGTCCGAGCCCTTCCCGTAGGTCTGGCCGTCGAACGTGACGCCGCCCTCGATCCGCTTTTTGGCGTTGTCCCACGCCCCGCCCGCGTTCGACTGGAAGATGGCCATGAGCACGCCGGTCACGGTCACGCCGACGAGCAGGCCGCCCAAGACCGTCGGGTCGTAGAACCCGACGGCGACCGGGACCGCTACGGCGAGCACGCCCGGGAGGATCATCTCGCGGAGCGCCGCCTGCGTCGAGATGTCGACGCACCGGGCGTGATCGGCCTTGGCCGTCCCCTCGCGGAGCCCGGGGATCTCGGCAAACTGCCGGCCGACCTCCTTGATCATGTCGCCGGCCGCGCGCCCCACGGCGTTCATGGCCATCGCCGAGAACACGAACGGGAGCATGCCGCCGACGAGCACGCCGGCCAGGATGCGCGGGTCGGCTACGTTGATCGCGTCGAGCCCGGTCTGCTGCATGTAGGCGGCGAAGAGCGCGAGCGCGGTGAGCGCCGCCGACCCGATCGCGAACCCCTTCCCGATCGCCGCCGTCGTGTTGCCGACCGCGTCGAGCAGGTCGGTCCGCTCGCGGACCTCGGGCGGGAGCTCGGCCATCTCGGCGATGCCGCCGGCGTTGTCCGAGATCGGCCCGTAGGCGTCGACGGCCAGCTGGATGCCCGTCACGCTCAGCATCCCCAGCGCCGCGATCGCGATCCCGTAGAGCCCGGCCGTCGAGAACGCGCCGACGATCGCCAGGGCCAGGATGAGCGTCGGGATGCCCGTCGAGTACATGCCCACGCCCAGCCCGGCGATGATGTTGGTGGCCGCGCCCGTTACCGACGCCCGCGCGATCCCGGTCACCGGCGACGTGTGGGTGGCCGTGTAGAACTCGGTCACGAGCCCGATCGCGACGCCGGCCGCGAGCCCGATCCAGACGGCAAAGACGATCCCCCACGCCGAGTACACGAACGTCCCCACGATCGGGGTCGACGCCGTGAACTCGGCCGGGATCATCCACAGGATGATGAGCGTGGCGAGCGCGGCCATGACGGCAGCCGCCCCGAACTCGCCCAGGTTGAGCGCCCGCTGCGGGTTGCCCCCCTCCCTCACCTTGACGAAAAAGGACCCGAGGATCGAGACGACGATGCCGACGGCCGCCAGGACCAGCGGGAGGAGCACGGCCCCCAGCTCCAACCCGCCCGCATCGACGAGCGCGCCGGCGAACGCGGCCCCGAGCACCATGGCTCCCACGATGGAACCCACGTAGGACTCGAAAAGGTCGGCGCCCATGCCGGCCACGTCGCCCACGTTGTCGCCCACGTTGTCGGCGATCGTGGCCGGGTTGCGCGGGTCGTCCTCCGGGATCCCCTCGTAGACCTTGCCCGCAAGGTCGGCGCCGACGTCGGCGGCCTTGGTGTAGATGCCGCCGCCGACGCGCGCGAAGAGCGCGATCGAGGAGGCCCCGAGCGAGAACCCGGCCAGCACGTTGAGCACGCGCGTAACCTCGAGCGGCTGGAGCACGCCGTCGTCCCCGTCGAAGGCGCCGGTGTAGAAGATGAACAGGAGCCCGAGCCCGAGCAGCCCCAGCCCGACGACCGAGAGGCCCATGACCAAGCCGCCCGAGAAGGCCACGTTGAGCGCCTCGCCCAGCGACGTCCGCGCCGCGTTCGTCGTGCGGACGTTGGCCTTGGTCGCCACGCGCATCCCGAAAAAGCCCGCGAGCCCCGAGCACAGCGCGCCGACCACGAACGAGAGCGCGATGAGCGGGCTGGAGTCGGCCCGGCCCAGGTTGGCCAGGAGCAGGAGCGCGGCCACGACGACCACGAACACGGCCAGCACGCGGTACTCGCGGCGGAGGAAGGCGGCGGCGCCCTCCTGGATGTCGTGGGCGATCTCGGCCATCCGCTCCGTCCCGACGGGCTGCGCCGTGACCCACCGGGTGCGGAGAAAGGCGTAGCCGAGCGCGAGGAGGCCGGAGACGGGGACGAGCCAGGCGAGCAGGTCTTCGTTCATGGGAGCGGGTGTGGGTGAGGAGGCACCCACCCCGCCCTCCGGGGCGCGAGCGGGGCGGGCTAGCGGCCGTTGAACTGGTTCATGGCCGCCGCGAGGCCGTCGTGCGCGAACGCGAGCGCGGCCTCGGCGGCGAGGTCGAGCGCGGCGTCGGCCGCCGCGCGCTCGCCGTCGTCGAACGGCGCGAGGACGTAGTCGACCTGGCCGCCGGGGGGGAAACTATCTCCCAGCCCGATTCGGAGGCGGGGGAATTCCGCAGTTCCTAAAGCGTCGATCACGCTCTGCACACCGTTGTGCCCCCCGGCCGACCCCTTCCCGCGCAGCCGGACCTGCCCGAGCGGGAGCGCGAGGTCGTCGTAGACCAGGAGCACGTCGGCGGCGTCGAGCCCGTAGCGGTCGAGGAGCGCGGCATAAGCCGCCCCGCTCCGGTTCATGAACGTGAGCGGCTTGGCGAGCGCGAGCCCGTGCCCGCGGTAGAGCCCCTCGCCGACGACCGACCGCCCCGCCCGGCCTCCGACCTCAGCGTCGAGGGCGATCCCCGCCGCGTCCGCCGCGCGCTCGATGGCCTCGAAGCCGGCGTTGTGCCGCGTGCCGACGTAGTCCGGCCCCGGGTTGCCCAGGCCGACGAGGAGGCGGCGCACGTCCACCCCGCCCGCGTCGGGCGCGCCCCCGTCGGGCGGGGCGGGGCGGGAACCGAGGAGACGCGAGAGCCAGGACATGGGCGGGGTGGGAACGGTGTGCGGTCGGAGACAAGCGGACCCACGCCGCCCTCGGCGGCGGGGCCGTAAGGACGCCTCAGGTGGTGCCCGCAGGCGGGCGGGGTGGCAGCGTACGACCGCCCCGCCCCGGGAGCCCGCGGCGGGCGGGGCGGAAACGCGACGGGCGCCCACGGCGAACCGGGGCGCCCGTCGCAGGCAGAATCGGGAGACCGCCCCGCCCACGCGGGGCGGGGCGGGACGGGCGGGCTACGCCTCCTCGGCCGCGTCGTCCTCGCCCTCGACCTCCTCGCCGACGACAGGGACGTCGGCGTCGAGGATCGCGGCGACGGCGTCGTCCGCCGTCTCCTCGACGAGCGCGCGCGGCGCGCTCACGACGGCGATCGTCCGGGCCAAGTCGGTGAGCACCTCGATCGAGCCGCCGATCGAGAGGTCGTCGACGTGGATCGACTCGCCCACCTGGAGGTTCTCGATGTCGATCGAGATGTGGCCGGGGATGTCCTTCGGGAGCGCCCGGACCTCGAGCTCGGTCAGCGACTGCGACAGGACGCCGCCGGCCTTCACGCCGACCGGCGTGCCCTCGAGGCGGACCGGGACCGTCATCGTGAGCGACTCGCCGGCCGTCAGCGCCAGGAAGTCGGCGTGGAGCGGGACGTCGGTGACAGGGTGGAAGTCGACGTCCTTGAGGATGGCCTCGTGCTCCTCGCCCTCGAACGGGAGCGCCACGCGGTACGTCTCGGTCGTGAACACGAGCGGCCGCAGCGCGAGCGTCTCGACGGCAAAGTGGACGGGCTCGGTGTGGGTGCCGTAGAGGACGCACGGGACGAGGCCGGCGCGGCGGACGGCCTTCGTGGCGGCCTTCCCGGTGTCCCGGGGCTGGGGGGCGAGGTGGACGGTCTGCATGGGGTGGGGGTACGGGGTGCGGGGTACTCGGTACGGCTAGCGCCAAGGGGCAAGCGTACCCCGTACCTCGTACTCCGTACCGTTGTTAGTCAACGAAAAGGGTGGAGATGGACTCGTCGGCGCCGATCCGGTGGATGGACTCGGCGAAGAGCGGGGCGACCGAGATGACCTCGATCTTGGGCGACGTCCGCTGGAGCGGGATCGTGTCGGTGACGACGACGCGGCTGAGCGGGCTGGCCTCGATGCGGTCGATGGCCGGGCCGGAGAGGAGCGCGTGCGTGCAGAAGGCCTGCACGTCGAGGGCGCCGCCGTCGGCGAGCGCCTGGGCGCCGGACGTGAGCGTGCCGGCCGTGTCGCACATGTCGTCGATGAGGAGGCAGTTCCGGCCGTCGACGTCGCCGATCACGTTCATGACCTCGGCGACGTTGGCCTCGGGCCGGCGCTTGTCGATGAGCGCGAGGTCGGCGCCGAGGCGCTTGGCGTAGGCCCGGGCCACCTTCGAGGCGCCCACGTCCGGGGCGACCACGACGAGGTTGTCGCGGAACGCGCGGAGGTCCGCCCCGCCCCGCCCATCCGCGTCCGCCCCGCCCGGCCGCGAGTGCTCGTCCAGCCACTGCTCGAACACGACGCTCCCGTAGAGGTGGTCGACCGGGATGTCGAAGAACCCCTGGATCTGGGCCGCGTGGAGGTCCATCGTGAGCACGCGGTCGACGCCGGCCTGCTCGAGCATCCGGGCGATCATGCGCGCCGCGATCGAGACGCGCGGCTGGTCCTTCCGGTCCTGGCGGGCGTAGCCGAAGTACGGGATGACGGCCGTGATCCGCGCCGCCGACGCGCGCCGCGCGGCGTCGACCAGGAGCATGAGCTCCATCCAGTTTTCGGCCGGCGGCGGCGTCGACTGGACGATGAACAGGTCGGTCCCCCGAATCGACTCGTCGTAGCGGACGTAGATCTCGCCGTCGGAAAAGTCCCGGAGCGTGACGCCGCCGAGCTCGCCCGAGTGGTCGCCCTCGACGCGGCCGTAGGCCGCGGCGATGTCGCGGGCGAGCGCGGGCACGCTCCGGCCGGCGAAGATCGTGACGGGGAGGGCGGGGTGGGACACGGGGCGGACCCGGAAGGCGGGCGTTCGCAGGACGGACCCTGCGGGCGGGGAGGCAGGCCCTGCGGGCGGGGCGGCGGGGGCGGTTGCCCGAGGAGGATTCGAACCTCCACAAACAGCTCCAAAGGCTGCTGTGCTGCCATTACACCATCGGGCAAAGTCGGCGCCGGGGCGGGGCGGACCCCACGGGCGAACCCAAGGGGCGAGGCGGCATCAGTGCCGCCGGTGTCGCCTCGGCGCAGAACTGCGAAACTAGGGGGCCGCTGGGCCGCCGGCCAACCCGCGCCCTTCGCAGAGCGGCCGCCCCGCCCCGCCGGAGCGCGTCTTGCCGTCGTTTTCACCGCCCCTACCCGTACCTGCCCCGCCCGTGCCTGCCCCGCCCGTGACAGACCCCGCCCTCTCCGCGCTGAACGGCGCCCCCTCCCCCGACGAGCGCTCCGCGATCGGCGTGCTCGGCGGGCTCGGCCCGTACGCCGGCCTCGGCCTCGTCCGCGCCGTGTTCGACGAGACCGACGCCCACGCGGACCAGGAGCACCTGCCGGTCACGCTCGTCTCCTACCCCGGCCGCATCCCCGACCGCGCCACCTGGATCGCCGACGCGTCGGCGCCGTCGCCGCTCCCGGCCATGCTCGAGGTGCTCCGGCGGCTCGACGACGCCGGGTGCGCCGTCGCCGGCGTCCCGTGCAACACGGCCCACGCGCCGGCCCTCTTTGACCGGCTCGTGGCCGGTCTCGCCGCCGAGGACCGCGCGCTCCGCCTCGTCCACATCGTCGACGCGATCGTGGAGCGCGTGCGGGAGGTGGCCCCTCGCGCCGAACGCGTCGGCGTGCTGGCGACCACGTCGTCGGTCGAGAACCGGCTCCACCAGATCGGCCTGGAGGCGGCGGGCGTCGAGGCCGTCGTCCCCAACCCCGAGCATCAGGCCCGCGTGCAGGAGTCGATCTACGGCCGCGCGTGGGGCCTCAAGGCGCAGTCCGCCCCGCCCGACCCGCGCGCGCGCGCCGTCCTGCTCGACGCGGCCGACCACCTGATCGGCCGGGGCGCCGAGGCCGTGATCCTGGGCTGCACCGAGCTCCCGCTCGCGGTCCCCGAGCCCGAGCGAGGCGGGGTCCCGCTCGTGAACTCGACGCGGGCGCTGGCGCGGGCGCTCATCCGCGCCAGCCACCCCGCCCGCCTCCGGGCGGGGCGGGGCGGGTGAGCAGGGCCGCCCCGCCCGGGTCCGCCCCGCCCCAGAAGGAGGAGCGCGGGCGGGGTGGGAGCAGCGGCCTCGTCGTTTCTCTCCGCCCGAGCGGGGCGGCCTGTCCTTCAGAAGTGCCCCCCGGGCGCCGACACCGCGTTCTAGATTCGCTCCCGAGCCCGCCCCGCCCCGCCCCCGCCGTTTGAGACGCCTCTTTCCTGGACGCTAGCGGCCGCCGAGGCCGCCGGCCTGCCCGCAGATGCTCCTCGAGCGCAGCCTCCTTCTCCAGCGCGGCCTGTTCGCCGCCGACCTCGTGCTCATCGCCCTGGCGTGGGTGCTGGCGTGGACCGTCCGGTTCGAGGTGCTGACGCCGCCCGAGTGGGTCTCGCTCGGGGCCTACCTGGGGTTCTTGCCGTTCGTGCTCGTCGTGTGGGGCGGGGTGTTCCTGCTCTCGGGGCTCTACCAGACGCGGCGGGCGCAGCGGCTCCCGCTCATGGTGTTCGCCGTCGCGCGGGCCGTCGCGCTGGGCGTGGCGGCGTCGGTCGCGGCGCTGTTCTTCTTCCGGGAGTTCTCGTTCTCGCGGCTCCACATGCTCCTGTTCGGGGCGATCTCGTCGGCGCTCCTCGTCGCCCTGCGGACGGCCATCTACGCCGCGCTCCGGCAGGCCCGCGAGCGCGGCCACAATGTCCGCCGCGTGCTCATCGTGGGCGCGGGGAAGGCCGGTCAGCGGCTGGCGCGGGCGTTCCAGCACTACCCGTGGATGGGGTTCGAGGTGGTCGGCTTCCTCGACGACCGCGGCGACGCCGTCGACGCCGAGCCGGCCGACCCGTTCTACCCGGGCCAGGAGGCGGCGCCCCGCGTGATCGGCCCGGTCCGCGACATCGGCGCCGTGCTGGACCGGCTGGGCGGGGTGGACATGGTCTACGCCGCGCTCCCGCTCTCGGCCGCCGACAAGATCGAGGCGGTCGCCGAGGCGTGTACGACGCGGACGGCCCACCTCTGCCTCGTCCCCGACATCCTCGGCCTCGACCTGCTCCTCAACAGCCGCGTGTCCGACGTCGACGGGCTCCCGGTCATCCACCTCTTGGACGAGGCCCCGTTCGACGTCCGCCAGATCGTCAAGCGCGCGGCCGACGTCGCGTTCTCGCTCGCGGCCCTCGTGCTCACCTCCCCGCTCCTGGCCCTGATCGCGGCGGCGGTCAAGTTGTCGTCGCCGGGGCCGGTCCTCTACCGCCAGACGCGGATGGGCCTCAACGGGCAGACGTTCGAGATCCTCAAGTTCCGCTCGATGCCGGTCGGCGTCGAGGCCCAGAGCGGGGCGGTGTGGTCGCGGCGCGGCGAGGCCCGGGCCACGCCCGTCGGCGCCTTCCTCCGGCGGACGAGCCTGGACGAGCTCCCGCAGTTCCTCAACGTGCTCCGCGGCGACATGTCGGTCGTCGGCCCGCGGCCGGAGCGCCCGGCGCTCATCGAGGGGTTCCGGCACCAGATCCCGGGTTACATGCTCCGCCACAAGATGAATGCCGGCATCACGGGCTGGGCGCAGGTCCACGGCTGGCGCGGCGACACGAGCCTGGAGAAGCGGATCGAGTTCGACCTCTTCTACATCCGCAACTGGTCGCTCGGCATGGACGTCAAGATCCTCTTCCTCACCCTGTTCCGCGGGTTCGTCCACGAAAACGCGCACTGAATGCGGAATTGAGAATGTTGAACGCGGAACGAAGTGCAGACCAGCCGGGAAAGCCACGGCAGGTACGCGACATCGGCGAACGGACGTTGGCGTATGGTGTCCGGGCTGTCCGGCTGTTCCGAGCGCTCCAGGAGTCCAGCGACCGGGCGGGGTGGGTGATCGGGAAACAGTTTCTTCGGTCCGCAACCTCCATCGGAGCGAACGTGGCGGAGGCCCAGGCCGGCGAGAGCCGGAAAGACTTCGTCCACAAGCTCCAGATCGCTCAGAAGGAAGCCCGCGAGAGCTTGTACTGGCTCCGCCTGCTCGCCGAAGCCGAGGTGACCGCTCCCTCGCGCCTCCGCGGCATCACGCGCGAGACGGACGAACTCGTTGCGATTCTGACTGCGATCACGCGAAACGCGAAACGCAACTCGGCCAGATAGCAGACCTTCCGCATTCAACCTTCCGCATTCCACATTGCTCGTCGTAAACGACCTTCATCTCGCGTTCGGCGGCCGCGTCCTGTTCGATGGCCTCTCGTGGACCGTCCGTGGCGGCGAGCGGGTCGGGCTCGTCGGGCCGAACGGGGCCGGCAAGTCGACGCTGCTCCGCGTCATCGCCGGCGACCAGGCGCCCGACGCGGGCGGGGTGGTTTATGAGGGCGGGGCGACCGTCGGGTTCCTGCGCCAGGACACGCAGGAGCAGGACATCGAGACGACGCCGCTCGAGGACGCGCTCCGGGCCTTCGACGACGTGCTCCGGCTGGAGGCCGAGGCCGAGGCGTTGACGAAGCAGATGGAGGCGCACGCCGACCACACGTCGGACGACTACTTCGCCCTCGTCGAGCGGTTCAGCAAGGTCCACGACCGGCTCGTCACGCGCGAGGCGCACACGGCCGAGGCGCGGGCGGCCGCCGTGCTCTCGGGGCTCGGGTTCAGCGCCGACGAGATGCGCCGGCCGCTCAAGACGTTCTCCGGCGGCTGGCGGATGCGGTCGACGCTCGCGCGGATGCTGCTCGGCGAGCCCGACGTGCTGCTCCTCGACGAGCCCACGAACCACCTCGACATCGAGTCCATCGACTGGCTCGAAGGGCACCTCACGGGCTACCCCGGCGCCGTCGTCCTGGTCTCGCACGACCGCTACTTCCTCGACCGCATGACGACGGCGACGGCCGACCTCGTGCGCGGCCAGATCGACAGCTACGCCGGCAACTACTCGCACTACCTCGAAGCCCGGCAGGAGCGGCGGGCGCACTGGCAGGCGCGGTACGACAACCAGCAAAAGGAGATCGCCGAGGCCGAGCGGTTTATCGCCCGGTTCCGCGCCAAGGCCACGAAGGCGAAGCAGGCCCAGAGCCGGATCAAGATGCTCGAGAAGCTCGAGCGCATCCCGCCGCCGCCGGCCGAGGCCAATACGATCCGGTTCCGGTTCCCCGACCCGCCCGCGTCCGGGCGCCAGGTGGTCGAGCTGGGCGCGTTCGCCAAGTCGTACCCCGCGCCGGAGGGCGGCGAGACGGTCGTGTTCGACCACGCCGACCCGCTCGTGCTGGAGCGGGGCGACAAGGTGGCGCTGGTCGGCAAGAACGGGGCCGGCAAGTCGACGCTCGCGCGCATCCTGCTGGGGACGGAGTCGGTCGACGGCGAGGTCCGCCAGGACCGCCGCGCTGAGATGGCCCACTTCGCGCAGCACCAGGCCGAGGCGCTCGACCCGTCGCACACCGTCTTCCAGTCGCTCCAGGAGGTCTCGCGCGGGCACTCCGACACCGAGCTCCGCTCGCTCCTCGGCGCGTTCCTGTTTACGGGCTCGGACGCCGAAAAGAGCGTGTCCGTGCTCTCCGGCGGCGAGCGCTCGCGGCTCGCGCTCGCGCGGACGCTCCTCAGCCCAGCCAACGTCCTCGTCCTCGACGAGCCGACGAACCACCTCGACCTGGTCTCGAAGAACGTGCTCGCCGAGGCGCTCCGCCAGTACACCGGCACGTTCGTGCTCGTCAGCCACGACCGCCACTTTATCGACGCCGTCGCCGAGTCGGTGTGGTACGTCGAGGACCGCGGCGTGCGGACCTACCGCGGCACGTACTTCGAGACGCAGTGGCAGCGCGAGAACGGGACGGCGGCCAAGCACCTGCCCTCGGGCGACGGCGCGGCCCAGACCGCCCCGCCCACGCCTGCGCCGCCCGCGAAGGGCGGGGCGGCCGCGCCAGCGAAGGGCGGGAAAGCAGCGGGCGGGGCGGGCAAGGGCGGGGCGGCGAAGTCCTCGGGCGGCAAAAAATCGAAGGAGGACAAGCGCCGCGAGGCCGAGGCCCGCAACGCGCTCTACCGCATGATGAAGGACGGGACGGTCCCGTCGGCCAAGGAGCTCGGGCCGGACCTCGCGCAGCGGGCGCTCGACCTGTTGGAGCAGTCCGTCGCCGACAAGGAGGGGGAGATCGAGACGCTGGAGGCGCAGATGGCCGACCCCGACCTCTACGCGAAGCCCAAGGAGTTCGAGACCACGATGGCGTCGCTCACGACGGCGAAGGCGGACCTCAAGGGGCTCTACAAGCGGTGGGAGCGGCTGGCCGCCCAGGTCGAGGCGCTCTAATACGGGCTCGCTGAGTTCGTCAGGCACTCGCCACCCCGCCCGGCCCCTCACCCTGGCCGCCCCGCCCCCTCGCCCTGGCCGCGCCGACGCTGCGCGACGTTCGGGCGCGGGGCGGCTGGACCACCCTGCCCACCCAGCGCGAGCGGGGCGGCCGCGCCCGTTCGGACCTCGGCGGCCGCCCGCCGCGGTCTGCCGCCCCGGCCTCCGCCTACGAGCACGGGGGCGAGCCCCAGTCCGCGTGGCCGCGCCTGGCCTGGCACCGGACCTGGCGGCCGGCGTCGACGAGCTCCCACGTGCCGACCCCGTTGTCGCGGTAGAGCAGGCGCAGGCGCTCGTCGCGGACCGAGTCGTCGCGGAGGTCGTAGGCCGTCACCAGGACCACGGCCTCGCCGTCGTACACCTCCACGACCTCGACCTCGACGGCGTCGGTCTCGTACCGCCGCGCGATGGCCTCGGCGGCGGCCTCGGGCGTGGACGCCGCATTGTAGCCGTCGAGGACGTCGGGGGCGGGGCGGTAGGTGTCGCCGCCCGCGGCGGCCGAGCCGCCCCCGCTCGCCCCGCCCGGAACGCGCGGGAGGAGCTCGAGGGCGGACACGACCTCGACGGCCTCGACGAGGCTCACGGGCCGGCAGCCGTCGGCCGTGTCGCTGAGGAACAGCACGCCGACGCCGTCGAGCGCGATCGGCTCCGAGACCACCGTCTGCACCCCCCACACCTGAGCGCTCGTCGCACCCGGGTCGTCGGCGGCCTCGAACACGCGGACGGTCGGGCGCCCGGGGAGCCCGCGCGCGATCGCCTCCTGCGAGACGAGCGGGTAGTCCGGCAGGCGCATCCCGCCCGTGTCGCCGCTCACCTCGAAGCACGCGCCGTCGTCGCGGCGGTAGTCGAGCGCGTAGCGGACGGAGCCGGCGCGGCGCTCGACTTCGAGCCCGCCCAGGCGGAACGCCCCGGTCGCGCCCGGGACGACCACGGGGATGCCCAGCTCGTCCAGGTACAGGACCTGGTCCGACGAGAGACCGGCGACCTCGGGGACGGCGGGGGCCTCGGCTTGGGGCGGGGCGGAGCAGGCGGCGAGCGCGAGCGCCGCGACGAGTGCGAGGGGTCGGGGCGGCAGGATCGGCGACATGCGGGCGGGGTGGGCGAGGGCAGCGTGGGGAGACTACGCCCGACTCCGCGCGCGGTCCCTACGCCGTCCGCATCTCGGCGCGGCGGAACGCGGCCACGTTCTCGGCCACGTCGCCCCGGAAGACGGCGCTGCCGGCGACGAACACGTCGGCGCCGGCGTCGAGGAGGGCGCGCGCGTTGTCCGGCGACACGCCGCCGTCGACCTCGATGAGCGGCCGCCCCGCCCCGGCGGTCTGCGCTCCGCTCGTCATCTGGCGGAGCCGGCGGACCTTGTCCGTCGAGCCCGGGATGAACGACTGCCCGCCGAAGCCGGGGTTGACCGACATCACGAGGACGAGGTCGAGGTCGCCCAGGACGTCTTCGAGCATCACGAGCGGGGTGGCCGGGTTGACCGCCACGCCGGCCCGGCACCCGAGCGCGTGGATGGCCTGGACGGTCCGGTGGAGGTGCGGGCACGCCTCCTGGTGGACCGTGATAACGGACGCCCCGGCCTCGGCGAAGTCCTCGAGGTAGCGGTCCGGCTCCTCGATCATGAGGTGGACGTCGAACGGCGTGTCAGTCTCGTCGGCGAGCGCTCGGAGCCCGCGCATGACGGGCACGCCGAACGAGATGTTCGGGACAAAGTGGCCGTCCATCACGTCGATGTGGAGCCAGTCGGCCCCGGCGTCTATGGCCTCGCGGGCGTGGGCTTCGAGGCGGCCAAAGTCGGCGGCGAGAACAGAAGGGGCGAGCGTCATGAGGAGCGGGGGCGGGGCGGTGTCGGACGGCCCGCTCCGCCGCTGGGATCCGCCGCCCCGCCCGGTCTCGTTGCCAGGGGCGGGGCGGGGCGCACGAGGCTCCTTGCCGCTGCACCAGGGCAACGTGCAGGGAGGTACAGGGTACTCGGTACGGGGTACAGGTACGCGCGCGCCGAGGGCAGACCGGGCCGTACCTCGTACTCGGTACCCCGTACCCACCCGAAGGGTGCTCTAGGCGCCCCGCCCCGCCTGCCACGCGGCCCACTTGGCCGCCCCGGCCCCCACCCCGCCCAGCGCGACCGCGAACGACTGCAGGAGCGGCACCGCGAGCGGCGCCGAGGCGCTCTTCGGCCCCGGCGCGACGACGAACGCGAGCACGTACATGGCGGCCGCGAAGAACACCGCCAGCACCAGCCCGGCGAGCACGGCCGCCTCCGCCCACGGCACCCCGTTCGCCCACCGCGCAAGCGCCACGAAGGCGACGTACGGGAGCAGCGCGATCATGACGACCGACGCCAGCGCCTGCCACGGCCGCCCGTCCGCCGTCACGACGATCAGCACGAGCGTGGCCACGACGGCGCCCGTCGCCACGAACCGGACGATCCGGGCCAGAGCGCCGGGCGGGACGGGAAGGCTCACAGTCGGGGCGGGGTGGACCCAAAGGGCGGGGGCCGGAAACTAGCGCCGCTCCCTCCTCCCCCACCCCGCCCGCGGCCTGGACAACGCCGCCCCGCCCGCGGGACACGGGCGGGGCGGGCGCGGAGGCGGGGCGGCCGGCTCGTTCGCGGGCGGGGTGGCTAGCTGCGGACGCGGCGGGCGGCCTCGACGACGGCCTCGACCGTGAGCCCGAGGTCCGTCAGGGCGTCGGCGCCCGGCGCGCTCTCGCCAAAGCGGTCAATCGCGATGACCTCGCCGTCCAGCCCGACGACGCGGCCCCACCCGTACGGGCTCGCCGCCTCGACGGCCACGCGCGCGCGGACGGACGACGGCAGGACGGACTCGCGGTACGCCTCGTCTTGCTGGAAAAAGAGACGGTCGCACGGCATCGACACCACGCGGACCGCCCCGCCCAGCTCCTTTTTCGCCTCCATGAGCAGGTTCACCTCGGCCCCGGCCCCGACTAGGATCAGGTCCGGCTCACCGTCGGCGTCGGAGAGCACGTAGCCGCCGCGCGCGACGCCGTCGACGGCGCGGTCCTTCGACTCCGCGAACGTGGGCAGCGCCTGGCGGCTGAGCGCGAGGGCCGTCGGGCCGGGGCTCTCGACGGCCAGCTTCCACGCCGCCGCCGTCTCGTTGGCGTCCGCCGGGCGGACGACGTGGAGGCCGGGGATCGCGCGGAGCCCGGCCAGCTGCTCGATCGGCTGGTGCGTCGGCCCGTCCTCGCCCAGCCCGACCGAGTCGTGCGTGAACACGTGGACCACCGGCGCCTCCATGAGCGCGCCCAGGCGCACGGCCGGCTTCATGTAGTCGGAGAAGATGAGGAACGTGCCGCCGTACGGGCGCACGCCGCCGTGGAGCGCCATCCCGTTCATGGCCGCCGCCATCGCGTGCTCGCGGATCCCGTAGTGGACGTAGCGGGCCTCGGCCGTCGTCTTCTGAAAGTCCTGCATCCCCTTCGCCTTCGTCTTCACCGACGGCGTGAGGTCGGCCGACCCGCCCACGAGTTCGGGGAGGACCGGGACGAGCGCGTCGAGCACCTTGCCGCTCGCGGCGCGGCTCGCCATGCCCTTTTCGTCGGCGTCGAACGTGGGCAGCGCGTCGGTCCAGCCGTCGGGGAGGCGGCCCTCGAT
The DNA here is from genome assembly GCF_031846415.1 of Rubrivirga litoralis. NCBI lineage: Bacteria > Pseudomonadati > Rhodothermota > Rhodothermia > Rhodothermales > Rubricoccaceae > Rubrivirga > Rubrivirga litoralis. Next base: position 293,423 of record NZ_JAVRHT010000001.1, on the reverse strand, counting down.
GCGGCGCCGGAGGTCGGCGGCCTGGTCGGGCTGGGCCTCGGCGTAGGCCGTCAGGCGGCCCTCCCACTCGTGCTGCTCCCGCGCCCCGCGCGCAGCCTGCTCGTGGAACAGCGCCGTCGCGTCGTCGGGAACGTAGAAGTCGGGCTCGAGCGGGATGCCGAGGTTCTTTTTCGTCGCCTCGATCTCCTCGTCGCCGATGGCGTCGGAGTGGACCGTGTGCTGGCCGGCCAGGTTGGGCGACCCGTACCCGATCGTCGTGCGGACTTCGAGGAAGCTGGGCCGGTCGAGCACGTTGCGGGCCTCGCGGATGGCGCGCGCGACGGCCTCGTTGTCGTGCCCGTCGATCTCGCGGATCACGTGCCACCCGAGCGCCTCGTACCGCCCCGCCCGGTCCTCGGTGAACGAGAGCTGGGTGTCGCCGTCGATCGAGACGTGGTTGTCGTCGTAGAGCACAACGAGCCGACCCAGCCCGAGGTGCCCGGCCAGCGACGACGCCTCGTTCGTCACGCCCTCCTGGAGGTCGCCGTCCGACGCGATCACGTAGGTGTAGTGGCCGACGACGACGTGGTCCGCCGTGTTGAAAGCGGCCGCCAAGTGCTTCTCAGCGATCGCCATGCCGACGGCCGTGGCGAGCCCCTGCCCGAGCGGCCCCGTCGTCGTCTCGACGCCCGGCGTGTGGTGGACCTCGGGGTGGCCCGGCGTCTTCGAGTGGAGCTGCCGGAACTCCTTGAGGTCCTCCAACGAAACGTCGTAGCCGCTCAGGTGGAGGAGGCTGTAGATCAGCATCGACCCGTGGCCGGCCGAGAGCACGAAGCGGTCGCGGTCGAACCACTGCGGGTCCTCCGGGTTGTGCTTCAGGAACCGGGTCCAGAGCACGGTCGCCGCGTCGGCCATCCCCATCGGGAGCCCGGGGTGGCCGCTGTTGGCCTTTTCGACGGCGTCGATCGTCAGGCCGCGGATCGTGTTCGCGGCGACCTCTTCGAGGTGGGCGCGTTCTCGCGAGGACCGCTCCGGGGCGGGGTCCTCCATCTGGTCGGTGCTAACGGTCGGCTGGGCCATGAGGGGCGGGGTGGTGAGAGGGGCGGACCGTACGAGGGCGGGGCGGCGAGGGTCCCCCCAGGAAGTGCCGCGGCCGGGCCGGCGAGGGCGGGGCGGCCCCCACACGCACCGCCCCGCCCTGCCCGTTGGAGCCGCCGCAGCCGGCCGGCGTATCTCTGGCCGCCCCGCCCCGTAGCCTGCGCCCGCTCCCGCCCCGCCCGCCGTCCATGCCCCAGACCGCCCCGCCCACCGTGCCCCTCTGGCGCCGCGCCCTCGCCCGGGTGTGGGCCACGCTGAAGGTGGCCGTCGCTTGGGTGTACACGCGCCTGAAAGCTGCGGGCGGGGCGGTCTGGTCGAAGGTCCGCGATCCTAAGCTGTCGACGGCGAGGCGCGTCGCGTGGGGCGCGGGCGGGGTGGTCGGCGCGGGCGCCCTGGCCGGGGCCGCGCTCGCGGTCGGGCTGCTGTTCTACGGCCTCGTCCTGTGGCCGCTCACGCCCAGCGTGGGCGACCTGCGGAACGCCCGTGAGGTGGACCCGGCCGTCGTGCTCTCGGCCGACGGGACCGAACTCACGCGCTTTGCGCGCCGCAACCGCGAGTGGCGCACGCTCGACGAGATCTCGCCCCACGTCGTCGAGGCGCTCGTGGCGACCGAGGACCGCCGGTTCTACGCCCACTCCGGCCTCGACGCGCTCGGCGTGGGCGGGGCGGCGGCCGACGCGCTTACGGGGCGCGGCCTCCGTGGGGCCTCGACGCTCACGCAGCAGCTGGCGCGCAACCTGTTCCCCGACGCCATCGGGAACGCGCCGTCGGTCTCGCGCAAGATGAAGGAGGCCGTCACGGCGCTCAAGATCGAGCGGGTCTACACCAAGGACCAGATCCTCGAGCTCTACCTCAACACGGTCCCCTTCCTCTACAACGCGTGGGGCATCGAGATGGCGGCGCGGACCTACTTCTCGACGAGCGCCGGCGACCTCGACCGGCTCCAGGCGGCCACGCTCGTCGGCATGCTCAAGGGGACCTCGTCGTACAACCCGTACCGGAACCCCGACCGGGCGCTCGCGCGGCGGAACGTGGTCCTGGGGCAGCTCGTGGCCTACGGGGACCTGTCTGAAGCCGAGGCCGCCGCGCTCCGCGATGAGCCGCTCGGGCTGAAGTTCGAGCGGCAGCCGATGCAGCGGAGCCTCGCCCCGCACTTTACCGAGCACGTCCGCGTGCAGCTCGAGGGCTGGGCCGACGAGGCCGGCTACAGCCTCTACGGCGACGGCCTGACGGTCCACACGACGCTCGACTGGCGGCTCCAGAAGGCGGCGGCGGCGGCCGTCGAGACGTTCGGCGACGCGCTCCAGACGGTCGCCGACGTCGAGTGGGGCCGGGCCAGCGCCGACCGGCTCGGGCCGACGACGGCACCCTACGTCCGCGTGGCGCGGCAGACGCAGCCGTTCGAGCGGTTCTGGACGCTCCGCCGCGAGGCCGCCGACGCCTTCGTCGCCGAGACCGCCGCCTACCGCGCGGCCGTCGCGGGCGGGGCGGCGCCCGACGACGCGCTCGCCGCGCTCCGCGCCGACCCCGCGTTTCTCGACTCGCTCCGCCAGGAGAAGATGCGGCTGGAGGTGGCGCTCGCGGCCGTCGACCCGTCGACTGGCGAGGTCCGCGTGTGGGTCGGCGGCCGCGACTTCCGCGACTCGGCCTACGACCACGTGGGCCGCGCCAAGCGCCAGCCGGGGTCCACGTTCAAGCCGTTCCTCTACGCCCGCGCCCTCGAAGAGGGGTTCGAGCCCGACGACGAGGTGCCGGACGACGACGTCGAGATCACGCTCGACAACGGCGTTGTGTGGACGCCCACGAACGCGGGCGGGGCGGCGTCGGGCGAGCTCGTGAGCCTCCGCGACGGGCTCGCGCAGTCCAAGAACACGGTCGCCGCGCGGCTCGTCGAGGAGGTCGGCGCCCGCGACCTCGCGCGGACGGCCCGCCGCATGGGCATCCAGAGCAAGCTCGACGCGGTCCCCTCGCTCGCGCTCGGGACGAGCGACGTGTCGCTGCTCGAGATGACGAGCGCCTACGCGACCATCGCCGACGGCGGCGTCTACCGCGCGCCCGTCACCGTCACCCACATTACGGACCGCGACGGGAACGAGGTGGCCCGGTTCGCGCCCCCGCCCCGCCCCGCCCTCGACCCCGACGTGGCGACGGACCTGCTGGACATGATGCGCGGGGTGGTCGACGTCGGGACCGGCTCCGACGTCCGCCGCCGGTTCGGCGCGCGCGGCGACCTCGCCGGCAAGACGGGCACGACGCAGGACGGCGCCGACGGCTGGTTTTTGCTCATGCACCCCGACCTCGTGATGGGCGCGTGGGTCGGGTTCGACGACCCGCGTGTCACGTTCCGGTCGTCGTACTGGGGGCAGGGCGGCCACAACGCGCTCCGCGTCGTCGGCGACTTCTACCGGCGGGCAGAGCGCGACCGGCTCGTCGACCGGGCCGCCGTCTTCCCCCGCCCCGCCCCCAGAAGTGACGACGGCGACGGCGTCTTCGAGCGCTTCGCCTCGGCCGTCGCCGATTGGGCGGGTGGGCTGTTCGAGCGGGGCGGCGAGCGCGTCGCCGACGCGTGGAACGCGGACCGCCGGGACGGCGCCGACCTCCCCGATGGCTACGGCCCGCGCACGCCGAACCGGGCGGGGTGGCGCCCGGACCGCGCCGACGACCGCCCCGCCCGCCGCGACGACCACGAGGAGCGGGACGAGGCGGACGAGACGCTGTACGTCGACTCGGACTGGGTCGAGGACATCCTGGACCTCGACCGGATCGAGGACCCGCGCGTCCGCCGCGAGGCGCGGCGGGCGGTCCGGCAGGCCGTCCGCGAGGCGAACCGGGGCGCGGGCGACGGGCTCCGCGAGATCCGCCGCGCCCGCGACGAGGCCGTCCGTGACGCCCGCCGCGAGGTCGAGCGCGCCCGCGAGGACGCCGAGCGGGGCGGGCCGCTGTTCGAGGACGAGGAGGTCGAGGACGAGGGCGGCTTCGTCGTCGACGAGCCGGTCGAGGGCGGGGTGGGCACGCCGGAGGCCGCCCCGCCCGTGCCGCCGCGCGCGCCGGGCCGCGAGAGCGTGCCGCGCGCGGCGGGTCGGATCGGGTGGTAGGCCACCCCGCCCTCGCGGCTACGCGGCCACTCCTCCACTGATCCACGCTCCGCCACCCTGCGCGGGCGGGGCGGCCGCCCCGCCCCGCGGCTACGGCGCCACGTCGAGGGCGCCGGGGTCTACGTAGGTCTCCGTTTCGAGGATCAGCGCCGGCGCCGGGTCCGGGGCGGCGATAAGCTGGTAGGCCGCAACGAGGAAGGCGACGACGACGATGTTCGCGATCGCGATCGGGAGCAGCTTCTTCCAGCCCAGGTTCATGAGCTGGTTGTACTTGAAGCGGGGGAGCGTCCAGCGAATCCAGATAAAGCAGAAGGCGATAAACGACACCTTCACCAGGAAGGCCACGACCTGGAGCATCGTGAGGACCACCGCCGGGATCGCGCCCGCGTAGGCGGCCTCCCACGGGAGGAGGTAGCCGCCCAGGAACAGCGTCGCGATCAGGAGGGAGGCCACCCACAGGTTGACGTACTCCGCCAGGAAGAACATCCCGAACTTCATCCCCGAGTACTCGGTGTGGTAGCCGGCCACGAGCTCCTGCTCGGCCTCGGGCAGGTCGAACGGCGCCCGGTTCGTCTCGGCGAGCGCGCACACGGCGAAGACCACGAACCCGACCGGGTTGCGGAACCAGTTCCAGGCGAAGACGCCGGCGACCGGGTGGTTCTGGCTCTCGACGATGTCGAACAGGCTGAGGCTCCCGGCGTAGAGCACGACCGAGAGCGCGGCGGCGCCCATCGCCAGCTCGTACGAGATCATCTGCGCCGACGACCGGAGGCCGCCCAGGAGCGCGTACTTCGAGTTCGACGACCACCCCGCCAGCGTCACGCCGTAGACCGACACCGACGTCATGGCGAGCACGACGAGGAGCCCGACGCCGATGTCGGCGACCGCGAGCGGGTTGCCGGCCGGCGTCCGCGCCCACGGGATGAGCGCGCCCGTCGACATGGCGATGACGACCATGAGGACGGGCGCCAGGCTGTGGACGAACTCGTTCCCCTGCGCCGGCACGATGTTCTCCTTGAACATCAGCTTGAACACGTCGGCGAACGACTGGAACAGGCCGCCCGGCCCGACGCGGTTCGGCCCGTTCCGCTCCTGGATAAACGCCGACACCTTCCGCTCGGCGTAGACGAGCAGCGCCGCCGTCACCAGGAACAGGTTGAGCAGCAGGAAGATGACGATCGGGAGGTCGAGGACCTCCCAGACGGAGACGACGATGTCCATGCGTGCGCCCCTCCGGGGCAGGTTCGATGTATCGGGTGCAGGGTACGACCGGACCGGGGCCGCGGGCGGGGCGGCCCGTTAAGAGCAGGCAGGGAAAGGGGCGAGAGGGCCACCCGACCACCCCGCCCCCATCGAGCGTCTATCGAAACGAGGCGTGCCGTAGAGACGTCGCGCGTGGCGTCCGTGCGGGGCGGGGCGGCTCCTTCCTCCACCCCGCCCGAACCACCCCGCTCGCGGGCGGGGCGGGGCGGTCAGGCGCCGAGGGCCGGCACCTCCTCGCCCGCGTCGGAGGTCTCGAGCGGGACGCCGAGCGTGCCCATCGCCCCGTGCGTGGCGCCGTCGAAGCCGCCCCGCCCAGCGACCTCGGCCATGACGGCGGCCGGGCTCTTGTACGACATGGGGTGCCCGAGGACGGACGCGACCTCAGGGAGCACGGCCCACCCGGGCAGGCAGTCGATCTTGTTGTCCTCGTCGTGCCAGCGGTCGAACGGCGTCCCCACGCGGGCCGAGCGGCCCATGCCGGTCCCCAGCGCCATCATGAGCGCCCGGTTCATGGCGCGGACCATCTTGGCGGGGCGGAGCAGCTGCGCGCGGCCGTCCTCGTTCACGTACGTCCCGATCGTCTCGACCGACATCGTGATGGGCAGCGAGACGGTCGACGGCGTCTGGTTCGTCGTGTGCGTCGGGTGGAGGACGACGGGCGTGCCGTCGAGGTCGGCGGCCGAGACCAGGCCGTCGCCGACGAGGTCCTCGTGCAGCACGTAGACCAGGCGCGCACTCGCCACCCCGCCCGCGAGCAGCGCCGGGTCGGCGGGCTCCATGCCCAGCCGGCGGCAGCCCTCGGTGTTCGGGGCCGGGTCCGACGAGACCAGGAAGTCGTCGCCCTCCTGCTGCCCGCGACGGTCGACGAAGCGGGGCGGGGCGGCGCCGACGGCCTCGGCCAGCCGCATGAGCAGGTAGTTGTCCTCGACGGTCGCGTAGGGCGAGCCCAGGAACAGCGTGTCCGCCCCGCCCTCGCGGAGCAGGGCGGCGGCCTCGTTCCGGGCCGTCTCCCACGTCGTCGGGCGGCCGTTCAGGTGCGGGCCGCTCGCGCGGTCCTCGTTGTACGTCTTGTAGACGAGCCGGGCCACGTCGGGCATCCAGTACTCGTTGACGTCGAGGTTCTCGCGCGGCGTGATGCGGAGGACCTCGTTGTTCTTGGTCCAGACCGTCACGTTCGTGCCCGTGCCGTCGAAGTCCGAGACGGTCGGCGTCTTGTCCATCTCCCAGACGCGGGCCTGGAACCGGAAGTAGTCCTCGGTGAGCGCGCCGACCGGGCAGATGTCGGTCGTGCACATCGAGTAGGCGTCGTCGAACGACTCGCCCGGAGCCGTCATCGGGTAGTTGTTGTCGCCCCGGTTGATGATGGTCAGCTGGTGCGTCTCGGTCACCTCGGCCGTGAACCGGGTGCAGCGCGTGCAGTTGATGCACCGCTCGGCGTCGAGGACCACGTTCGGCCCGAGCTGGACGCGCTTGGGCTTGTGGACCTTCTCGAACTCGAAGCGCGAGCCCTCCGGGCCGTACTTGTACGCCTGGATCTGGAGCGGGCACTGCCCGGCCTGGTCGCAGATCGGGCAGTCGAGCGGGTGGTTGATCAGCATGATCTCCAGGTTCTCGGCCTGCGCGTTGGCGACCTCGACCTCGGAGAGCTGCGTGTGGACGACCATCCCGTCGGTCATGTCGAGCGAGCAGCTCGGCATCAGCTTCGGGGCGTAGTTGATCTTCTGGTTCCCGTCGTCGTCGAGGACCGGCTCCTTCGTCTCGCGGTCGAACATCGGCGTCCCCGTCTTGACGAGGCACTGCCGGCAGTTGGCCGGGACCGAGAGGGCGGGGTGGTAGCAGAAGTGCGGGATCTCCGTCCCGTGGTCGAGGCAGAACTGGAGGACCTTCTCGCCCTCCTCGAACTCGTACGTCTGCCCGTCGATGTGGACCTGCGGCATGGTGTGGGCTGATGCGAAAGGGTACGGGGTACAGGGTACGAGGTCCGGGCGCCTCGGGGCTGCACCCCGTACCCGGTCTCCCGTACTGCTACGCGTCGAGGCGCTCGGCGCCGGTGGCCGTCAGGACGAGCGAGCGCTCGGGCTCGGTGATGGCGGCGAGGGCCTCGGCGTCCGCCCCGCCGTCTTCGGCGTAGTGGCGCTGCTCCTCGACGGAGGCGGTCTCGACGGCGAGCCGCCCGGCGATGCGGTAGCGGTCGCCCGAGGCGTCGGTGGGGAACGTGAACACGTAGGCGCCGGCCTCGTCCTTGGGCACGACCACGCGGACGGTCTGGCCGTCGGCGCCGGCCAGCGTGAGCCAGCAGCCCATCTTCTGGCACACCTCGCGGGGCTCGCCCTCGACGACCACGTCCTGCCCGTCGAGCGCGTCGGCCTGGACGATCAGGTCGCCAGCAGAGAGCGCCGCCCCGCCCGGGACGGCCGCGCCGACGAGGACCACGTCCGCCGCCCCGCCCTCGGCGGGCGGGGCGGGGGCGTCGGCGCAGGCGGCGAGCCAGAGGGCGGGGAGCAGGAGGAGTCGGCGCATGGCGGGGAGGGGGCGCGGTCGGGCGGGGCGGCCGCTCGCGAAGACGGCGGGCGGGGCGGGGCGGACGGGCCGCTCGCGCGCTACGGCGTGCCGGTAGGCGTGATGGTCGGGTCGGTCACGGGCTCGACGTCGCCCGGCACGCTCGTCGGGTTGCCCGCGTCGGCGGCGCTGGGGACGCCCGGCGTGCTCACGTCGAGCGAGGCGCCGTCGCCCGATAGGTCGGCACCGTCGAAGGCGGTCGGCTTGCATTTGGCCTCGAACTCGTCGCGGAACCGGCGGATGCCCCAGCGGACGGGCCACGCGGCGGCGTCGGCGAGCGCGCACACGGTCCGGCCCTCCATCTGGTCACACAGGTCGAGCAGGAGGTCGAGGTCGCGCGTGTAACCCTCGCCGGCGTCGATCCGGGTCAACAGCTTTTCCAGCCAGCCCGTCCCGTCGCGGCACGGCGTGCACTGGCCGCACGACTCGTGGTGGTAGAAGTGGGCGATCCGCCGCGTGAAGGCCACCATGTCCGTGTCCTCATCCAAGAAACACGGGCAGCCGGTGCCCATCGAGCTCCCGGCCTCGCGGAGCGTGTCGCCGTCCATCGTCACGCCCTGCGCCATCTCCCACGTCAGGGGCGGGGTGGAGGAGCCGCCGGGGACGACGGCCTTGATCTTTTTGCCCCCGCGCGGGCCGCCGGCCGCCTCCAGGAGGTCGGTGAGCAGCATACCGGTCGGGTACTCGTAGACGCCCGGCTTGACGACGTGGCCCGAGACGCCGTACAGCACCGGCCCGGGGTGCTTCTCGGCGCCCGTCTGGGCGAACCACTCGGCGCCGCGGTTGACGATGAGCGGGACGTCGGCGAGCGTCTCGACGTTGTTGATCGTCGTCGGCATCCCCCAGATCCCCTTCTGGGCGGGGAAGGGCGGCTTGATGCGCGGGTAGGCCCGCTTGCCCTCCAGCGAGTTCATCAGCGACGACTCCTCGCCGCAGATGTAGGCCCCGGCGCCGGCGTGGACCACGAGGTCGAACGAGAAGTCGGTCCCCAGGATGTTCTCGCCCAGGTAGCCCTTCGCGTAGGCCTCGTCGACCGCCGTCTGCACGTGGTGGATGTAGTCGTCGTACTCGCCCCGGATGTAGAGGTAGCACGTCTTGATCGTCATCGCGTACCCCGCCAGCGTGATCCCCTCGATCATGAGGTGCGGGTTGTACTCGAAGATCTGGCGGTCCTTGAACGTGCCCGGCTCGGACTCGTCGCCGTTGCAGCAGAGGTAGCGCGGCTTCTCGGGGTCGACGGGCGGCATGAAGCTCCACTTGAGCCCGGTCGGGAAGCCCGCCCCGCCCCGCCCCTTCAGACCGCTTGCCTTGACCTCGTTGGTCAGCTCGGTCCGGTCGAACTTGCCGTCGCGGACGACGTCCTTGAGCGCCTTGTAGCCGTCGGCCTGGGCCTCGTAGACGTCGATCTTGTGGAGGTCCTTGATCGGCGGCAGGATGGCGCGCTCGTAGGTGCGCCAGTCGCCCGCCTTGGAGGCGCCGGTGATGAGGGTGTCAGCGTCGGCCATGGATCGGAGGGGTCGGTCGGAAAAGAGTCTAGCTGCGAACGCGCCGGGGCGGGGCGGCCGTGCGGGGCGGGGCGGCGTCCGCCGGCGGCACCGCGATGCCGGCGCGGCCGAGCGCCTCCGACACCGGGCCGCGCACGTCGAGCGCCGGGGCCGCCCGGAGGGCGGCCGCGCGGATGCGGCGGTCGGCGAGGCGGGCGCTCACGGGAGGAGGTCGGTGACGGCGACGGTGGCGTCGGGAGCGCCCAATGGCGAGACCGCCCCGCCCCGCCCGTGCGTCGCCTTGGTCCCGTACGCCCCGCCCGCGGGATCGCGGTGGACTTCCAAGATCTGATCCTGGAGGTTGACGATCCAGTATTCGGGAATACCTGCCTCCGCGTACACCTGAGCCTTCCGCACACGATCGCGAAGGAGACTGGAGTCGGCCACCTCAACGAGCAGGGCAATAGCCTTCGGCCCGGGGTGGGGGTCGTAGTCGCGTGGAGAGCCGAAGACGACCGCCACATCCGGCTCAGGCTCGGATAGGTCCGAGAGCGCAACGGGCTTCTCTTCCTGGACGAAGACGTCCGTCCCTAGGACGGCGCGCAGGGCTTGACCTACGAGGGTGGTAGCCACACGGTGCGGGCGGTTCTGTGGCATCTTGGGCACGATCTGACCGTCCAGCAGCTCCACCTTGTCGTCCGGCCCGAGCACGCCCGCCTCCACGATCCGGTCGTACTGCTCCCGCGTCCAGACCCAGTGCGGCTGCGGGGTCTCGATCTGGGGCGGGGCGGGGGCGGCGACGGGCATCCGGGCGGGGCGGCGCTAGTGGATCGTCCGGGAGACGGGCGGCGTCACGTAGCTCTCCGTCGCCTCGGCGTCGGTGCGGCGGTTGCCGCCCAGGTCGTCCTCGTCCTGGGGCAGCGTCACGGACTCGAACGGGACCTCCCGCCCCGCCCGCAGCGCCTCGATCAGGGCGTCCACCTTGGCCTCGGTGAGGTTGTGGACGTAGGGGCCGTTCGTGACCTGGAGCATCGGGGCCGAGCCGCACGCGCCGAGGCACTCGGCCTCCTGGACCGTGAACAGGCCGTCCTCGGTCGTCCCGCCCTTGGGCACGCCGAGCGTCTCCTCCAGGTAGTGCAGGAGGTCGTAGCCGCCGCACACCTGGCACGTAAAGCACGTGCAGACGTCGAGCACGTACCGGCCCTTCTCCTCCTTGAAGTACTGCGTGTAGAACGTGGCCACGCCGTACACCTTCGCGTACGGCAGCTCCAGGGTGTCGGCGACGAGGCGGATGACCTCGGGCGGGAGCCACCCGAACTTCCGCTGCGCGAGCCACAGCCCCTTCATGACCGCGCCGTCGGCCGTCGGGTACTGCTCGACGTACGTCTGCATCGTCTCCTTTTCCTCATCAGTCCAAACGAGGTCCGCGTCGGAAACGTGGCGCTCGGGCTCCACGCCCGGCACGTAGGGCGGCTTGGGCGAGGCGTCGCGGAGGTGGTCGCCGGGGGTTTCGGGAGTCATAAGAACGCTGAACGATGAATGACGAACGCTGAAGGGGTGCAGAGCGTGGAAGCTGGGCGCTTTATCGTTCCGCGTTCAGCGTTCAGAATTCGCTACTTGTCGGAGTCGCCGATGACGGGGTCGATGGAGCCGATGAGGACGACGGTGTCGGCCACCATCGCGCCCTCCATCATCGTCTCCAGGCCCTGGAGGTTCGAGAACGAGCCCGTGTTGGCCTTGACGCGCCACGGGCTGCCGGTCCCGTCGGAGACGAGGAAGAAGCCGAGCTCGCCCTTCGGGCTCTCGATGGCGTGGTAGCACTCGGCGCCCTTGGGCGGGGCGACGCCGGTGTCGGTCATCATGAAGTCGTGGATCATCCCCTCCATCGAGTAATAGACCTCGTCCTTGGAGGGGTATGCCGCCTTCGCGTTGTCGATGCGGACCGGCCCCTGGGGCAGCTTCTCCAGGCACTGCCGGATGATCTTGACCGACTCCTCCATCTCCTCGATGCGCACGAAGTAGCGGGCGAGCGAGTCGCCCTCGGTCCGCATCGGGATGTCGAAGTCGATCTGGTCGTAGACGAGGTAGGGCTCGAAGAGGCGGATGTCGTGGGGGACGCCCGACGCGCGGAGGTTGGGGCCGGTGTAGCCCTGCGCGATGGCCTCGTCAGCGCTCAGGATGCCCACGTCCTTGTTGCGGTCGACCCAGATCCGGTTCCGGTTGAGGAGCTTTTTCCAGTCCGCGATCTGGCGCTCGAACTCGTCGCAGAACGCGGCGATCATGGCGAGGGCCGTGTCCGAGAAGTCGAACGCGAGCCCGCCGATGCGGCTGTGCGAGACCGTAAAGCGGGCGCCGGCGATCTCGTCGAAGATGGAGTAGATCTCCTCGCGGTACTTGAACGTCCAGAGGAAGACCGAGAGCGCGCCGGCGTCCATGACCATGGTCCCCGCCCACAGGAGGTGGGCCGAGATGCGGGCCAGCTCGCACCCGATCGTCCGCAGCCACTGCGCCCGCTCCGGGACCTCGATGCCGGCCAGCTTCTCGACCGCGAGGCACCACGCCACGTTGTTCGAGTAGGGCGACATGTAGTCCATGCGGTCCGTGTAGGGCATGAACTCCTGGTAGGTCTTGACCTCGGCGAGCTTCTCGATGCCGCGGTGCAGGTACCCCAGGTCCAGCAGGCACTTGTCGACCGTCTCGCCGTCCAGCTGGCACACGATGCGGAGCGCGCCGTGCGTCGCCGGGTGCTGCGGGCCGAGGTTGAGGATCATCTTGGACTCCAGCGGGTCCTCGGCGATCATGGGCACGGCCGCCCCGCCCACGCCGTCGCCAGCGGTCGCCGCGGCCTCGAAGGCGCGCTCGTCGGCCTCCCGCTCGACGTAGGTGTGGCGGTCGTTGAGGGCCTTGTAGATGGCCGCCTGGTGACGGGGCCAGAACGTGAACAGGTCGTTGTTCGAGCCCGGCGCGGCGGAGTGGGCGGACGTGGTGCTTTGGTCGGTGGCGGCCATAACGGGGGGCGGGTGGGCAGATCGCGAGGGGGCGGGGCGGCGGCGTGTTCACCTGCCGCGTGCCGCCGTCTCACCGGCTACCCTTCGTCGGTGGAGAGGTCCTTCGGGATGAGGCCGTGCGCGCGGGGGTACGGGTCGAGCTGGAGGTCGCCGTCGGGGTGGTTCGGCGGGAGCGGGAGCGAGCCCGGGATGCCCAGCGTGGGGAATTCCTTCCGCAGCGGGTGGTACTCGAAGTCCTCGGGCATGTAGATCCGGCGCATGTCGGGGTTGCCGTCGAACCGGATCCCCATCATGTCCCACGCCTCGCGCTCGTGCCACCCCGCCCCCGGCCACACGTGCGTGACGGTGGGGACCGCGGGGTCGTCCTCGTCCACGCGGACCTTGAGGCGGATCCGCTTGCGGGCCTTGAGCGCGCACAGGTTGTAGACGACCTCGAAGCGGTCCTCCTCGGTAAAGCGGTCGACCGTCGCCATGTCGGCCATGTAGTCGAAGCCGACCTCGTCGCGGAGGAACAGGCACACGTCGGCGATCGCGTCGCGGTCGACGTAGACCGTCGTCTCGCCGGCGTAGCCGACGACCTCGCCGACCGCCCCGCCCTCGCCCCCGAAGCGGTCCTGGAGCGCCTGGATCACCTTCGGCACGACGGTCGACGCCTTGGCGTGCGGGTTCTCCGTCTGAAGCCGCTCCATCTCGCCGGCGAGCGCGGCGCGCGGCGTGAAGTGGAACTTCAGCGTCTGCGTCTGCTCCGCCGGGTCGACGAACGGGGCGCCGTCGGGGCCGCCCACGACGAGGTCGGCGCCCCGGGCCAGGGCGACCGACGGCGGCGGGATCACGTCGGGGGCGGCGGGGCGGTCGTCGCCGGCGTCCTCGTGGGGGTCGGGCGGGGTGGGCATAGGGGGGATGGGTGAGGGGTGACGAGTGACGGGCCTGAACCACCCCGCTCCCGCGTCGCGGGGCAGGAGCTCATCGCCCTTTACTCGTCGCTCATCGCTCGTTTTACGCGGTGACGACCTCGCCGTTGGGGCCGACGATCTGGCCCTCGACGAGCTGGTTGGACTCGTCCTTGAAGCGGACGTCCTTGGCGACGGACTCGGTCACGCGGATCTTCTCCTGGATGTCCATGAGCGCGTGGAGCACGGCCTCGGGGCGGGGCGGGCAGCCGGGGATGTAGACGTCGACGGGGAGGAAGTTGTCGATGCCCTGGACGACCCCGTAGCACCGGTGCATCCCGCCGGTCGAGGCGCACGCGCCCTGCGCGATGCACCACTTGGGCTCGGCCATCTGGTCCCAGATCCGGCGGACCGTGTGGGCCATCTTGTAGGAGCACCACCCCGCCACGATCATGAGGTCGGCCTGGCGCGGGCTGAACCGCATGGCCTCGGACCCGAACCGGGCCGCGTCGTACTTCGGCCCGGCGAACCCCATCATCTCGATGGCGCAGCAGGCGAGGCCCATCGGCATGGGCATGAGCGAGTTCGACCGCGCCCAGTTGATGACCGAGTCGACCGTGGTCGTGAGGAAGCCGCCGTCTTCGCTGAACATGGTGTGCGCGTGCTGTGTGCGGGAGTGTACCCGGGGGCGGGGCGGGTGTTCGCCCCACTCCGATTTTCAACCGGGACTGAAACAACGGCCGCGGGGGGCCGAGTGGCGTGTGGGCGAGCGCGAAGAAGAGACGCGGTGGAGCGGGCCGCGCCGCCCGAGACTCGCGGCCTCGCCCTCAGTCCCAGTCGATCCCGCCCTTTTTGACGTCGTAGATCAGGCCGACCACGAGGACGAAGAGGAACACGGCGATGACCGAGACCGAGATGAGCGCCGCCCCGCCCCCGGCGGCCAGGAAGGTGCGGAACGAGACGGCCCACGGGTAGAGGAACACGAGCTCGACGTCGAACACGATGAAGATCATGGCGACGAGGTAGAACTTGATCGAGTAGCGGTCGCGGGCGGTCCCGACCGGGTCCTGGCCGCTCTCGTACGGGCTCTTCTTGACGGCGCCCGGCTGGTACGGCCCGAAGTACTCCGCCACCTTCAGCAGCGTGTACGCGAGGCCGAACGCCATCACGATCATCAGGAACAGGGGCAGGAACTCGGTGATCATCGGCGGAGCCGGAGCGGCGTAGAGCGGGCCGAGAAGCTACCACCCCGCCCCGCCCGTCGGCGCCGCGCGCGGGCGGGGCGGGGTGGCTTCTTCGGGAAGCCGCGCGGGCGGACCCTCCCGCCCCGCCCCGTCGTTGAGCCGGCGCCCCGCCGCCCCGCCCATGCGCCTCCTCCCCGCCCTCCTCCTGCTCTCCGTCGCCGGGTGCCAAAGCACGCGCGACGTCCCGACGCTCGGCGGCGACCGCAACCCGGCCGAGGCCGTCGCCCTCGACGTGACGACGGCGGCGGACCTCGCGAGCCGGCTCGACGCGCTCGGGCTCGACCTCGCGTTCGTCTCGCGCACCGAGCCCAACGCGCGCGCCTCGGGCGGGGCGGCCTACGAGGTCGCCGGGGGCGGCGAGCTGTTCGTGTTCGAGTACCCGACCGCCGCCGCCCGCAACGCCGACATCACGTCGCTCGCGGCCTCGGGCGGGGCGGACACGTCGGTCTACGCCTACGGCGAGCGGCTCGTCGTCGTCTACGCGGGCGCGGACGCCGACGTCCGGGCTACGCTCGACGGGGCGCTCACGCCCGCTCCCCAACCGTAGCGCCGGCCGGGCGGAACCGCCCCGCCCCGCCCGTGTGGCGCTTATGCGGCAGTGCGGGCGGGGCGGCGCCCTCAGCCCAGCCCGACGCGCTCGAAGATCTCGTCGACGTGGGCCTGGTGGTAGGCTGGGTCGAAGGCGTCGGCGATCTGGACCGGGCTCAGGCGGTCGGCTACGCTGGGCGCCGCCTCGACGATCTCGCGGAAGCTCCGTCGCTCGCGCCACGCCTGCATCGCGAGCGGCTGGACGGCGTCGTAGGCGGCCTCGCGGCTGAGGCCGGTTTCGATGAGCATCAGCAGGAGGCGCTGGCTGTAGACGAGCCCATACGTCCGCTCCAGGTTCTCGGCCATCCGGTCGGGGTAGACCGTCAGGTTTTCGACGATCCGGGCGAGCCGGGCCAGCGCGTAGTCGAGCGCAGTCGTGGCGTCGGGCAAGATCACGCGCTCGACCGACGAATGGCTGATGTCGCGCTCGTGCCAGAGCGCCACGTCCTCGTAGGCGGCCACCATGTAGCCGCGGAGGAGCCGGGCCATGCCGGTCAGGTTTTCGGACCCGATGGGATTCCGCTTGTGCGGCATTGCCGAACTCCCCTTCTGCCCGGGCCGGAACGCCTCCTCGGCCTCCAGCACCTCGCTCCGCTGGAGGTGGCGGACCTCGACGGCGACCGTCTCGATGGTCGTGCCCACGAGCGCGAGCGCGCCCAGGTACTGCGCGTGGAGGTCGCGCGGGAGCACCTGCGTCGAGATGGGGGCGGGGCGGAGGCCCAGCCGCTCGCACGTCAGGCGCTCGACCTCGGGCGGGATGTTGGCGAACGTGCCCACCGCCCCGCTCAGCTTGCCCACGCGGACCGCCTCGGCGGCGGCGTCGAACCGGGCGAGGTCGCGCTGGACGGCGTCGTAGAACCGGGCCAGCTTGAGCCCGAACGTCGTGGGCTCGGCGTGGACCCCGTGCGTGCGCCCGACGGTGACGGTGTGCTTGTGCTCGACCGCGCGCTCGGCCAGAACGCCGGCCAGCCGCTCCACCCCGCCCCGCAGGATCTCGTTGGCGCGGAGCAGCCGGAGCGACTGCGCCGTGTCGACCACGTCTGACGACGTGAGCCCGTAGTGGACCCACTTCCGCTCCGGCCCCAGCGTCTCGGACACGGCCCGCGTAAAGGCGACGACGTCGTGGCGCGTCTCGGCCTCGATCTCGTGGATGCGGTCGACCGAGAACGAGGCGTCCCGGTACAACGTCTCGACGTCCTCGTGGGGAATCTGGCCCGTCGCCTCGGCCCACGCCCAGCAGGCGGCGAGCTCGACGTCGAGCCAGGCCTGGTACTGGGCCTCCTTGGTCCAGATGGCGCCCATCTCGGGGCGCGTGTAACGGTCGATCATAACGGGCGGGGCGGGAGATCGGGCGGGGCGGACCCAACGGTCAACCGCAACCTCGCGCCACCGCGGGCGGGGCGGGGGGAAGCCGGCGCCAAGACCACCGCGGGCGGGGCGGGAACAAGTAGCACGAGGCGTGTTACGTTAGCACGGCCCACGCTCTAATTGGCCAAAACATCCGGACCCTGAAGCGCATGATCTACGACCTGCTACCCACGACCATCCCTCCCGATGATCACCGACTTCTCGGATGACGCCACAGCCGACATCTACAACGGGAACGACACCAAGCGCGCTCGCAAGGCGCTTCCCCCTCAGCTCCACAGCGTCGCTATCCGCCGGCTTGACTACCTCGACGCCGCGGCTCGGCTGGACGACCTCCGAGTGCCTCCGGGAAACAGGCTCCACCCGTTAACCGGCGACCGTGCCGGGCAGCACGCCATTCGCATCAACGATCAGTATCGCATCTGCTTCGTCTGGACTCCCAACGGCCCCTCGCGCGTTGAGATCACCGACTACCACTAGGTAGAACGCACCTGATGCTTCAGGGAGCACACCCATGACTCGAATCCCCACCAACCGCCGGCCCACTCTACCCGGTGATATCCTGCTCCACGAGTTCCTCGAACCCATGGGGATCTCTCAGTCGGCGCTCGCGGCCGCCATTGGCGTCTCGTATCAACGGCTCAACGGCGTCATCCGAGGCCGCCGCGCGATGACGCCCTCGACAGCCCTCCGGCTCGCGCGCTACTTCGGGACGACCCCCGATGTGTGGCTCAACCTACAGCTCCGCGCGGACCTTTATGAGGTCGAGCGCGAGGAGCGCGAAGACCTTGAGGCGATCCAGCCTCTGGCTGCGGCCTGAACTCTACGCCTCGAGGCCAGACCACGACGGCTGTATACCCCGCCCCGCTCGTCCACAGCTCAGAGGCAAGCGCGCGTGAAGCCTGGGGCCATCCTGTGGGCGGTGAGGGACTCGAACCCCCGACCCTCTCGGTGTAAACGAGATGCTCTAACCATCTGAGCTAACCGCCCGGCGGCCCCGGAACAGACCGAGGCCGGCGCCGCGTGGCACCGGCCTCGGGGAGCGGGAAACCGGACTCGAACCGGCGACCCTCAGCTTGGGAAGCTGATGCTCTACCAACTGAGCTATTCCCGCACGCGCCCGGCCGTGACCGGAGCGGACGGCGAAGGTACGGCGCCCCCGCCCCGCCCGTCAAGACGCGCCCGCCGTGCACGGGCGGGGCGGCGTGAAGTCAACGTCGCTTCACGGCGGGGGCGGGGCGGTCCGGTATCTTCGCGGCTCTTCTGTCCACGCGCCGACCCGCGGCGCCGACTCACCCCGCACACGCGGCACACCGATGAAGCGCACCTACCAGCCCAGCCGCCGCAAGCGCGCCAACAAGCACGGGTTCCGCTCGCGCATGGCCACCAAGAACGGCCGCAACGTCCTCGCCCGGCGCCGGGCCAAGGGCCGCCACGACCTCACGGTCAGCGACACGAAGGCGAGCAAGTAGCTCCGCCGCCCCGCCCCCCGGGTTCGCCGTCGCGCCGCGTGCGGAGACACACGTTTCCCCGCACGCGCCGGCTCAAGCGCCGCCGGCTGATCCGGCCGCTCTTCGAGCGCGGCCGCGCCGACGTCGGCCGAGTCCGCGAGGGCGTCGTCGCGCTCCTGTACCGGGCCGTCCCGCGCGAGGCGCTCGGCCACGACGTCGGGCTCCAGGTCGGGTTCGCGCCCGGCCGCCGCGCACGGACTAACGCCGGCCGCACGCGGCTCCGCCGCCTGATGCGCGAGGCGTTCCGCCAGCACCAGGGGCCGCTGCTCGACCGGTTCGACGGGCGCCCCGACGCGCTCACCGTGATGGTCCTGTTCCGGGGACGCGAGGCGACGGCCTCCGCCGACCTCCGCCGCGACCTGCCCCGCGCGCTCGCCCGGCTCGCCCGGCGCGAGCTGCCCCCGGCCGCCGACGCACCCGCGGACCCGCCCCGCCCGTAAGGCCGGCCCGATAGGCCCCGCCCCCACCCCGCCCGCCTGTGGAACCCCAGGGACCCGACCGCACCGCCCTCCTCGGCATCCTCCTCATGTCCCTGATCCTGGGCGTGTGGATGGTGACGACTGCCCCCAGCCCCGAGGAGGTCGAGGCCCAGCGGGCGGCGGCCGACTCGGTCGCCGCCGCCGAGGCCGCCCGCGAGGCGCAGCCTCAGGCCGCCGAGCTCGCCCCGCTCGACGCCCCGCCCCCGGCGCCCGCCGACTCGGCCCTGTTCGGCCGCGCCGTCGGCGGCCCGGAGCGGACGGTGACGGTGCTCACCGACCGCTACGAAGCCACGTTCTCGACGCTCGGTGGGGCGCCCGTCAGCTTTAAGTTGAGGAACTACGACCGGGCGGGGACCGACGAGCCCGTCGACCTGGTGTCGGACGACGCCGGCGCACTCGCGCTCGAGTTCGTCCCCCCGCAGGGGTCCTACGTCGACACGCGGACGCTCTCGTTCACGCCCGTCGTGGACGGGCAGCCGTTCACCGGCGATACGCTCTACGTCGAGGAGGGCGAGGGCGAGATCACGTTCGAGGCGCGCGTCGGGAGCGGGGCGCTCCGGCTCGCCTACGGGTTCCACCACGACTCGTACGACGTCGACTTCCGCGTCGAGACGCCGGGCACCAACATCCTGAGCCAGAGCGGCGGCTACGAACTCGTCTGGAACGGCGCGCTGCCGGCCACGGAAGCCACCGTCGACGTGCAGCAGACGGGGGCCTACCTCAGCTCCGGCGGCGAGACCGAGAGCATCAAGATGGACGAGGAGGGCGAGGCCGAGCCCATGACGCGGACCGGCGACGTCGACTGGGTGGCGGTCAAGTCCAAGTTCTTTATCGCCGCGCTCATCCCCGAGGGGCGGGCGACCGGCGCCCAGCTCGAGGGCGTCCAGATCGGCGAGGTCGACGGCCCCAGCTTTGCCCAGGACTACACGGCCCGCGTCGAGATGCCGCGGCTCGCCGAGGGCGGGGCGGACGCGTTCACGCTCTACCTCGGGCCGCTCGAGATCCGCCGGCTCGCGGCCTACGGGCTCTACGACACGGTCGACTTCGGCTTTATCGGGTTCATGACGCGGCCCATCGCGCGCTACATCGTGGCGCCGGCCTTCGCGTTCCTCTCGACGTTTATCGCGTCGTACGGGCTCGTCATCATCGTCTTCGCCCTGCTCGTCAAGCTGCTGCTGTGGCCGCTGACGGCGGCGAGCTACCGGAGCGCGGCGAAGATGCGCGAGCTCCAGCCGCAGCTGGCCGACGTCAAGGAGAAGTACGGCGAGGACCCGCAGAAGCAGCAGGAGGCCATGATGCGGGTGTACAAGGAGGCCGGGGTGAACCCGCTCGGGGGCTGCCTCCCGATGCTGCTCCAGTACCCCATCCTGATCACGATGTGGACGTTCTTCCAGAACACGCTCGTGCTCCGGGGCGAGAGCTTCCTCTGGGCCGCCGACCTCTCGGCGCCGGACCCCGTGCTGTCGCTGCCGTTCTCGATCCCGTTCGTCGGAGACTTCCTCTCGGGCTTTACGATCCTGATGGCGGCGTCGATGGTGATCTCGATGAAGCTGTCGACGGGGTCCTCGACAGGCGCGGCCGGCGCGCAGCAGAAGGTGTTGATGTACATGATGCCGATCGTGTTCTTCTTCTTCTTCAACCGCTTCCCGTCCGGCCTCTCGCTCTATTACCTCGCATTCAACCTGTTCTCGATCGTCCAGCAGCGGCTCGTCAACAAGCAGGTCCACGAGGCCCACGTCGCCGGCGAGACGCCGGAGCTGGACCGGGCGGCGGACGTGGCCGAGCGGGCGGCGAAAAAGGGCAAGAACGGGAAGCGGCCCAAGCGGCCCGGCCGCCGCCGCACGACGACGCAGATGGTGTCGAACGGGAAGGGCCGCAAGCGGTAGACCGCCCCGCCCGCGCCACCACACGCCGCCCCGCCCGCGCCTCCCCGCCCCGCCCGACGTCTGTCCCCCACCCCAGCCCTCCCCCGGTGGGGGAGGGAGACGTACGCGAGACCTATGCTGGACGATGTCCGGGGCCGCCCCGCTCCCGACTCTGACGCGCCGGGCGGGGCGGGCGCCCCCATCGCGGCCCTGGCGACGGCCCGCGGGACCGCCGCGCTCGCCGTGGTCCGCGTGGGCGGGGCGGGCGCCGTGGACCTTGTGGCCTCGCGGTTTTCCCACCCCGCCCTCGCGACCGCCGCCGGGCGGACCGTGCACGTCGGCTGGCTGCGCGACGGGGCGGGGCGGCCGGTCGACCAGGTCGTGTGCGTGGTCTGGCGCGGCCCGCACTCGTCGACGGGCGAGGACGTGGTCGAGGTCACGTGCCACGGCGGCGACGCGGTCGCGCAGGCCGTGCTCCGCACGCTCTACGACGCCGGCGCCCGCCCCGCCCCGGCCGGCGAGTTCACGCGCCGCGCGTTCCTCAACGGGAAGCTGGACCTGGCGCAGGCCGAGGCCGTCGCCGACCTCGTCCACGCCGAGAGCCGCGTGGGGCACCGGGCCGCCGTCGCCGCGCTCCGGGGGCGCGTGTCCGACGCCGTCGCGGAGGTCCGCGAGGCGCTCGTCGAGACGGCGGCGCTCGTGGAGCTGGAGCTGGACTTTGCCGAGGAGGACGTCGAGTTTGCCGACCGCGCGGCGCTGGGCGCGCTCCTCGACCGGGCCGACGCCGTGCTCGGCGAGCTGTTGTCGACGGCGCGGCTGGGCGCGCTCGCCCGCGACGGCGTGCGCGTGGTGCTGGGCGGGCGCCCCAACGCGGGCAAGTCCACGCTCCTCAACGCGCTCGTCGGCCAGGACCGGGCGATCGTGAGCCCGACACCGGGGACGACGCGTGACGCCGTCGAGGCCGAGGCCGAATTGGGCGGCCTCCGGTTCCGGTTCGTCGACACAGCCGGGCTGCGCGAGACGGCCGACGCCGTCGAGGCCGAGGGCACGCGCCGCGCCCGGGCCGCCATCGACGGCGCCGACGCGCTCCTCTACGTCGTCGACGCCACGATCGGGCTGGACGCCGAGGAGCGCGCGTTCCTGGACGGCCTCGCCGCCCGCCGCCCCGCCCTGCCCGTGCTCGTCGTCCACAACAAGGCCGACCTCCGCCCCGCCCCGCCCGCAGACGCCGCCCCGCCCAGCCCTGCGGACGCGGCCGGCGCCGCGGGCGGGGCGGGGTGGTCGGTCTCGGCCCGCGAGGCGCTCGCGGCGCCGGCCGCGCTCGACGGCCTCCGCGGCGCCCTCCTCGACGCCGTCCGCGCCGGGCTCGCCGGCGCCGAGGCGGGCGAGGTGGCCGTCAACGAGCGGCACCGGGCGCACCTCGACGCCGCGCGCGGAGCCGTCCGCCGCGCGCGCGCCGCGCTCGACGGGCGGGGCGGGGCGGACACGCTCGCGCTCGACCTCCGGGCGGCGCTCCGCGAACTGGGTCTCGTCACGGGCGCCGTCACCACGGAGCACGTGCTCGACGCCGTGTTCTCGCGGTTCTGCATCGGGAAGTAGCGGGCGCCACCCCGCCCACGTCGGCGCCCGCTTCAGCGAGAGATCTCAGGAGGGCGGTCACGAGGTCGAGGGCGCGCTGGTGCCGCTCGACCCGCTCCGTAGGCGTCAGGCGGAGGGTCTCGCGGAGGAGCGACAGGTCGACGCCCCACGCCTGGGCGCGGTCGAGGGCGGCTTGGCAGTCGGCGTCGGTCATGGCGGGCGTACGGGGCGGGGCGGCCGCCCTTTTCGTCGGGGCGCCGGCCGGTGCCCGCCCCGCCCCCTCAGGCCGCGGCGGGGCGGGCCAGGTGCGCGGTGTTAGCGTAGGTCGACTGCCACGCCCGGAGCCTCTCCTCGGAGAGCCCGTCGACCATCTCGGCCACCTCGTCGATCGACTCGTTGATGGCGTCGACCGCCGCCTGCTCGCCCTCGGGGAGCCACATTCGCATGACGGCCAGCTGGTTCTTGACCTGGTCGCCCAGCATCTCGCGGATCTCGTGGACCGACCGCGCGCGGACGAGCCGCTGCCGGCGACGGACGACCCAGAACAGGACGCCGTGGACCACGCTCACGCCCAGCGCGGTGACGGCCGCGATCTGCCACACGTCCACGCCGGCCGGGCCGAGCAAAGCGGCGGCGGCCCAGACCACGACGAGGCCGGCGGCGCTGAGGTAGAGCTCGATGTGGTCGACGAAGTGTTTCATGGTGGAGAGCGGGCGGGGCGGGGACCTCGGGGATATCGGAGGGTGCGGGGCCGCCGTTAAGTCCTTTTCGCCCAGAATCCGGGCGCTCCCGACGGGTCGCCCTCTATCCTCGGGTCCGGCTCACCACCCCGCCCGTCCCATGCCTACGGATTCCTACGACGTCGTGGTCGTCGGCGGCGGCCACGCCGGCGCCGAGGCCGCCCACGCCGCCGCCCGCCTGGGCGCCCGCACGCTCCTGGTCTCGATGTCGCTCGACGCGCTCGGCGCCATGTCGTGCAACCCGGCCGTGGGCGGGGTGGGCAAGGGCCAGATCGTCCGCGAGATCGACGCGCTCGGCGGGCTCATGGGCCGCGTGGCCGACCGGACGGGGCTCCAGTTCCGGCTCCTCAACCGGAGCAAGGGGCCGGCCGTGTGGAGCCCGCGCTGCCAGAGCGACCGCCGCGCCTACGCCGCCGCCGTCCGCGACGAGCTCGAAGCGACGCCGAACCTGTTCCTCCGCCAGGACATGGTGGTCGACCTCCTGACCACCCCGCTCCCAGGCGCGGGCGGGGCGGCCTCGGCGGGCGAGGCGCAACCCGCCGGGGCGGGGCGGCGCGTGACCGGCGTCGTCACGCAGACGGGGCTCGAGGTCGTGGCCGGCGCCGTGATCCTGACCAGCGGGACGTTCCTGAACGGGACCATCTGGATCGGCGAGCAGACGTTCGGGGGCGGGCGGGCCGGCGCGCGCGCGGCCGTCGGCCTGAGCGCGGCGCTGGAGGGGCTCGGGTTCGAGCTCGGCCGCCTCAAGACGGGCACCCCGCCCCGCATCGACGGGCGGACCGTCGACACGGCCGCGTGCGAGGAGCAGCCGGGCGACGCCGAGCCGCGCCCGTTCTCGCACCTGACGGACGCGCTGCCCGCCGAGCAGCGGTCGTGCTGGCTGACCTGGACCTCGCCGGCCGTCCACGACGTGCTCCGCACCGGGTTCGACCGCTCGCCGATGTTCGCCGGGCGCATCGAGGGCCAGGGGCCGCGCTACTGCCCGTCGATCGAGGACAAGATCGACCGCTTCGCGGACAAGGGCCGGCACCAGCTGTTCCTGGAGCCCGAAGGCCGGGACACGCACGAGGTCTACGTCAACGGGTTCTCGACGTCGCTTCCTGAAAGCGTCCAGACGGAGGCGCTCCGGCTCGTGCCGGGGTTGGAGCGCGCGCACGTCCTGCGCCCGGGCTACGCCATCGAGTACGACTACGCCCCGCCCCACCAGCTCCGCTACACGCTGGAGACGAAGCGCGTGGCCGGCCTCTACTTCGCCGGCCAGATCAACGGGACGACGGGCTACGAGGAGGCGGCGGCGCAGGGGCTCCTCGCCGGCATCAACGCCGCGCGCGCCGTGGGCGGGGCGGGCGCGGACGGGCCGCAAACCGGCGGGGCGGAGGGCGTGGTCCTGGGCCGCGACCAGGCCTACATCGGCGTGCTCGTCGACGACCTCGTGGCGAAGGGGACCGACGAGCCGTACCGCATGTTCACGAGCCGCGCCGAGCACCGGCTCCTGCTCCGCCAGGACACGGCCGACCGCCGGCTGACGCGGCTGGGCTACGAGTTGGGCTTGGCATCGGCCGAGCGCGTGCGGCGGCTCGACCAGAAGGAGGACGCGCTCGCCCGGACGCTCGACGCGCTCGGCGCCACGAACGCCGCGCCCGACGCCGTCAACGGCTATCTCGCGCGCGTCGGCACGACGCCCATCGACCGCCCCGCCCGGCTGGCGAAGCTCGCCCTCCGCCCCGAGGTCGACCTCGCCGACCTCCTCGCAGCGACCGGCCAGGGCGACCTCGTGGTGCCCGGCCCCGGCCTGGAGCGGACGGCGGAGCTCGCGCACATCGAGCTCCGCTACGCCGGCTACGTCGAGCGCGAGCGGGCGCTGGTCGAGGAGATGCGGGGCCTGGAGCGCTGGCGCGTGCCGCCGGGCTTCGACTACGACGGCGTCCGCGCGATCACGCTCGAAGCCCGCGAAAAGCTGGGCCGCATCCGCCCGGACACGCTGGGCCAGGCGTCGCGCATCTCGGGCGTGAGCCCGGCCGACGTGCAGGCGCTCATGGTGCTCCTCAAGCGCTACCGCGCGCCCGCGGCCGCCCCGCTCGCGGGCGGGGCGGGGGGCGATGGCGCCGAGGCCGCCCCGCCCGTGGAGGCGTGACCGCCCCGCCCCGCCCTGCCCACAGCGCGCGGGCGGGGCGGTCGATCTCTGCTAGCGGCGTGCTTCCTACGAGGTCTGCCGCCAGACCGCCCCGCCCGTAGCACGCGGGCGGGGCGGGGCGATCTTCCGCCATGCCCGACCCGACCGCCGCCCTCTCCCCCGCCCAGCGCGCCACGCTCGACGCCTACGTCGGCGAGCTCGCGCGCGTCAACCGGCGCGTGAACCTCGTCGCGCGCGGCGCCACGCCGGGCGACCTCGCGCGCCACGTCCGCCACTGCCTCGAGATCGCCGCGCGGCCGTTCCCGGGCGGGGCGGTCGTCGTCGACTGGGGGACCGGCGGCGGCCTCCCCGCCCTCCCGCTCGCGGTCGCGTTCCCCGACGTGCGGTTCGTGGCCGTCGACGCCGTCGGCAAGAAGACCGAGGCCGTGCGGCTGTTCGCGCGGCGGCTCGGGGTGGAGAACGTCGAGGTCTGGAACGGCCGCGCCGAGGCCTATGACGGCCCCGCCCCGCACTACGCCGTGAGCCGGGCCACTGCCCCGCTCGCCGACCTGTGGGCGTGGTTCGACCGCGTGCGCGCGCCGCTCTCCGCCCCGCCCGAGGCGTGGGCGCCGGGCCTCGTGTGCCTCAAAGGCGGCGACCTGACGGCCGAGATCAACGGTCTCCAGGACGCATTCCCCAGCACGTCCGTCGACGTCCAGGAGGTGGAAGGGGCGGGGTGGGACGACAAGGCGCTCGTCCACGTGGTCTGACCGCCCCGCCCGCGCCGCTCCAAAACGAAACACCCCGCCCGCCGAACAGATCGGCGGGCGGGGTGGAGAGTCGAGCGGGAGGCGCTACCGGCCGAACTTGAACGTGCCCGTGACGGAGAACACGCTGTTGCGGAGCGTCGGCGCCAAATCGCTGTCGTTCCGGTTGGCGTTGAGGAGGCTCGGCGTGTAGCGGAGGTCGACGTAGAACGGCCCGGACCCAACCTCAGCTCCGACCGCGAGCCCGAAGTCGAACGTCTCGAACGCGTCCTCGCCGTCCTCGGTGATCAGGTCGTCGAGGTCGAAGTCCACCCCGCCCACGCTGCCGTTCGCGTCGAAAGACTCGCTGACCTTGAACGCGAACGTGGGGCCGACGAGGAGGCCGGCGTCGAGGAACTGGCCCAGCGGCACACCGACGCGCGCCAGGACGGGGACCTCGATGTAGCCCAGGCTGATGCCAGAGTCGAAGTCGACGATGTCGTCCACGAAGTCGTCGCTGGGATCAAACGAGACCCCCTTCCGCGAGTACAGAACCTCGGGGCGGATGGAGAATCGCGGCGAGACGGGGACCTCGGCGAACACGCCGCCGACGAACCCGAGCGACGGCGTCTTGTCGATCCCGACGGCGATGTCGTTGTCGTCGAACCCGACGACGTCGGACACGTTGAGACCGGCGCGGACGCCGTACGTCGTCTGCGCGGCGGTGGGGAGGGCGAGCCCGAGGGCGAGGAGGGAGAGGAGTGCGTAACGCATGGCCAAGAAGAGAGAGTGGGGGACGTGCGGCGGCCTGAGCCGGGGCCACCTGCGGCCCTAGACGCGGCCGGCCGGCGGGAAGTACCGCCGCCCCGCCCCTTTCTCCCGCAGTTCGCAGACCGCAGGCGGGGCGGGGCGGCAGCGGGTTACCGGCCGTAGCGCGAGCGCCCGCCGCCGAAGCGGTAGCCGATCGTGAACGAGACGACCTGGTTGCGGAGCGACGGCGTCACGTCGAGGTCCGGGTCGAAGTCGATGGCGTCGGTGAGCCCGACCGTGTACCGGCCTTCGAGGAACACCGGCCCCGACCCGATGTCGACGCCGACGAGCGCGCCGTAGTCGGTCGCCGCGTCGAGTTCGGTTTCGAGCGTGCCGTCGACGACGATCTCGGAGCGCACGGGGAAACCCACGTAGCCGCCCACGACCACGCCGGCGTCGAGGAGCGGGCTCAGCGGGACGCCCAGGCGCAGCATCGCTGGAATCTCGATGTAGTCGAGCCGGGTGTCTTCGGTAAAGCCCAGGTCGTTGTCGAAGCGGTCGCCCTTCTGCGAGTAGAGGGCCTCGGCCTGCACGGCGAGCGACGGCGAAACAGCGTATCGGGCCGTGAGGCCGCCCACGAATCCGAGGCGCGGGTCCGAGTCGACGGCGTCGTCGCCGGAGAAGAACGAGGTGTTGAGGCCGGCCTTGGCGCCGAACGACGCCTGCGCGCTGGCCGGGAGCGCAAGAAAGAAAGCGAGCGGGAGGAGGAGCAGGCGCCCCGAGAGCGTGGTCATGGGTCGGACGGTGGGTGGGGGGACATGAGCCGAGCGGGCACCGAGCAAGACGCCGGCCACCCCGCCCGGCCATCGCCTCCACCGCCTTTTCCTGCGCGCTGGAGAGAACGGGGGCGGGGCGGGCGCGTTGACATTTCTGTGTCACCCGTCCACGCGCGGGGACGCCCGTGCCCGCCCCGCCCGTCACCCCGCCCCGCCCGGATGGCCCGCTCTGACCGATCGCTGAACAAGACCGAGCGCCTGTTCGCGCTCGTCCTCCTCCTCCAGAACCGGCCGAACCTGTCGAGCCGCGACCTCGCCGAGCACTTCGGCGTGAGCCGCCGCACGATCTTCCGCGACTTAAGGACGCTCGGCGAGAGCGGCGTCCCGCTGACGTACGCCGAGGACGGCGGCTACGAGATCCTGGAGGGCTACCAGCTCCCGCCGCTCATGCTCTCGGCCCGCGAGGCCGCCACGCTCCTCGTCGGGACCGCCTTCACGACGCTCCAGCCCGACGCCTCGCTCCGCGCCGACGCCGACGCGGTCGCCATGAAGATCCGGTCGGTCCTCCCCGAGCCCGTCCGCGAGTACATCGAGCAGCTCCAGGAGCGGACCGTGCTCGCCCCGTTCAACGAGACGCAGGACCGGGGCGGGGCGGCCGACGAGGAGCAGGGCCTGTGGTTCGAGCTCTCGGAAGCCATCGCCCGCCAGCGCAAGGTGAAGATGACGTACTACGTGGCCAGCCGCGACGAGGAGACCGTCCGCGAGGTGGACCCGCTCGGGCTCGTCTACTACTCGGACCACTGGAACCTCATCGGCTACGACCACCTCCGCGACGACATCCGCAACTTCCGGCTGGACCAGATCCGCAAGCTCCGCACGCGGTTCGACCGCTTCGAGCCGCCGGCCGGGTTCGACCTCAAAGAGCACCTCCGCGAGCGGGGCACGAGCCCGGACAACCAGCGGATCACGGTCCGCTTCCGGGACCGGGCGTGGCGGTGGGCGCGCCGCCAGGTGCCGGCCGATGTCGAGCAGGAGCTCCCGGACGGCGAGTGGACGCGCGTGACGTTCGAGTTCGAGAACCTGTCGTACGTGGCCAAGTGGCTCCTCCGCTACGGGACCGACGCCGAGGCCGTCGAGCCGGCCGCGCTCCGCGCCGAGGTCGCCGAGCAGGCCCGGGCCGTCGCCGAGATATACGGGGCCGTGCCCGCCTGACCGGCCGCCCCGCCCGCGAACACGCCGCCCGACTCACCCGCCCTCGCTGCCCCGTGCCCGACCGCCCCGCCCTCGCCCCTTCCCCCCCGCCCGCGCCTCGGGCGGGGCGGGGCGGCTCCAGACGCCCGGCCGCCGGGGCGGGGCGGGACTACGTCATCGGCGTGATGACGATGGACGTCGAGGGCAAGGACTCGGCCCCGTTCCGGCGGCTCGTGGAGGCCGCCACGCGGGCGCTCGACCGCGACATCTCCCAGGCGCTCGGCGTGCGCGTGGACCTGCTCGCCTTCGAGGGGCCGCACCTGACGCCGGCGGCCGGGGCCTACGCCCCGCTCGACTTTCTCCAGATCGGGATGACCGAGAAGCTGGAACGAGGCGTCCACTTCCTGCTCATCGTGACCGAGGTGGACCTGGCGGCCTCGACGCTCTCGTACACGCTCGCGCTGCCCAGCCAGCTCACGAACGTGGGCGTGGTCTCGACCAAGCGGCTCGCGCCGTCGTTCTGGGGCGACGACCCCGACGAGGGCCTCGCCGAGCGGCGCCTGACGTCGCTCCTGCTCCACACGTTCGGGCACCTCCTCAACCTGAACCACGCGCCCTCGCCGACGAACGTGATGTACGACTTCGCGGGCGTCGACGACCTGGACGGGATGGACTCGTTCACCGAGAGCCAGCGCGCGCACATGCGCCGGGCGCTCCCGCGCGAGGCCCACGAGCGGACGAGCACGCACCGCGTCCGGTTCACGCTCGAAACGCTGGTCCGCGACTGGCGCTCGATCGCGGCGGCCGTGGCGCGGGCCAACCCGTTCCGGCTCGTGACCCGGCTGCCGACCATGATCACGGCCGCGCTCTCGGTGCTCATCCTCCTGTTTTTTACGCCCGACATGTGGGACGTGGCGAGCACGGTCGAGCTCTACCAGCTCGTCGCGTTCTCGGTGGTCGCCGTGGCCGGCTCGACGATCGTGCTGTACCGGGCGTTCGCGTTCGGCGGCGTGCTCGGGCGGGGCCGGCGGCTGGCCGAGTCGACCGTCGTCACGAGCGCGGCGACGGCGCTGTGCCTGGCGCTCACGATGGCCCTCCTGTTCGCCATCTTCGCTGGATCAACCTACCTGGGCGTCGTGACGGTCTTCCCGCGCAAGCTCATGGAGACGTGGCCGACCGTGGACCCGGCCGTGCGCCCCATCGACCACGTCAAGCTGAGCCTGTTCGTGGCCGCGCTCGGCGTGCTCGCCGGCTCGCTCGGCGGCCGGGCCGACAGCGCCGACCTCGTCCGCGGCGTCCTCTTCGTCGATGAGGAGACGTAGAGGGAACGCTGAACGGCGAACGCTGAAGGCCGGGCCGGGGCGTCCTGCACCACCCCGCCCGTGCAGGTGCCCGTCCCGCTCAGGTACTGCGGGCGGGGCGGACACAAAAACGCCCCGGCTCGCGTCGAGCCGGGGCATTGCGGTCGGGGGCGGGGGCGGGGCGGTCCGCTAGAGGACTTCGAAGTCGACACGGTTGCCGACGGCCGTCGACACCACGTTCGTCACGTTGACGGTGGCATCGCCGGTGCCCTTTGTCGTCTTGTGGTAGATCATGCCCTCGAAGGTGCCCTCGTTGATGTCGGTCGAGATGGCAGCGTCGTCGTCCGCGAAAAACACGCCGCGGTACTCTTTGCCTCGGAAGGTGTCGACGGGGAACACATACCCCTGGCCGTCTACGCCGGCCAGCTTTGCGTCTTGGAGCTCGTACAGTGCCACGTTGGTCCTCAATATTCAGGTGAAACAAAGAGCCGGAGCGCCGCGGGCGGGGGTCCGAGACGCTTCGACAATCTGGGTATGTATCGGCTGTGGCCGCCCAGGTTTCCCCCTATCCCGTGAAGACTATCGGCCCTACCGATTCTCGCACACCGAGGGCGGGGCGGTGTCTCCGATCGTGACGTCGAACTGGAGCGTCGAGCACGACGGGATCTCGACGCCGAGCGGACCCGAATCCCGACGCCGTGCGCCGTAGCCCAGCGTCGGCGGGATCGTCACGCGAACCGACTCGCCCACGCGCCGGCCGACGACGGCCTGCTGAAAACCGGGGACGGTCCCGCTGATGCTGAGGGGCGCCCGCTCGTTCCGGTCGAACGCCTCGCCGGTCGCGTCGAGCCGGCCCTCGTAGGTGAGGTAGACGCAGTCGGTCGCCGTGATCCGGGCGCCCAGCCGCGTGCCCTCCGGCGTCGTGTCGACGATGTCGAGCTCGCCGCCGGCGTCGCACGAGACCGGGTCCGACGAGTCGCAGCCGGTGAGCGCCGGCGCCACGGGCAGGGCCAGCACGAGGAGGAGCCCGGCCGAGGCAAGCGAGGGGAAGGCGAGGCGGCGCATAGGTCGAGGCAAGAGCGGGGGCCGCCGAAGCTAGAGGCCGCCCCGCCCCGCCCGGGCGGGGCGACCCGTTTTCACCCTGCCCTCGCGTCGGCGGGGCGGGGCGGCGGGCGAGCGTCGTGAGGCCCGCCCCGCCCTCAGAACGGGCGGGGCGGGCGGTCCTACACGCCGAGGGCGGTCGGGTCGAGGCCGGCGTGGTGGGCGCGGAGCGTCTCGAACCCGACGCGCTCGGCGGCCTCGGCCCACGGCACCCAGGCGACGGCCTCGATGCCCTCGCGCGTTTCGGGCTCGAACCGCTCCGCCGTCGTCGTCATGGCGAACCAGCGCGTCGTCTTGACGGCGTAGACCTCGCGCTTGGGCCAGACGTAGCCGTGGACCGTCTCGCCCAGGTCGGCCGTCACCGTGAGCTTCTTTTTCTTCACTCCCACCTCTTCGGACACCTCGCGGTGCGCCGCCTCGCGGACCGTCTCGCCGTCGTCGAGCTTGCCCTTGGGGAGGTCCCACGCGCCGCGGCGGAAGATGAGCAGCAGCTCCACCCCGCCCGCTCCCCCCGCCCCGCCCTCGGCCCGGCGGACGACGTAGCCGCCGCCGGCGGCGACCGGCGCCGGCCGCCAGTAGTCGCCGTCGGGGTCCACGTTGAGGACGGCGGCGCGGGGCACCTCGGCGACGGCGGGCGGGGCGGCCTGCGCGCCCGGCCCCAAGCGCGCGGGGTCGAGCACGAGGACGCGGCCGGTGTGGCCGTCCGGCGAGGTCGCCGCGGCCTCAGCGGCGTCGAGCGTCGTGTAGAGCCGGTACGGCTCGCCGGGCGAGCGCCAGCCCTCGGGCGGGACGGGGTCGTGCGAGCGGTCGAACGTGGGCAGGAACAGGAGCACAGAAGGCTCGCGCCGCTGGCTGCGCCGACCGAACGGTTCGCAGAAACGGGGGACGAGGAAGGGAGAACGGGCAGAGGGTGCGCCGGGCGGGGTGGGGCTTGGGACGGCCGCGCCGTGCTACGGGCCGGACGCACTCTCCAGTTCCTCCCGCCGCCCCGCCGCTTAGTAAGACCGCCCCGCACGCGGCACGTCCATTGGTCCCTCTCCCACCCCGCCCCATGTCCGACTCCTACGACGTAGACCTCCTCGTGCTCGGCGCCGGCGCCGCCGGCCTCACCGCCGCCGGCACGGGCGCCAACTTTGGCGCCCAGACCATGCTGGTCGAACGCGCCCGCCTGGGCGGCGACTGTACCTGGATCGGGTGCGTCCCGTCGAAGACGCTGCTCCACGCGGCCGACCTCCGCGCGAACGCCCAGGCCTACCTCGACCGCTTCGGCGGGGGCGGGGAGGCGCCGGCCGTCGACTTTGCCGCCGTCATGGGCGACCTCCACGCGACGCGCCAGGAGGTCTACGACGACGCCGACGACCCGGCGATCTACGAGGGCTTCGGCGTCGAGGTGGTCAAGGGCGAGGGCCGGTTTACCGGGCCGCACGCGGTCCGCATCGACCTGGAGGGCGGGGGCACGCGCGACGTCACGTTCCGCCTGGCCGTCATCTGCACGGGCGGACGGGCCGCCCCGCCCCCGATCCCCGGGCTCGACGAGACGCCGTACCTGACGAACGAGACGCTGTTCGAGATCACGGAGCAGCCCGAGCACCTCGTCATCATCGGCGCCGGGTCCATCGGGTGCGAGATGGGTCAGGCGTTCCGCCGCCTGGGCTCGCGCGTGACGGTCATCGACCGCAGCGACCACCTGCTCGGCAAGGACGACCCCGACCACGCGGCCATCCTCCAGGGCGTGCTCGAAGACGAGGGCGTCGAGTTCGTGCTCGGCGCCGACGTCGACCGCGTCGAGACGCCGACCGGCGGGGGCGGGGTGGTCGTCCACGTGACGCAGGGCGGCGAGAGCCGGGCCGTCGAGGGCGACCGGCTCCTCGTCGCGACGGGCCGCCAGCCCAACGTCGAGGGCGTCGGCCTGGAGGCGGCCGGCATCTCGTACACCAAAAAGGGCATCACGGTCGACGACCGCTGCCGGACGAACCTCGACCACGTCTGGGCCGCCGGCGACTGCACCGGCGAGTACGCGCTGACGCACATGAGCGACCACATGGCCAAGCAGGCGGTCACGAACGCCGTCCTCAAGGTGCCCGCCGCCATCGACCGCGACGGGATCACGTGGACCACGTTCACGTCGCCCGAGGTGGCGCAGGTCGGCAAGACCGAGGCCGAGCTGGAGGAGGCCGGCACCTCGTTCGTCACCTACCGCTTCCCCTACTCCAAGGTCGACCGCGCGGTGACGGAGCACGCCGAGCAGGGCCACATCAAGATCCACGCGACCAAGTGGCTCGGGACGATCCTCGGGGCGAGCGTGGTCGGCGCCCGCGCCGGCGAGCTCATCTCGATCTACGGCGTGTCCATGAAGGCCGGCGTGTCGGTCCGCGAGATCGCCGACACCATCTTCCCCTACCCCACCTACGGGCTCGGCGCGCGCCGCGCGGCGGACCAGTACTACATCCAGAAGCAGTACCCGCTGGCCATTAAGGCGGTCAAGAAGGTGTTCGGGTACTCCGGCGCCACCCCGCCCGCCCCGGACCCCGACCGCGTGGTGTGAGCGGGGCGGGGTGGTGAGCGACCGGGCGGGGCGGTCTGGGCATCCGTAAGGACACGGCTCGCCGTGTCCGGGGCGGTGGGACTCGGCCGCCCCGCCCAGACGCGCTGGACCACCGGGCGGGGTGGACCCGGTGACGACGGCGCGAACGCCCCGCCCGCGACATACGGTGAGGGCGGGGTGGCCGCCCCGCCCCAAAGCCCCGGCGCGTAAGCCCACGGGCGGGGTGAGCCGCCGCGACACGCCCCTGTCACCGCCCCGCCCGAGCTTGGGGCTCCGCCCCACGCAGCCGCCCCGCCCGGGACGAAGCCCATGCGCCGACAGGTCATCGAGAAGCTCGAAATCCTCGCCGACGCGGCCAAGTACGACGCCTCGTGCGCGTCGTCCGGCGGCAAGCGCGAGAACACGAAGACGGGGATCGGCAACTCGACCGGCGCCGGCATCTGCCACTCGTACACCGAGGACGGC
Organism: Rubrivirga litoralis; assembly: GCF_031846415.1. Lineage (NCBI taxonomy): Bacteria > Pseudomonadati > Rhodothermota > Rhodothermia > Rhodothermales > Rubricoccaceae > Rubrivirga > Rubrivirga litoralis. The sequence goes on along the minus strand of NZ_JAVRHT010000001.1, from coordinate 259,686 downwards.
CGGTGCGTGTCGCTCCTCAAGGTCCTGTTCTCGAACGTCTGCATCTACGACTGCGCTTACTGCGTCTCGCGCCGGTCGAACGAGGAGGTCGAGCGCGTGGCGTTCACCGTCAAGGAGGTCGTCGAGCTCACGATGGGGTTCTACAAGCGGAACTACATCGAGGGCCTGTTCCTCTCGTCGGGCATCTTCAAGGATGCCGATACGACGACGGAAAAGCTGGTCGCCGTGGCCCGGTCGCTCCGCCACGACCACGGGTTCAACGGCTACATCCACCTCAAGGTCATCCCCGGCGCCTCGCCGGAGCTGCTGACCGAGGCCGGGCGGCTGGCCGACCGCCTGAGCGTGAACGTCGAGATCCCGAGCGAGGACGGTCTCAAGTCGGTCGCGCCCGAAAAGGACTACGCCCAGGTCTTCGGGCCGATGGCAACCGTGCGCGACGGGATCGACCAGGCCAAGGAGGAGCGCCGGAAGAGCCGCCGCGCGCCGCGCTTCGCTGCCGGCGGCCAGTCGACGCAGCTCGTCGTCGGGGCCACGCCCGAGACCGACCGCCAGGTGCTCACGCTCGTCGACGGCCTCTACTCCGAGCAGAAGCTGCGCCGCGTGTACTACTCCGGCTTCGTCCCGCTCGGCGGCGACGAGCGCGTGCCGGACCCCGAGACGTACCGCGCCCCGCTCCACCGCGAGCACCGGCTCTACCAGGCCGACTGGCTCCTGCGCAAGTACGGGTTCGAACTCGACGAGGTCGCCCCGCCCGGGTCCGCGAACCTGGACTCCGACGTCGACCCGAAGACGGCCTACGCCTTGCGCTTTCCCGACCTGTTCCCGGTCGACGTCAACGCGGCGCCGGTCGAGTGGCTCCAGCGCGTGCCCGGGCTCGGGCTGAAGTCGGCACACCGAATCATGGCGGCCCGCCGGCACTCGACGGTCCGGTGGCAGGACCTCCGGGCGATGGGCGTCGTCCTCAAGCGCGCCCAGCACTTCCTGGTCACGCCCGACCACAAGCCGCACCTGATCGGCCAGGACCCGACCGCCGTGCGCCGGCGGATCGTCGGGGCCAAAGCGGCCGATGCCCCGCAGCTCTCGCTTTTCGCGCCCGCCCCGCCCCAGGCGGCGGCGTAGGGGTTGGGGGAATGCCTCCCGCCCCGCCCATCGCTGCTGGGGCGGGGCGGGCGCCTTCCGAGACATAACCTCGCCCGTCTCAGACACGGCGAGCCGCGCCCCTACGAAAGCCTCGGGCGGGGCGGACGGGCACCACCCCGCCCACGGCCGCCCCTTCATCGTTCGCCGTTCAGCGTTCAGCGTTCGTATGACCGTCCACCCCGCCCTCACGTTCGAGACCGACGGCACGTTCGGCGGGCTGCTGAGCGCGTACGCCGAGGCGTACCGGCGCGGCGCGCTGCCGGCCGAGGTGCGCCTGGCGGGCGAGCCGGCGAGCGGGGCGCTGTTCGGCGAGACCGTCCGCGTCGACGCCGACACTGCGCTGGCCGAGCGCGTCGAGCGGGGAGTGAAGCGGATCAAGCCCGGGCTCGTCGGCCGCCTCCACCGGGCCTTTCTGAGCGAGCGGCCCGGGATGGAGGTCGCCGTCCTGCGCCTGATCGACGCCGCGCGCGAGCGGGGCGCGGGCGCGGCCGCGGACTGGACGTTCGATCCGGCCCGCGAGGTGTCCCGGTGGTCGGGCCGCGTCGGGCGCGAGGCGCACCGGATGGAGGCGTTCGTCCGCTTCGAGCGCGTCGAGGTGGAGGGCGCCGAGCGGTTCGTGGCGCACGCGCGGCCCGAGTACCACGTGCTCCCCCTCCTCACGGCCCACTTCGCTGGGCGCTACCCCACGCTCGCGTGGCGGATTGTCGACGTGCGGCGCGGGCTCGCCCTCGTCCACACGCCCGAGCCGGACCGTGCGCCCGCCGCCCCGCCCACCCGGATCGTCCCCGCCAGCGCGCTCCCCGAGGGCGGGGCGGCGCCCGAGGAGGAGTCCTACCAGGCGATGTGGAAGGCGTACTTCCGCGCCGTCACGATCCCGGAGCGCCGCAACCTCAAACTCCACCTCCGCCACGTGCCCCGGCGCTACTGGCCGTACCTGACGGAAAAGCAGGCTGAGTGACGGGTCATGGGCGACGAGTGATGAGCAGGAGCGCCAGCACGGGCGGGGTGGCAGTCTGGGACGCGCGAGCCACTCCGCCCGCAGAGCTGGGTATCCGGCGCTCGATCGCGGGGGCGGGGCGGCCGCTTGCAGAACCGCCCCGCCCCGCCAGAGCGGCACGGGCGGGGCGGAAGGCATTCCCCCGTTCCTCTTTCCCCGTTCCCAGTTCCCACCTGCCCCGCCGTGTCAGCGCTACGCCGGCGCTTCGAGGGCCGCCCCGCCCACGGTCTCGGGCGGGCGCTCGCTGAGCGGCGGCGGGTTCATGGGGTCGGCCGCCTCGCCCTCAACGAACGGGCCGATGTAGAGCTCCTCCAGGAGCACCTTGCCCACGCCCAGGATCGGGACGACGAGGAACAGGCCGAGAAAGCCTGCGAACGCGGCGAGCACGATCTGCCCGGCCACGACCACGGCCGGCGCAACGGACACCATGTCGCCCTGGATCTTGGGCGTGATAAAGCTGCCCTCGATCTGCTGCGCGACGACGGCCAGCCCGAGCGTCCACAGCCCGGTCGTCGTCCCCTGCGAAAAGGCGACGGCGACGGCCGGCGTCCACCCGATAAACGGGCCGAAGTTGGGGATCACCGTGAGCACGCCGGCAAAGGCCGCCAGCGCGAGCGCGCCCGGCAGGCCGATGGTCATCAGCCCGATGACCGCGATCGTGCCGAGGGCGGCGACCGAGATGCCGACGCCCTTGAGCCACCCCAGCAGCGCCTCGCCCATGCGCTTCAGCACGCGGCGGACGAACGGCTGGTGGTGCCGGTCGGCCAGGCGAACCACGCCCCTCGTGTACTGGCCCGGTGAGGCGGCCGTGTAGATGGCGACGAGGAGGACGACGAGCACTCCGGCGAGGCCTCCGGCCAGCGTCGAGAACACGCCGAGGAGCCGCGTGCCTAGCCGCCCCGCCGCGTCGGGAAGCTGGAGCGCGCCCTCGGGGAGCCCGAGCCGCGTCCGGGCCTGCTCAATGACCTCGGGGGCCTGCTCCACGAGCACGCGGACCTCGCCCGCCACGCGCGGCCCGCCAAAGTAGACGGCCGCCCCGAGCAGGGCGAGCAGCGCCACCACGACGAGCCCCAGCATGAGCCCGCGCGGCGCGTTCGTCTTCTCCGACAGCCACTGGCTCGCGTGGTAGAACAGGACGCCCACGGCGACCCCGAGAAACACGAGCAGGACGGCCTGCCGCGTGATCCACAGAACCGTGAGCACGACGGCCGTCGTCGTGACGAGGGCGACGACGTAGCGGGCGCGGCGGCGGAATTCCGGCGGGGTGTCGAGCGGGGCGGGGGCCGGCGTCATGCAGAGCGGGGCAGGAGAAGAGGGCGGTCGTACCGGCGACTGCAAATTCCGGTCCACCACCCCGCCCGCGTCGGACCGAGACGGGCGGGGCGGTCAGCGGGCGGGGCGGTGGACTCGTACCCGCCGGGTCGACCGTCGCGGTTCATGCCCGGTCCGCTCCCCCCGCCTGAGCGCCCCTCGCTCCGCTCCCAGGCGGGGAAGCGGGGGGAGCGAACGGGCACGGACCGACCGGACTTCGCATCAACGGCACCGCCCCGCCCCCACATGTCGCGGGGGCGGGGCGGTTCGGACTCTGGAGGCCGAGGGCGGGGCGGCTACGCCGGCTGGAGCTCCGTGCTGAGAAAGTCGCGGAGCACGTAGTTGAGGATCCCGCCGTGGCGGTAGTACTCGACCTCGACCGGCGTGTTGAGCGCCACGTCGACGTCGAACGTGACCTCGGCCCCGTCGTCCTTGGTCGCCGTGATCGTGAGCACGTCGCCCGGCGTGAGGTCGTCGGAGACGGGGACGTCGAACGTCTCGGTCCCGTCGAGCCCGAACGTTTCGAGCCCGTCGTCGCCCTGGAACGTGAGCGGGAGCACGCCCATGCCGATGAGGTTGGAGCGGTGGATGCGCTCGAACGACTTCGCCACGACGGCCTTAACGCCGAGGAGCAGCGTGCCCTTGGCGGCCCAGTCGCGCGACGAGCCCATGCCGTAGTCGTCGCCGGCGAACGCGACGAGCGGCGTGCCCTCCTCGCGGTACCGCATCGCCACGTCGTACACGTAGCCGTCCTCGCCGTCCGGGAGGTGGCGGCTCCACCCGCCCTCGGTGCCCGGCGCGAGCTGGTTGCGCAGGCGGATGTTGGCGAACGTCCCGCGCGTCATGACGCGGTCGTTGCCGCGACGGCTCCCGAACGAGTTGAAGTCCTTGGGCTCGACGCCGTGGTCCTGGAGGTACTGCCCGGCCGGCTCGCCCTTGGGGATGGCCCCAGCCGGCGAGATGTGGTCGGTCGTGGTCGAGTCACCCACCTTGACGAGCGCCCGGGCACCCGTGATCGGCTGGATGGCCGGGACCTCCTGCGTGACGTCGAAAAAGAACGGGGGCTCCTGGATGTACGTCGAGTCGTCCTGCCAGTCGTACGCGGCGCCCTCGGACGTGGCGATCGCGTTCCAGCGCGGGTTCGACTCCTCGATCCCCTCATAGAGCTCCTTGAACTGGTCCGGCGTGACGGCCTGGGAGATGGCGTCGGTGATCTCCTTCTGCGACGGCCAGAGGTCGCGGAGGTAGACGTCGTTCCCGTCGCGGTCCTGGCCGATCACGTCGTTCTGGAGGTCGATGTCGACCGTCCCGGCGAGCGCGTAGGCCACGACGAGGGGCGGGGAGGCCAGGTAGTTGGCCTTGACGAGCGAGTGGATGCGGCCCTCGAAGTTCCGGTTGCCTGAGAGCACGCCCGACACCACGAGGTCGCCGTCCGTGATGGCCTTGGCGACGGGCTCGGGCAGCGGGCCGGAGTTGCCGATGCACGTCGTGCAGCCGTAGCCGACGAGGTTATAGCCCAGCTGGTCGAGCGAGTCCTGGAGCCCGGCCTTTTCGAGGTAGGCCGTGACGACGCGGCTGCCCGGCGCGAGGCTGGTCTTGACGTACGGCTTCACCTCCATGCCCCGCTCGACGGCCTTCTGGGCGAGGAGCCCGGCGGCCAGCATGACGCTCGGGTTCGACGTGTTGGTGCAGCTCGTGATGGCCGCGATGACGACGTCGCCGTGCTTCAGGTCGAGCTCGTTGCCTTCCTGGTCCGCGTAGCGGCCCGTGTTGTCCAGGGCGTCCTCGCTGTAGCCGAACCCCTGCGGGCTGGCCGGCCGCATCAGGCTCTCGCGGAACTCGCGCTGCACGTCGCCCAGCACGATCCGGTCCTGCGGACGCTTCGGGCCGGACATCGACGGCTGGACTTCGGCGAGGTCGAGTTCCAGCGTCGCCTCGAACTCGGGCTCCGCCAGGTCATCGGTACGGAAGAGGCCCTGGGCCTTCGTGTACTTCTCGACGAGGTCGATCGTGTCCGCGTCGCGGTTCGTGCGGCGGAGGTAGTCGACGGTCTCGGCGTCGATGGGGAAAAAGCCCATCGTGGCCCCGTACTCGGGCGCCATGTTGGCGATCGTCGCGCGGTCGGGCAGGCTCATGCTGGAGAGCCCCGGCCCGTAGAACTCGACGAACTTGCCGACGACGCCGTGCGCGCGGAGCATCTGCGTGACGGTCAGCGTGAGGTCGGTCGCCGTGACGCCCTCGCGGAGCTTGCCGGAGAGCCGGAAGCCGACCACCTTCGGCATGAGCATGTAGATCGGCTGGCCGAGCATGGCGGCCTCGGCCTCAATCCCGCCGACGCCCCACCCGAGCACGCCGAGGCCATTGATCATCGTCGTGTGGCTGTCGGTCCCGACGAGCGAGTCGGGGTAAGCCACCTTGACGCCGTCGTCGCCCTCGGTCGTCCAAACGCCCTTGGCGATGTACTCGAGGTTGACCTGGTGGCAGATCCCGCGCTCCGGCGGCACGACGCTAAAGTTGTCGAACGCCTTGGACCCCCAGCGCAGGAACTCGTAGCGCTCCTGGTTCCGCTGGAACTCGATGTCGGCGTTGATCTGGAACGCCTCGGGCAGCGCGAACGAGTCGACTTGGACCGAGTGGTCGATGACGAGGTCGACCGGCACGCGCGGGTTGATGGCCTCGGGGTCGCCCCCGTTGCGGGCCATCGCGGAGCGCAGCGCCGCGAGGTCGACGACGGCGGGGACGCCCGTAAAGTCCTGGAGCAGCACGCGGGCCGGCGAGAACGGGATCTCGACCTCGGCCGGCGCCGACGGCTCGTAGCGCGCCAGGTTCTCGACGTCCTCCCGCGTCACGGGTCCCTCGCCGGCGTTGCGGAGGGCGTTCTCGAGGAGCACCTTGATCGAGAACGGGAGCCGGTCGAGGTCGACCCCGAACTCGTCGGCGGCGCGGTCGAGGCGGTAGTAGTGGACGGGGCCGCCGGTCGTGTCGAGGGTGTCGCGGGCGCCGAGGGGGTCTGCTGCCATGTCAGGGAGGGTCCGGTGTGTCGTGGGGCGTCCTCCTGCTAACGCACGAGCGGCGGCGCGGTGCCGCGCCTCCGGGCGAGGCGGGAGTTTCTACACGTCCTCACGGCCGCCCCGCTCGCACGGCGGGCGGCGGGGGCGGGGCGGTCTCGTTTCACGGTCTCTCCGGGCGGGGCGGTTGACCGCGGGCGGGGCGGGGCGGTATCCTGGGGTCCGCCCCGCTCGCGTGGGGCGTCTGGGGCTATAGCTCAGTTGGTAGAGCGCTGCAATCGCACTGCAGAGGTCAGGAGTTCGAATCTCCTTAGCTCCACCCTCCACCACCCCGCCCGAGTCCCGGGCGGGGTGGTCTCGTTTCAGCCGCCCCGCCCGCCTCCAACGCGCCGCGGGCGGGGCGGTCGGCGCATCAGCTCGCCGCCAGGACGCGGACGGCGGCCGCCAGCATCTCCACCTTCTCGGCGTCGCGGGCGGGGCGGGCCGCGTCGAGGTCGTCGGCCAGCGCCACGAGCGCCGAGCGGCGGGCCTCCCCGTCCTGGCCCTCGGCCGAGGCGAGCGCCTCGCGGACCGAGGCGACGTCCGACGCCTCCAACCCGCCCGAGCGGTCGAGCTGGTCGACGTAGGCCCGCGCGAGCGCGAACGACGGCGGCCAGATGTAGGTCGGCTGGCCCTGCGCGTTGAGGTAGTCCAGGCGGACCGTGTCGGCGGCGTCGATCTCGTTCTGCGTCAGGTGCTCGCTCGGCACGAGCTCGAACACGTCGAGCCCGCGCGCGATCTCGGACGAGACGATGTCCCCGTTGTACCAGTACACCGACCAGCTCCCACCCATCTCCATCTGGTCGGCCGAGATCGGCCCGCGGTCGTGGTAGGCGATCTCAATCGGGTTCTCCGAATCCGTCCAGTCGAAGACCGAGATGCCGCCCTGGTACCACGACTGCACCATCACGTCGCGGCCCGGGATCGGGATGAGCGAGCCGTTGTGGGCCACGCAGTTCTCCTCGGCCGTCTGCTCGGCCGGCAGCTTGTAGTAGCTCTGGAAGTCGAGCGCGCGGTCCTCGATCTCGAAGATGGCGTTGGCGCCCCACTCCATCGGGTCGCCGGCGCGGCACTTAGGCTGGCCGCCGCCGCCCCACTCGTCGGTAAAGACGACCTTCGAGCCGTCGTTGTTGAACGTGGCCGAGTGCCAGTACGAGAAGTTCGAGTCGGCGGCCGCGTCGAGCCGCCGCGGGTTGACGGGGTCCGTGATGTCGAGGAGCAAGCCGTACCCCTCGCACGCCCCGCCCGCGAGCCCGATGGCCGGGTAGAGCGTGATGTCGTGGCACTGCGTCGGGCCAGGGCGCGGACCGTCGTCCTCCTCGTCGTCGCCGAAGCGGGCCGCAATCATGGCGTCGATCTGCTGGCGGACGGCCGCGGTGTCGGCCGCCGTCGGCGCGCCCTCCCCGCCCCGCCCCGCCACGGCGGCGGTCAGCATCTGGGCCGTCATCTGGGCCGGGAGGACCATCGGGGTCCCCTGGATCTCGACGACGAACTCGCCCCGCGCGCGGGCTTCCGCAATCTCAGCGAGGTCGGCCTGCGACGGACCGTGCGCCTCGGGCTCGACGAGGCCCTCGAAGATGCGCGGGCTGCTCACGATGGCCGCCTGCTCGGGCGCGTCGAGCGGGACCTTGATGACCTCGATCCGAAATAGCGCCGACTCCGGGTCCTCACCGGGCGCCGCCGAGACGCACCCCGGCAGCTCGTCCTCAGGCCGCACCGGCGCCGAGCCGGACACGTAGACGTAGACGTTCTCGTCGTCGGCCGGGTCTTTCAGGACCGAGTGCGTGTGCGAGCCCCGGCACGTCTGGACGTTCGAGACGTACTCCGGCGCGCGGATGTCGGAGATGTCGAAGATGCGGATGCCGCGCAGGCGGTTCGTGCTCACGCTCTCGTCGACGCCCTCGACCCCGCAGTCGAGCCGGCCCTCCAGCCCCTCGCCTGAGACGAACAGGAGGTCGCCGTAGACCGAGACGTCGCTCTGCGACGCCGGGCACACGTACTCGGTGACGAGCTCGGGCGCCGACGGGTCCGACAGGTCCCAGACGATGACGCCGTTGTAGTTGCCCTGGATGGCGTAGTCGCCCTTGAACGCGAGGTCCGAGTTGGTCATGCCGACGAACGCCTCGGGCGGGGCGGTCGAGGACAGCTTGCGGAGGCCGGAGATGGCCTCTTCGGCGTCGAACAGGCCGGCCCCGAGCCCGACGCGCGGGTCGGCGGTCGTCTGGGCGCCGGCCGCGAGCGGGGCGGCGAGCGCGAGGAGGAGGACGGAGAGGGCGAGGCGTCGCATGGCGGGGTGGGGTGGGCGGGTGGGGAGTGACGAGGTACGAAAAACGAGCACGAGGCGGAGGGGGCGTTGGAGCCGGGCGGGGCGGTCGCGAGAGCGGGCTCGGCGCCCGTTACTCGTCGCCGACCATCGCGTCGAGCATCTGCTGCATCCGGGCGATCTCGGTCCGCTGGTCGACCTGGACGTCGGAGGCCAGCTTGAACGTGGCTCCGTCCTGGGCCGCGCCGTCGGCCGCGAACAGCTCGTCGACCATGACGACCGCCCCGCCGTGGTGCTGGATCATGTAGGCCAGGAACAGGCGGTCAAAGTCGGCGCCGCGGGCTGCGTCGAGCTCGGCGAGTTGGGCCGGCGAGAGCATCCCGGGCATCGAGGCGTGGTCCATCGCCATGCCGGCGCCGTGGCCCTCGTGCCCGCCGTGGTCCATGTCCGTGCCGTGGTCCATGCCGTGCGCCATCGGCGCCGTCCCATCGGGGCGCACCTCGGGGGCCGACTGGCCGCGGTCGGTGAGCCACCGCTGCATCGAGCGGATCTCGTCGCGCTGCGCGTTGTCGATGCGCGCGGCGAGGCGGCGGACGGCTGGGCTGGCCCCGTGGGTCGCCGCCATGTCGGCCATGACGAGCGCCTGCGCGTGGTGCCCGATCATGCCGGTCATGTAGCGGACGTCGGCGTCGGTGTAGCGCGCGAGCGCGCTGTCCTGGCGCGCCCAGTAGAGCGCCTCCAGCTCGGCCGTCGAGGGCGGGGTGGTCTGGGCGGCCGCCCCGCCCGCGCCGAGCGCGAGGACGAGGGCGAGCAGACGGAACGGTGGGGGTCGGCGCGTCACAGATGCGGCCCGTCGGGGCAGGGTGTGCATGGGCAAGGTAGCGGACGCGCGGGGCGAGGCGCCTCCACAGACGCCGCCCCGCCCGCGGCCGCCGTCGGGGCGACCGGCTGCCGCCCATGCGGGCGGGGCGGCGTTGCATGCAACGCCGTCGGGCCGCGGCGCCCAGGGCGGGGCGGTGCCGGTCTTGACCGCCCCGCCCGCCCGACCACCACCCCGCCCTTTGGGTCCTAGCCCCTCCTGGCTGCGCCGTCCCCTCGGGGTGTCCAGGAGGGGGACCGCCGCCGCCTCGGGACGGCGACGTGCCCGCCTCGACCACCCCGCCCGAAAACCTGACCCACTGATCCACCGCCTCCCCCGGCTATTCCAGTTCGTCGCGGCGCGCGCGGAGCGCCTTGTTGAGGAGCGCGCGGGCGCGGAAGATGTGCGCCTTGACGGTGCCCAGCGGGAGGTCCAGCTCGTCCGCAATCTCGTCGTACGTCTTTTCCTCCTGGTGCCGGAGCACGATGACGCGGTGGTACTTCGGCGGGAGCGCCTCGATGGCCTCGCGGAGGATCGCGTTGCGCTGGTCCGTCACGACGGCCCGGTCGGGGCGGTAGGTCGTGTCCGGGAGCTCCATCTGGAGTTGGCCGTCGCGCGTCTGGACCGGCTTGTCGATCGAGAACGTGGGCAGCTTTTTGCGCCGGATGTGGTCGATCGTGTGGTTCGTCGTGATCCGGTAGAGCCACGTCGAGAAGGCGTACGTCGGCGAGTAGCTGTCGAGCGATCCGAACGCCTTGACGAACGCCTCCTGCACCAGGTCGTCGACGACGGCGCTCTCGCGGACCATCTTCGAGACGTGGTGGGTCAGCGGCCCCCGGTACTTCGTGACCAGCCGCTCGTACGCCCGCTGGTCGCCGCCGAGCGCCTGCGCGACCGTCGCGCGGTCCTCCTCGCTCGACGCCGAGGGCGCGGACGGAGACGGGGCAGGCGGCATGGCGGGCGTCGTAACTCGGGGCGGGGCGGCAAACTACCCCGCCCCGCCCGCTCCCGCCGCCCGTAGGTGCGGGGAGGCGCGGGCGGGGCGGCGGGCTGCGCCGACGCCCCGCGGTCAGGCGCGGTCCCGCTTCCGCTCGAACCGGCGGCCCATCCACGGCGGGAACAGGAAGAGCCCGTACGGCTCCTGCCCCTCCTTCGAGAGCGACTGGTGGTGCCGCCCGTGCGCCCGCTTCACCGACTGCGCCGCCGGGTTCTTCGTCTTCACCGGCCCCAGCCGCCCGTGCGCGTAGAGGTCGTGGAGCACGAAGTAGAGCGCGCCGTAGACGGCGATCCCGACGCCCAGCGGGAACGCTCCGCTCGCGAGCGGGGCGCCCCGCCCCGCCCACATCAGCCCGAGCGAGACGGCCGCGAAGCTGACCGAGAACAGGTCGTTCCACTCGAACCCGTCGCCGTGGCCGTGGGCCGGGTCGTGGTGCGTCCGGTGGAGCCGCCACAGGGCGCCGTGGAAGAGCCAGCGGTGGAGGACGTACGCGGACACCTCCATCACGGCGAACGCGGCGGCGGCCAGGAGCAGGAAGCGGAGCACGGCGGGCGGGGGACCGGGGCGGGGCGGACGAACGTAGGACCACCCCGCCCCGCCCCGCCTCCTGCGATCCCCGATGCTCGACGCCGCCCTCGCTGACCTCCGCACGCTCGCCGACGCCGTGCTGGCGCTCGCGCTGGGCGGGGTGGTCGGGTGGGAGCGCGAGCGGAAGGGGAAGGGCGCCGGCCTGCGGACGATGATGCTCGTGGCGCTCTCGTCGTTCCTGTTCGTCGAAGTCAGCGTGGCCGCGGGCGCCGCCGCCGGCGGGGGCGTCCGCGTCGACCCGGTGCGGGCCGTCCAGGCGATCGCGGCCGGCCTCGGGTTCCTGGGCGCCGGCATCGTGTTCCGCGACCGCGAGCGCGACCGGACGCGCGGGCTCACGACGGCCGCCTCGCTCCTCGTCGTGGCGCCCATCGGGATCGCCGTCGCGCTCGACCGCTACGTGCTCGCCGTCGGCGCCACGGTCCTCACCGTCCTCGTGCTCGGCGCCGCCGAGCGCCTCGAACGCCGCGTGGAGCTCCGCCGTGGCTAAAGTCCCCATCCCCGACACCAACGACGACCTCCTCGCCGAGTGCGACGTCGAGACGATGAGCGCCGGGACCAAGGGCGGCCAGCGGGCGAACAAGGTCGAAACGGGCGTCCGCCTGACGCACCGGCCGACCGGCGTCCGCGTGCAGAGCCGGTCGTCACGGAGCCAGTTCCGCAACAAGGCCCTCGCCGTGGCCACGCTCCGCGAGCGGCTGGAGGAGATGAACCGGCCCGTCAAGGTCCGCCGGCCGACCAAGCCGACGCGCGGCTCGAAGCGGCGCCGGATCGAGGCCAAAAAGCGCCGGTCCGAGAAAAAGGCCAACCGGCAAAAGCCCGACTGGTGACCGACTGTCCCTGCGCGTCCGCGCCCGCGCCTCCTGCAACAACGAAGCGTGGGGGAAAATGCCAAGCCGGTCTTTAGCCGTCCCCCTCACCCAACGATCACGTCTCCCGAGGAACCCCCTCCACCCCGCCCTCTACGATGGCGGTAGCGTCTCGCCTGCTTTTCATCCCACTCCGCTCTACATGCCTTTTGCAACCCCCCGCTGGATCCCGCTCGCGGTAGCCCTTCTCGCCGGTCCGGCCAGCGCCCAAGTCCCGACGACCGTGTTCACGGTCAACTCCGCCGCGGACGACGCCAACGCCCGCGACCGGACGCCCGGCGACGGCGTGTGCCTGGACACCTTTACCGAGTCCAACCCGTCCGCCGAGCCCCGCTGCACGCTCCGGGCGGCCGTGGACGAGGCCAACGCGACGCCCGGCCCCGTCGTCATCAACCTGCCGGGGCAGCTCGCGGGCGGCGTCTCGGGCACCTACACGCTCTCGCGCGTGGCCCCCAACGTCGCCGCGGAGACGTACGAGGACGGCAACGCCTACGGCGACCTCGACCTGGGCGCCGGGGCCGCCGCGTTCTCGTCGCTCACGATCCGCGGCACCGGGACGCCCGGCCCGCAGGTCACGGTGAGCCCGAACGACCGTGTGTTCCACCTGCTCTCGAACGAGGTCCGCATCGAGCGCGTCACGATCACCGGCGGCACGGCGCAGCCCGGCGCCAACGGTGTTTCGAGCCCCGGCCCCGGCCAGTCCGTGGACGGCGCGGACGGGGCCGACGGCGGGTGCGTGCTCGTCGCGGCGGGCGTGACGGCCCTGCTCGACCAGGTCTCGGTCAACAACTGCGCCACGTCGAGCGGCGGCAACGGGACGGCGCCTTCGGCTGGGATCGCCCAGACGCGCGGCGGCAACGCCGGGCGGGGTGGCGACGGCGGCGGCATCGCCAACTACGGCGCCCTCACCCTGCGCCGGAGCTTCGTGGCGCAGAACGAGACGGGCGACGCCGGCTCGCCGGGCTTCGGCACGGCCCCGTCGAGCGGCGCCCCGGCCGATGGCGGCAACGGCGGCTCCGGCGGCTCCGGCGCCGGCGTCTACAACGAGGGGACGCTGAGCGTCGAGCGGTCGACGATCGCGAACAACGTGGCCGGCGACCCCTCGGCCGGCGCCGCCGGCACGAACGGCGGCCAGGCCGGTGCCGAAGGCGAGGGCGGGGCGGGCGGCGGCGTCGCGAGCGTCAACGGCGGGGAGACCACGCTGACCAACACGATCGTCGCGTCGAACACGGCCGGCAGCGACACCCGCAACGACGGGACCACGACGGCGGCCACAAAGCAGCCGGGGTCCGACCTCTACGACGGGTCCGTGGCTGACGACGACGCCGGGCCGGGGCCGAACCCGTTTACGACCGGCCTGCTCGTGGACCGCGGCTTCAACCTGATCGGGACCAACAGCTCGGTCGAGGCCGGCTTCCCCGACGTCCAGCCGGGCGCGGCCGTGGACCAGAACGGGAGCCGCATCGGGAGCGGGCAGGCCAGTGACGCGACCCGGATCAACCCGGTCGTCATCGGCGCCAACCGGGGCGCGGGCTACGCCGTCACGGCGTACGAGCTGGGCGCCGCGAGCCCGGCCATCGACGCCGCCGACCCGGCCATCGGGGCCGACGCGCCGGCCCTCGACGGCCGCGGCTTCCTCCGCCCGGGCATCCGCAGCGGGGACGAGCGGGCCGACATCGGCGCCTTCGAGTTCGCCTCGCGGCCGGTCTCGGGCGACCTCGTCATCAGCGAGGTCGACGCCGTCACGCCGCCGCTTGGCGAGGGCGACGCCGCGGAGTTCGTCGAGATCCAGAACGTCAGCGACGTTCCGGCTCAGCTGGCCGACTACGCCCTCGTCTTTTTCAACGGAGCCGACAACCTGGCCTACGCTCAGTTCAACCTCCAGGGCGTGCTCGCGCCCGGTGAGGTCTACGTGGTGTCGGACCCCGGCGTCGCGGCAGCCAACCAGGCCGTCCTCGGCGGCGCCCCCAACGACGTCGTCGACGGGAGCGGGGCGGTCGCCCTCTACCTCGGCAAGGCGAGCGACTACCCGAACGGGGCCGCGGCCGGCCAGAACGCGTCGACGCGCGCTGACGTCCTGATCTACGACAACGCCGTCACCGCGAGCCGCCGCGCCGCGCCGTCCGGGAGCCTAGCGAGCGCCTTCGGCGTGCCCGAGGACCAGGTAGCGTCGGGCGACACCGAGGAGGCCTCGATCCAGCGGACCGGGAACGGCTCCTACGCGGCCGCCCCGCCCACGCCGGGCAGCGCCAGCGCGGGCGGCGGCGTGGCCGGCGAGGGCGGTCCCGACGAGGCGGTCGACCTGGCCGTCACGTCGGCGCCGAACCCGACGTCGGGCCGCGCGCTCATCGCGTTCGGCGCCGCCGAGGCCGGAGACGCCCAGGTGGCGGTCTACGACGTGCTGGGCCGCCGCGTGGCCGTCCTCGCGTCCGGCCCCGTCGAGCGCGGCCGCCACGAGGTCGCGTTCGACGCCTCGGGCGTTCCCTCCGGCGTCTACGTCGTGCGCGCCACGGTCGGCGATGAGACCCAGACAGTCCGGATCACGGTCGCCCGCTAAGACCGCCGGATCTGAGCTCCCTGCGCGGGGGCGGGCCTCCGGGTCCGCCCCCGCGCGCCGTTTGGGAACCCCGCTCGGAACGGGCGGGGCGGCCGCTCGGAACGGGCGGGGCGGCCGCTCGTCTGTCTACGCCCCGCCCGTCACCGCCCCGCCCCACCGTCATGGCCGACCACGGCAGCCGCATCAAAAACGACGACGCGTACGAAGCGCTCCGCGACAAGGGCTACTCCACGCACAAAGCGGCGGCGATCGCGAACGCCCAGGCCAACCCCGACATGCACCCGTCGGAGAAAGGCGGCCACGCCAAGGCCTACGAGGAGTGGACGAAGGACGAGCTGCACGACCGCGCCAAAGAGCTCGGCGTCGAGGGCCGGAGCCGCATGACGAAGGCCGAGCTGATCGGCGCCCTCCGCACCGGGTAGCCGCGTGACGCCCCGCCCCGCCCCCGCTCTGCCGGTCCACGTCGGGTTCGTCGCGCTCCTCCTGCTCGCCGGGTGCGCGGGCGTCCGCCCCGCCCCGCCCGAGTCGACCGGCGCGGGCCTCGTCCCGGTCCTTCGCGTCGAGGCCGGGCGGGCGGACACGCTCGACGCCGCCCCGCTCGGGGCGGGCGGGGCGGCCGCGTTCGGCGCGCACCCCGACGTCCAGGTCGCGCCGGCCGACGGGACGCGCGTGGTCGTGCGGCCGCGGGCGGGGTGGGCCGGCGTCGCCCTCGTCCCGTTCCGCGCGGGCGGGGCGGACGGCGTCGTCGCGGTCGTGGGCGGGGCGCCGGGCCTCCGCCTGCGCTTCGTCGGCGTGGACGCCGGCGACCCCAGCCTCGTCGAGTTCGCGCTCGACCAGGACGGCGGCGGGGCGCCCGATCTGGACGAGGAAGAGGGCGTCGTCGCGCTCGTCGGCGACCGCCCGTTCGGCGACAACGCGATCGACGCGTTTCAGGACCGCGTCGTCCTCGACCTCGACGCGGCGGGGGCGGGGCGGCAGACGGTCCGCCTCGCGGCGCGGGCGGACGGGCGCGTGTCGAACTGGGTCGCCATCGAGGTCGCGGACGGCCGGTTTGTGCGCGAGGTGCGGGCGCGCGTCGTCGGGCCGCCCCGCCCCTAGCCCCGGAGGGTGCGAGGTACCGGGTACGGAATCCGCTGCCGGCTCTGGGGAACGATGCGCCTCCCCGCCCCGCCCCCAGGCCTCTATCGTTCCTAAAAAGCACTCCAGGGCCGTACCTCGTACTGAGTACCCCGTACCTCCCCGGAGGGGGCTCTAGCCGTCAGCGAACTGGGCGAGGGCGGCGCCCGAGAGGCGCATCCCGGTCCACTCCGTCTGGGCCTCGGCGCCCAGGCCCTCGTAGAAGTCGATGGCTAGGCGGTTCCAGTTGAGGACCACCCAATCCATCCGGTCGGCCCCGCGCGCGACGGCCTCGGCGGCGACGGCCCGGAACAGGGCCAGCCCGATCCCCTTGCCGCGGTGCTCGGAGCGGACGAACAGGTCTTCGAGGTAGACGCCCCAGTTGGCGCGCCACGTAGAGTAGGCGGGGTAGAACAGGGCGAGCCCGGCGGCCTCGTCGCCGTCGAAGGCGAGGAGCGCCGAGAGGGCCGGCGCGGCGTCGGGCGCGAGCGCGGCGCGGACGGCCTCGGGCGTCGTGGCCACGTCGCCCGGCCCGGCCTTTTCGTAGGCGGCGAGGTCGAGGATCAGGCGGCAGACGAGGTCGGCGTCGTCGGGCGTGGCGGGGCGGAGTGTGCCCGCGAACGGAGAGGTCGGCATGGGTCGGGTTAGGTGGCCGCCCCGCCCGTGCAGGCGGGCGGGGCGGGGCGGCTACGGGAGGTAGCGGGCGACGGTCGGCGGCCAGTCGGGGCTCTGGACCCGCTCGAGCACGGCGCGCGTGACGGCCTCGCGGAGGTCGCTCCCCTGCGGGGCGGCGAGCGCCCACCGCTCGTATTCGAACCCGGTCGTCTCGACGCGGAGCCCGCGGTCGGTCTCCGACGTCGCCACCTTCAGGCGCGGGACGGAGTCGACGAACAGGTCGAGCGAGTCGGCCTCGACGGCGTCCAGGCCGGCCGCGAGCGACGGGTACGGCCGCGCGGTCACGCGGCTCTCGGCGAGCACCGCCTCGGCCGCCGAGCCCGCGACGACGCCGACGCGCTCGCCGCGGAGGTCGTCGGGGAACGACGCGCCGCCGCCCGAGCCGCTCCCGATCCCGAGCGCCGAGACGAGGGCGGCCGTGAGCGCCGACGTCACGGCGAGCGAGACGATCATCCAGACCAGCGCGAGCGCGCGGCCGCCCGTCGTCTGCGGGACGGTGTCGCCGTAGCCGATCGTCGTCATCGTCACGCCGGCCCACCAGAACCCGTCCCAGATGCCAGCCTTCTCCTCGCGGATCTCGTTCTCGTCCTCGTGCCGCTCGATGCCCCACATGGCGAGCCCGATGAGGAACAGGAGGACGACGAGGCCGAGCGCGATCTTGAAGAAGGTGGGCGAGAAGAACCGCTTTGCCACCTCGGCGATGCCGCTCCCGGTCTCGCGCGCCATGCCGAGGCGGGCCGAGTAGAACGGGGCCGTAAAGTCGACGCGGTCCTCGTCCTCGGCCGTCATCGTCGCCACGGCGAGGTCGGCCGCCCCGCCCGCGACCGCGGCCACGGGGTCGTCCGCGCGGACGAACTGGACGCTCCGCCCCAGCTGCGTGCCCACCTCGCGCGCGAGGTGGACGCCCAGGCCGTCCCACGTGCTGTCGGTGCCGGCCTCGACGAACGGGGGCGCCGGCGCCACGGCGACCCGGAGGTCCCCGCCGGACGGGGCGGGCGGGGCGGTCTGCGCCGAGGCGGCCGGCGCGGAGGCGAGGAGCAGGACGAGGGCGGGCAGAAGACGGATCACGAGGCGGAGCGGGGGGAGCCGCCCAACCTACCCCGCCCCGCCCACGGCGTGCGCCGAAGGCCACGCCGGCTCACGCCGATCCTACTTCGTCCGCCCCGCCCGCACATGGAGTCTGCGCGTGGAGAACGGGCGGGGCGGGGCGGGATCAGTTGAAGCGCCGGTACTCGTCGTCGTCGTCGTCGAAGTCGTCGTCGTCGTACGAGCCCAGCCCGGAGAGCACGGAGCCCATCATGTCGGCGTAGCTGGCGCCGTCGTCGGCCACCTCCTTGCCCACGAGCGAGTGCTGGTGGAGCATCTCGAGCGCGAGCTCCATCACCGACGCCTTCTCGGCCGGGCTCGACGGCTGCGTGTGGGCGTCGACCAGCTTGCCCAGCCCGTCGACGCGGTCGAGCGCCTTGGCGTAGTCGGCGAACGGGAGGTCGCCGTCGAGGTCGACGGCGTTCCCCTTCGAGAACCACCCGAGCACCTCGCTGTAGGCGGCGCGGCCGCCGCTCTCGCCGCTCCCCTTCTCGGCCGGGTCGGGGAGGTACGTCTTCATGATCGCCGCGACGGCCCGGCCGACGAGCGCGCGGGCCACCTCCTGGGCGCCCTCCTGCTCGCCCTCGTAGACCAGCTCCACCTTGCCCGTCACGGCCGGCTCGACGGCCTCCAGGTCCGACGCCCGCGCCGTCGTCTCGGCCTCGCCGTTGAGGAGCGCCCGGCGCTCGGCGGCCGAGACCAGGTCTTCGAGGGCCGCCCGCGTCAGGCGCGCGCTCACGCCCGACTTCTGGTCGACGTACTCGGACGCGCGGGCCTCGAACGCCACCTGCTCGATGATCTCGCGGAACACGTGGGGGATGTGGACGGCCGGCGTCTCCGGCGCGCCGTCGCCGCCGGCCCGGTCGTCCCACGCCTCCTGGCGCGTGATCTCGACGCCGATCCCCAGCTCGCGCGGGTAGTGCGTGAGGATCTGCGAGTCGATCCGGTCCTTGAGCGGGGTGATGATCGAGCCGCGGTTCGTGTAGTCCTCCGGGTTCGCCGTGAACACCATGAGCACGTCGATCGGGATGCGGACGTTGAACCCGCGGATCTGGATGTCCTGCTCCTCCATGATGTTGAGGAGGCCGACCTGGATGCGCGGCTGGAGGTCCGGGAGCTCGTTGATCGCGAAGATGCCGCGGTGCGTGCGCGGGATGATCCCGAAGTGGATGACCTCCTCGTCGGCGTACGTCAGCTTGCGCGTGGCGGCCTTAATGGGGTCGATGTCGCCGATGAGGTCGGCGATCGACGTGTCGGGCGTCGCGAGCTTCTCGCCGTAGCGGGCGGACCTGTGGAGCCACGTGACCGGCGTCTCGTCGCCCCGCTCGGCAACGAGGTCGCGGGCGTACTTCGAGACCGGCGCGAGCGGGTCGTCGTGGATCTCGGACCCCTCGACTTCCGGCACCCACTCGTCGAGGAGCGACGGGAGCATCCGCACGATCCGGCTCTTGGCCTGGCCGCGGAGCCCGAGCAGGATAAAGTCGTGGCGGCCGAGGAGCGCGTTCTGGACCTGCGGGATGACCGTCCGGTCGAACCCGAGGATGCCGGGGAACACGTCGTCGCCCGCCTTCAGGCGCTGCACGAGGTTCGCGCGGACCTCGTCCTTGACCGAGCGGGGGCGGTAGCCGCTGGCCTTGAGGGCGCCGAGCGTGGAGATGTCGGGGGCGTCGGTCATCGAATGCGTGGTGTTGGATCGTTGGGGACCTGCACGCCGGCCGCCGCGCGCCGTTCCTCCCCGCCCCGCCCGGCGAAACGGGGGCGGGGCGGGCGGGGCGGAGCAACCTGGGGCGGGGCGGCCTGCCGGCCCCCGACAACGGCGCGCGCGCGGCCGGCCGTGCCTGGCGCGCGGCCCGACAACGCGGCGAATTCGGCGGCGCCCGCCACGCTCGGCGTCCGGCCCATCCAGAGCCACCCCGCCCGGCCGTCCGGCGCCGTGACGCGCGCCCACCACTGCTGCTCGGGGGCGGTCGCTTGGCGGAGCGCGGCGCCCGGGTTGCTGCCGGCGTCCGAGAACCCGATGCGGCCGCCGTGCCACACGCGGAAGCTCCCCTCGCCCTCGTAGTCCAGCACGAGGACCGTGTCGCCTGGGGCGAGCGGGGCAGGCTCGCCGCGCGGCACGAGCAGGTCCGTCGGCCGCGTCGCCACGGATGTCCCGACGCGCGTGAGGAGCGCGAACCCGCCCGACGCGTCGAGCCCCGTCCCGGCGGGGACCGTGAAGGCGGCGCTCGTCGAGTCGCCGCCCCGCCCGTAGACCGTCGTCTCGGCCGAGGTGGTCCAGGTCCCGTAGGTGCAGCCCTCGAACGGACACGCGCCGTCGACGCGGAGCGGGGGGGCGGGCCGCTCGGCGAGCTCGCGGGTCTGCGTCGTGATGGCCAACGTGTCGGGCGCCGCGTCGAGAGGGGCGGCAGCGGGCGCGTCGGCCACCCCGCCCGCGCCGCCGGCGGGCGGGGCGGGGTCGGCGCACGCGGCGAGCGCGAGCGCGGCCAGGGCGAGCCGGGCGGGGCGGGTCATGGCGAGGCCGGGGGCGGGGCGGGCTCGGGCTGCGGCGTCCAGCGGTACAGCACGACGCGGCTCGCCGGCGCCTGGAGCAGGCCGGGCGGGCGCGACAGGAGCACGGCGATCTCGAAGGCTCCGCCGGTCTCCCGCACCGCGAGGTCGAGCGGGTACACCTCCTCCGAGCGCTCCGCCCCCACGAGCACGCGCTCGAGCCGCCCCGCCCGACTGTACACGTCGACGCGGAGGTGGTCGCCGCGGAGGTTGAGGACGAACAGGCGGTCGCCGAGCGGGGCGGCGCTCGACGTCAGCAGCGGCGGCTCGTCCACGTCGCCGCGGACGTACTGGGCCGAGCGCGTAAGCTGCGGCGAGGCGAACCCGACGAGCGCGAGCGTGTCGAGCGGGGCGCCGGGCGCGGCGCCGGGCGCGAGCACGTCGACGACCGGGCGGTAGCCCGAGAGCGCGGCGAGCCGCCCGCCCCACGCGCGCAGAAACCCGATGGACCGCCACGGTGGGCCGGTGAGCGCGTGCCGCGCCACGACCGCCCCGCCCTCGTCCAGCACCTCGACGGCGCCCGGCGGCGCCTCCTCGCCCGAGCCGCCGCCGGTGCGCACGGCCATGAGCGAGTCGGTCACGAGCGCCGCCGTCGCCCCGGGCGGGGCGGGCACGGCGCGGACGACGCCGCGGCCGGGGACGGCCCACCGGAGCTGGTCGGCGCCGCGCGCCAGCACCACGACTGTGTCGCCGCGCACGCCGGCGAGGTACGGGTAGTCGCCGCCCAGGTCGACGCGGCCGGCGTCGGCGCCGTCCGCGCCGAGCAGGCGGGCCGCCCCGCCCTGCGTCTCGACCACGGCCACGCCGCGGCCGTACCACCCGAGCGACGTGGGCAGGTCGAGCGCCGGGCTCGCCTCCCACACCACGTCGAGCGTGTCGACGGGCGCCGCGGCGGCGAGCGCGACCGAGGCCGAGTCGGCGGCCGAGACCGAGCGGTCGAGCTCGCGCTGGCTCGACGGGAGGCACCCGGCCAGGGCCACCGCCCCGCCCGCGACCAGCAGCAGGAGGCCGAGCCGGGCGGGGCGGAACGGGGCGGGGCGGGCGCTGGCGGGGCGGGGCGGGCGGGTCACTCGGCGCGGCCCAGCCGGAGCGAGACGTCGAGCGGGCGCCCGTCACGCACGACGCCGAGGCGGACCACGTCGCCGGCGCGGAGGTCGACGAGGCGCTGGCGGATGTCCTCGTTCGAGGCGATCGGCTCGCCGCCGACCGAGCGGACGACGTCGTACGGGCGGAGGCCGGCGGCCTCGGCCGGGCTCCCCGGCTCCACGCTCCGCACGATGAGCCCGCGGACGTCGTCGAGCCCGAGCGCCCGGGCGATCTGCGGGGTGACCGCGTTCACGCTCAACCCGGTGTAGAACGAGCGGTCGACGGAGCCCGACGTACGGAGCTCGGCGACGACCTGGCGGATGCGCCACGACGGCACGGCGAACCCGATCCCGACCGACCCGCCCGAGCGTGAGAAGATGAACGTGTTCATCCCGATCACGTGGCCCAGCGCGTTCACGAGCGGCCCGCCCGAGTTGCCCGAGTTGATGGCCGCGTCGGTCTGCACGAGGTCGCGGAACGTCCGCCCGTCCTGGGCCGGGAAGTCGCGGCCGATCGCGCTGACAACGCCCACGGTGACCGTGGGCTCGGCGGCCTCGAACAGGCCGAACGGGTTGCCCAGCGCCACGACCCACTCGCCCACGATGGCGTCGCCGGCCTCCTCGTACGAGAGGTACGGGAGCGCCGCGGGCGGGTCCACCTTGAGGAGCGCGATGTCCGTCTGCGGGTCGCTCCCGACGAGCTCGGCCGGGAGCTGGCTCCCGTCGGGGAAGGCGACCGTGATCTTGGTCGCGTTCCCCGCCACGTGGTCGTTGGTGACGATGTAGCCGTCGGGCGAGACGATAAACCCGGACCCGACGCCCTGCACCTGCTGCTGGTACACGCGGTCGGGCACGCGGCGCCCGAAGAAGCCCGCGAACGGGTCCCGCACGCGGACGTTCTGGACCTCGATCACGTTGACCGACACGACGGCCGGGCTGGCGGCCTCGACCGCGCGCGTGATGGCCGTCCGCCGGCTCGACAGGATCTCGCCGTCGGCCGGCGGGGCCTCGACGGCGAGCGGGGGCGGGGCGGCCTGCTGGGAGTGCGCCGTCTGCTCGCACCCGGCGAGCAGGGCGACGAGGAGCAGGGAGAGCGTGCGCATGGGGGGCGGGGTGGGCAATCGGCAACCTACGGGGCGCCCGCCGGCCGGTTTCTCGGGCGGGGCGGGCTCACGAACGCTTGGAACGGGCGGGGCCGCGTGCGCCGCCCCGCTCTGCCGCCCCGCCCGGCGCCGCCCCGCCCGACCGCCGACGCGGCGATCTTGGCCGCCCCGTCCCCCGCCCCGCCCGCGTGCCCGCCCTCTCCCGCCGCTTGTCCCGGAGCGCCCTCGTCGGCTTGGTCGCGTGGAGTGCGCTCCTGTTCGTGCCGCTGGCGGGCGGGGCGGCGCACGAACTCGGCGCGCACCTCGTGCTGCTGGCGCCGCTCGTGCTCGTGCCGCTCTACCTCGACGCCGCGCTGCCGGCCTCGTTCGAGCGGCGCACGGACCCCGCCCTCGCGGCGGCCTCGTGGCTGATCCTCCCCGGCGCCCTCGCCGCTGCGGGCTCGTTCCTCGTCCCCGTTGGAATGTGGGCCGGGGCGCTCGTGGTGCCGTGGGGGCTGGCGACCGCCGCCGTCGCCGTGTGGGCGCTGCGCGGGGCGTGGCGGCGCCACCAGGCCGGCACGCTCGACGCGGCCGAGGTCGTGCTCGCCGCCGGCTTCGCGTCGCTCCCGGGCGGGGCGGTCTGGCTCGGGTTCGCGCGGGCCGGCATCGACCCCGGGCCGTACGGGCCGCTCGTCGTGCTGCTCACGGCGGCCCACTTCCACTACGGCGCGTTCGCGGCGGCGGTCTGGAGCGGGCTCCTCGGCCGCGCGCTCCCGGCGGGCAGCCGGCTCCGCCCCGCCTGGGCCGCGACGGCGGCCGGCTTGGTCGTCGGGTTCTGGCTCGTCGCGTTCGGGATCGCCGCGTCGGGCGGACCGGCGGGCGGACCGGCGCTCGAAACGGTCGGCGTCGCGCTCCTGACGGCGTCGGCGATGGGGACCGGCGCGCTGGGGGTCGCCCTCGGGCCGACGCTCGCGGACCGCTGGGCGGGGCTTATGGTGGCCGTCTCGGGCGGGGCGCTGGCGCTCGCGATGGGGCTCGCCGTGTGGTTCCACCTCGGCCCGCGCCTCGGGATCGCGTCGCCGGACGTGCTGTGGATGCTGCCGCGCCACGGGTGGCTCAACGCGGTCGGGTTCGGGCTGTGGGGGGCGCTCGGGTGGCGGCGGCTCCGGCCTCGCCCCGCCCGCGCCGCCGCGCCGGCCGCCCCGCCCGTCGCGCGGGCCGCGTAAGGCGACCGCCCCGCCCGGCCTCCAGGGGCGGGGCGGTCGCCCCCCGTTCTCCCTCCCCCCGCTCCTCTGGACGACCTCCTCGCCCGCACCGTCGTCGTGATCCCGGCCCGTGACGAGGCCGCCTCAGTCGGCGCCGTCGTGGCGGCGCTGCCGCCGGTCCGCGAGGTGGTCGTGGTCGACAACGGATCGCGCGACGGAACGGCGGCCGTCGCCCGGGCCGCCGGCGCGACCATCGTGGCGGAGCCGCGCGCGGGGTACGGGCGCGCCTGCCTCGCCGGCCTCGCCCACGTCGCCTCTAGCGCACGGGCGGGGCGGGCGCCCGATGTCGTCGCCTTTGTCGACGCCGATTTGTCGGACCGGCCCGAGGAGCTGCGCGACGTGCTGGCGCCGATCGCGGCGGGCGAGGCCGACCTCGTGATCGGGAGCCGCCGGCTTGGGCAGCGCGCCGGCCGCGTCGAGCGGGGCGCGTTGCTCCCGCAGGCCCGGTGGGGCAACGCGCTCGCGTGCTTCCTTATCCGGGCGCGGTGGGGCGTCCGCTTTACGGACCTCGGCCCGTTCCGCGCCGTCCGCTACCCCGCCCTCGTCGGGCTCGGCATGGCCGACGAGACGTTCGGGTGGACCGTCGAGATGCAGGTCCGCGCCGTCCGCGCCGGCCTCCGGTGCGCCGAGGTGCCGGTGGGCTACCGCCGCCGCGTGGGCCGCTCGAAGATCACGGGGACCGTGAACGGGACGGTCCGGGCCGGCGCCAAGATCTTGTGGACCGTCGGCCGCCACGCGCTGGCGCGGCGCCCTCCGTGACCGCTCTGTGACCACCCCGCCCCGCCCGCCGCGGGCGGGCCGGAACGGCGGGGCGGGGCGGGCCGTCCTCCGGTGCGAAGAGGGCGACTGAATTCCGATGGAAGCGCTTCCGAAAGCGGCCTCCCCTATCTTCCCCCTGCCAAACGGCTCCGCAGGCTCGGGACACCCACCCCGCCCCCGCAGGCCGTCCGGCCCTTCCCCACCCTCCCCCCCGCCCATGTCGACGCCCCGCATCTGGTTCAACGGCGAGCTCGTCGCCCACGACGACGCCACCATCCACGTCCTCTCCCACGTCGTCCATTACGGGTCGTCCGTGTTCGAGGGGATCCGGGCGTACGACACCGACCGCGGCCCGGCCGTCTTCCGGCTCCGCGAGCACATGCGCCGGCTCGTCGACTCGGCCAAGATCCACCGGATGGACCTGGGCTACAGCGTCGACGAGCTGTGCGAGGCCGTCGTCGGGACGGTGGCCGACAGCGGGCTCGACGCGTGCTACATCCGCCCGGTCGCGTTCCGCGGGCACGGGAAGATGGGCGTGAACCCGCTCGGCGCCCCGGTCGAGGTCGTCGTCGCGGTGTGGGAGTGGGGCCAGTACCTCGGCGACGAGGCCGTCGAGCAGGGCGTCGACGTGCAGGTGTCGTCGTGGAACCGCCCTGCCCCGAACACGCTGCCGGCGATGGCGAAGGCCGGCGGCAACTACCTCGGCGGGAGCCTGATCAAGATGGAGGCCGTGCTCAACGGCTACTCCGAGGGCATCGCGCTGAGCGTGGACGGCTACCTCTCCGAAGGGTCGGGCGAGAACCTGTTCCTCGTCCGCGACAACGTGATCATGACGGCGCCGTCGACCATGTCGATCCTGCCCGGCATCACGCGCGACTCGGTCATGCAGATCGCCCGCGAGCGCGGCTACACGGTCGAGGAGAAGATCCTCCCCCGCGAGGCGCTCTACCTCGCCGACGAGATGTTCTTCACGGGCACGGCCGCCGAGGTCACGCCCATCCGCTCGGTCGACCACTACCAGGTCGGCGAGGGCCGGCGCGGGCCGGTCACGGAGGAGCTCCAGACGGCCTACTTCGAGGCGCTCCGCGACACGGCCAACCCGCGCGGCTGGCTCACGTTCGCCCGCGAGGCGCCGGGCGGGGCGGCCGGCGACGGCGCGGCGACGAGCGGCACGCCGACCGTCGGAGAGACGGCCTAACCCTCGTCTCCTGCAACGTTGGGCGCCCCGGCACAGCTGGGGCGCCCTTTTTCTTGGCCTGTTCCCCGCCTTATTCCGGGCGGGGCGGACCGACCTTTTGCCGCCCCGCCCACTCGTCTCCTCGCCTGTGTCTCTCCGCCCCGCCCTCTCGTCGGCCCTCCTCGGGCTCGCCCTCCTCGCCGGCTCCGCCTCGGCCCAGCCGATGCAGACGGCCGCCCCGCCCGCGCACGGGGCGCTCGCGCCGGCGCCGGGGGAGGCGGCGCGCGTCGCGTTCGACGTCCGCGCCCGGGTCGACAACGAGGTGCCGGGCTGCACCGGCGTCGTCGACCCCAGCGCGCCCGACGCCGTCGTGGACTGGGGCGGCGGCGACTTTAGCGTGTGGACGCGGGCCGCGTTCGACGCGACGTTGCTCGTGGCCCAGCCGGACGGGTCGTGGACGTGCAACGACGACGCCGAGGGACTCATGCCGGTTGTCACCGTGGGCGGGGCGGCCGCCGGGCGCTACGCGGTCTGGGTCGGCTCGTACGCGTCCGACCCGGACGAGCCCGCCGTGGCCCTCTACGCCGGCGCGGCCCCGGCGCTGGCCCTCGACGCCACCGCCCCGCCCGCGGCGGGCGACGTCGACGCGGCCGCCGGGTTCGAGGCCGACCGCGGCTCCATCGAGATCGCCGTCCAGGCGGGCGGGGCGGACTGGATCGGCTCCCTCGGCTCGGAGTGCCGGGGGTTCGTCGACGCCGCGCGGCCGACGGCGCGCGTGCGGTACACGGCGGCCGAGGCCGCCCCGCTCGTGGTCGCGGCGTCGACCCCGGGCGACGACGTCCTCGCGGTCCTCGTCCAGACTCCTGACGGGACGGTCCTGTGCAGCGACGGCGGCTACGCCCTGGCGCTGCCCGTCGTCGTGGACGACGCCGCCGCGGGCGACTACGCGGTCTGGCTGGGGACGACGAACGGGGACCCGGAGCCCGTCGACGCGCGGCTCGTCCTGTCCGAGACGGTGCCCGAGAGCGTCCTCGACGAGCGGGCGCGGAACCTGCCGTACTCGGAGGGGACGTACACCGTGCTCGACCTGGACGCCCGCCCCGCCCCGCTCGTGCTGGGCGCCGAGCCCGTCGAGGCCGCTTACCTGATCCAGCCCACGAGCCCCAACCCCGTCAGCGGCCGCGCCTGCACGGGCTACCTCGACGTCGCGCCGACGACGGCGCTTCGTTTCGATGTCGAGGGGCCGGTCACCGTAGCGGCGACGGCCGCCAGCGACGCGGACCTCGCCCTCACCGTGCGGACGCCGGGCGGGACGTGGCTGTGCAGCGACGACTCCCAAGGGCTCGACCCCGCCGTCCAGTTCGACGAGACGGAGCCCGGAGACTACCTCACCTGGGTGGGGACGTTCGGTCCGGCCACGGCGCCCGTCGCGGTCGCGGTCGCGGCGACGCCCGGCGCGCTCGCCGTCGAAGACGACCCGGCGAGCGCCGTCGAGTCGACCCCGCAGTCGCCGGGCTCCTACGCGGGCGACGCGATCCGGCCGGGCGGGGCGGCCGTCGTGGTGAGCGCGCTCGAGACCGAGGCCGCGGTCCTCGCCGGCGGCCCGGTCTCCAACCCGGTCGACGGCGACGTGTGCCGCGGCTTCCTCAGCGAACGGCCGGCGGCCGAGGTCCAGGGCTCCGGCCCGCTCACGATCTCTGCCACGGCCGGCACCGACCTCACGCTCGTCGTTCGGACGGCCGACGGGGCGTGGACGTGCAGCGACGACGCCGACGGGACCGACCCGAGCGTCACGGTCGACGCCGCGGGCGGGGCGGCGTCGGTCTGGGTCGGGACGTTCTCGCGCCTGCCGGCGCCCACGCCCGCCCGGCTCCGCGTGGAGCGGGGCGGCGAGTAGGGCGAGCACGGGCGGGGCGGCGCGCGTGACCCTTTCGTGAGCCCTGCGCGGCGGGGCACCAGGAGCATCGGCCTGGCGTTTCCTCGGCTCCCTTTCCTCCGGGCTCCCCACACCACGGCCATGCGCGTTTCGCTCCTCCTTGCCTTTGCCGGCCTCCTCTTCGCGGCCCTCCCCGCCCAGGCGCAGCCCAACTCCAAGGCGGCCCCGAAGGCGGGGACGCTCACGGCCGCAGCCGAACCGGCCTCGATGTCCATCCAAGCCGGCGGCCCCGACCGCAACGGGGTCCCCGGCAGCGGGTGCTCCGGGTTCATCACGAACGACGCGCCGACGGCCGTCGTCCAGGCCGAGGGCGGCGGGCCGCTCGCGATCTACGCGACCTCGGACATCGACACGACGATCCTGATCGCGGACCCCGCCGGCCGCTGGCACTGCAGCGACGACGCCAACGGGAGCAACCCGGGCGTGAGCTTCGCCCGCGCCGACGCCGGCCCCTACGCGGTCTGGGTGGGGACGTTCTCGCCCGAGGCCGCCGGCGCCGCCGCCCAGCTCTCCGCCGTCCGCGGCGAGCCCCGCTGGTAGCCGCCGCCCCGCCCCCGACGACGCACGGGCCGCCCCTCACGACGGGGGCGGCCCGTTCTACTGTTGGCCCGCCCGCATCCGCTCCAGGAGCGCCGAGAGCGTAGCCAGGTCGTCGTCCGAGAGGTGCTCCGTGACGGCCTCCATGACGCGGTCGACCGGGCCGTCGAGCGTCGCGAGCGTGTCGAGCCCGTCCGGCGTGATGGCGACCTCGACCACGCGGCGGTCGTGCTCGGCGCGGCGGCGCTCGACGAGCCCGTGCTTTTCGAGCCGGACCAGCAGCCGCGTCACGTCGGGCGTCCGGTCGACGAGGCGGTCGCCGATGTCGGAGCACGCGAGGCGGGCGGGGTGGCTGCCGCGGAGGATGCGGAGCACGTTGTACTGAGCCTCGGTGACGCCGTGCGGCGCGAGCGCTGCGGCGATCTCGCCCGATACCCACGACTCGGTCGCGAACACGTTCAGGACGGCCTCTTGCGCGGGCGACGCGAACTCGTGCTGCTGGATAAGGTCGGCGAGGGTCACGGGGCGGCCGTCGGTGAGGCCGTCGTACCCGGCAGGGTCAGGACCGAGTTCCGCCCCGCCCGACCGCCCCGCCCGCCGTGCCGGCCTCAGCGGCGTCGTCCGAGGCCGCCGAGGGCGGGGCGGCCGCGGGGAGCGCGAACGAGAACGTCGACCCATAGCCGACGCGGCTCTCGACGTCGAGCCGCTGGTCGTGGGCTTCGAGGAGGTGCTTGACGATGGCCAGCCCGAGCCCGGTCCCGCCCTCGGCCCGCGACCGGCTTTTGTCGACCCGGAAAAAGCGGTCGGTCAGGCGCGGGAGCGCGTCGGCCGGGATCCCGATCCCGTCGTCGACCACGGCCACGCGGACCTCGCCGGTCGGGCGGAGCCGGGCCGTGAGCTCGACCGAGCCGCCCCGCTCGTTGTACTTGAGCGCGTTCTCGGCCAGGTTCGCCAGCACCTGCCGCACGCGGTCGCGGTCGCCCACGACCGGCGGGAGGCCGGGGGCGGGGCGGGCCGCGAGCCCGACGCCGCGCGCGGCAGCGGCCGGCTCCAGGCCGTCGACCACGTCGGCTAGGACCGCGGCGAGGTCGAAGGCGGCCCGGTCGAGCACGAGCTGGCCGGTTTCGAGCTTCGAGATGTCGGAGAGGTCGCGCGTCAAGGTTTCGAGGCGGCGCGCGTTCGAGAGCACCTTCTCGACGAACCGCCGCCGCACGCGGTCGTCGTCGAGGGCGCCGTCGAGGAGCGTCTCGGCGAACCCGGCGATCGCGAAGATGGGCGTGCGGAGCTCGTGGCTCACGTCGCCCAGGAACTCGCGGCGATAGCTCTCGACGCGTTCGAGCCGCTTGATCTCCTCCTGGAGAGCCCGCCCCGCCCGCCCGACTTGACGGGTGAGCGCGTCGAGCTCGTCGCGGTCGTCGCGGCGGGTGCCCGGGAGCCGGGCGAGCGCGTCGAACCGCCGCTTGCGGGCGTCGCGGAGCGTCCGCCGCGCCAGGTCGAGGCGCTCGGCCACCTGGCGCGAGACGGCCACGTACGTGGCCACGCCGGCGACAGCTGCCAGCGCGAGCCCTGCGACCGCGCCCGCCCCGCCCGCGCCGAGCGCGAGGGCGCCCGCGACGCCGGCGACCGCGACCGCGCCGGCCACGGCCACGGCGACGCGGAGGGACAGGCGGTGGAAGCGGGGCGGGGCGGGCATCGCGCTCGGGGCGGGGCGGCTCCGCGGGGCGGGGCGGGCGCAGGATACTCCGCCCCGCCCGGCGCCCTGGAGCTCCTTTCGGGTGGGTACTTCGGGTGGGTACGGAGTACCGGGTACGAGGTACGGCCCGATCTGACCTCGGCGCTCGCGTACCCTGTACCGAGTACCCTGTACCCACCTGCACGTTGCTCTAGACGGCCTCGGCCAGCCGGTAGCCCACGCCCTTGACCGTCTCGATGTAGTCGCTCCCGATCTTCTCCCGGATCTTCCGCACGTGGACGTCGACGGTCCGGTCGACCACGACGACGTCCGGCCCCCAGACGGCCGAGAGCAGCTCGTCGCGCTCGAACACGCGGCCGGGGTGGCTCGCCAGGAAGAACAGGAGCTCGAACTCCTTGCGCGGGAGCCGGAACGTCTCGTCGGCGTCTGGGCGCTCGACGACGTACCGCTCGCGGTCGACGACGAGGTCGTGGACGCGGACCTGGCTCGTCGTCGCCCCGTCCTCGCGCTCGACGCGGCGCAGGAGCGCCTTCACGCGGCTCACGAGCCGCTTGGGCGAGACCGGCTTCGGGAGGTAGTCGTCGGCGCCGGCCTGGAGGCCCGCGATCTCGTCGCGCTCGTCGGTCCGCGCCGTCAGCATCAGGATCGGGGTGAGCCGGAGCGCGCCGCGCTCGCGGACCTGGGCCGTCAGCGCGATCCCGTCCATCCGCGGCATCATGATGTCGACGACGAGGAGGTCCGGCCTTTCGGCTTCGGCGAGCGCCAGCGCCTCGACGCCGTCGGCCGCCGTGAGGACGGTGAAGCCCTGGGCCTCGAGCGCGTACTGGATCAGCTCGACGAGGTCGGGCTCGTCGTCGACGACGAGGACCGTGGCGGTCTCGGGGGCCATCGGGGGCGGGGCGGGCGGGGCGGCCGTCAAGCTAGGGCGGGGCGGCCGCGCGGCGTGTTACCGCTCCGTGTCCTGAGCCGACCACGCGGGCGGGGCGGCCCTTCCACCGCCCCGCCCCGCGCACCACCGCCCGGCGTGGGCCGTTGGGGGACCTTCTGGAGCGCCCGGCGTTGGACGACGTCCCGCCCCGCCCCAGGTTATTCTGGCCGCCCCGCCCGCCCTGCCCATGCGCCGCCCCGCCCCGCCCCCGTTCGCGCTCCTGGCCGTCCTCGCGCTCGCCCTCGCGGCCTCCACGCCCGCCGCCGCCCAGCGGACGGCCGATCTCCCCGGGCGGCAGGCGCCCGTGGCGCTCACCGACGCCCCGGGCGGGCTCAGCCTCGGGAAGCTGTTCAACGCCGAGACCCTCAAGCTGGGCCACTCCTACGAGCTCTCGTACGGGTCCGGCCCCGCGGGCGGCGTAGGCCTGGGCGTGTTCACGTCGTCGCTCCGCTGGCAGCCGTCGGCGAAGCTGGCGGGGCGCGTCGACGTGGGCGTGGCGCACAGCCCGTTCGGCTCGGCCGGCGTGCAGTCGGCGCTCGGGTTCGACGGGGCGAGCGACGTCCGCGTGTTCCTCCGCAACGCCGAGCTGGCCTACCGGCCGACCGAGAACATGACGTTCCAGCTCCGGGTGCAGCAGAGCCCGCACGGGACCTACGGCTCGCCGTACGGCTACGGGCGGGGCTACGGCTACGGGGCCTACGGATACGGCCCCGGCGCCTATGGGCGGGCGTACGGGCGGACCGGGTTCTCGGCCACGTTCGCGCCGTCCGACGGCGACGCCCTCTTCTTCCGCGACGGCCGGTAGCCCCGTGGCCGACTCGCGGCTAACGGACGGCCTCCTCAACGTGGCGCTCGTCGCGGGCGGGGTGCTCGTCCTCGTCCTCCTCTACGGGTTCGCGAGCCGGACGTTCGTGCCCCGCACGACGCCGACGCGCGAGGTCGCCGAGGACCTCAGCCGGATCAAGGTCGAGGTCCGCAACGGCTCCGTCGTCGACGGGCTCGCGTCCCGGACCACGGCCCACCTCCGCCGCCGCGGCTTCGACGTGGTCGGCCTGGGGAACGCCGACCGCCAGCCCACGTCGACCGTCGTCGTCCGCGCCGGGACCCCGGGCGACGCGCGCCACGTGGCGCAGGCGCTCGGGCTCAGCCCCGAGGCCGTCGTCACCGGCGGCCCCGCCAACGACTACGCCCTCGACGTGACCGTCACGCTGGGCGCCGACTACCCCGCGCTCGCCCCCTTCGACCGCCCCGCCCCGCCCGCCTCCGACTAGCCCCCGACCGTATGCCCTCCGCCTCGCCCCAGCCTCAGAGCCCGCCCCGCACCGGACCGACGCCGGGCCGCGTGCTCGCCCAACTCGCGCTCGACGCCGCCCTCGACAAGCGGGCGCTCGACGTGGCCGTCATGGACCTCCGGGGGATCTCCGGCGAGGTCGACTACTTCGTGCTCGCGACCGGCGAGTCGGACCTCCAGATCAAGGCCATCGTGGACGGCGTGGTCGACCGGCTGCGGACCGAGGCCGGCGAGCGGCCGGTCTCGCGCGAGGGGCAGCCGGGGACGAGCCGGTGGATCGTGCTCGACTACTTCGACCTGGCCGTCCATGTGTTCGACACCGAGTTAAGGGCGCACTACGACCTGGAGCGGCTCTGGGGCGACGCCCCAACCCAGACCGTCACCGACGAGCACCCGACGGCCGCGCTCCTCGAAGAGGGCACGCCGCCGCCGAACGCCGCCGCGCCCTCGGGCGAGACAGACGAGGGCGCGACAGGCGAGGGCGAGATGGGCGAGGGCGGGGCGGACCCGGAGGGCGCGTGACGGCGCGCGCGCTCCTCCTCGGCGGTGCCCTACTCCTGACCGCCTGCGGCGGCTCGGGTGAGGCCGCCGCGCCCGACCGCTACGGGTACCGCGTGGGCGGGGCGGTCGGCGGCCGCACGACCGTCGCGCTCGCCCCGCCCGACACCACCGTCCGCACGCTCGCCTTCCCCGCCGTCGTCGACTCCGTCGGCGTGCGCGCGGCGGGCCGCCCCGCCCCGGGCGACGGCGTGGCGGTCGAGGCCGTCGTTCTGGGCGCGTTTCCCGACGCGTGCTCGGCGCTCTCGGACGTTCGTCAGGAGCGGGCGGGCCACTACGTGACGGCGACGCTCGCCATGCGGCAGCCGCTCGAAACGGTCTGCGCGGCGGTCGTCCGGCCGTTCCGGTTCTACCTCCCGCTCGACGGCGCCTTCGCGGCCGGCAGCTACACGCTGAAGGTCAACGACACCGTCGTTCCGTTCCAGGTCCTCCCCGCCCTCCCCGAGCAGTGAGCCGACCTCTCTCTCCAGGGGCGGGGCGGCTCGTCGCCGCCGCGGCCGTCGTCGGTGGCCTGATGGTGGCGGCCGGCGCCTTCGGGGCGCACGCGCTCGCCGACGCGGTCCCCCCCGCCCGCCTCGACGTCTGGCGGACGGGCGCGGCCTACGGGCAGGTCCACGCGCTCGCGGCCGTTCTCGCGGCGCTCGTCGCCGGCCAGACTGGCGCGCGCGCGGCGCTGCGGGCGGGGTGGCTGTTCCTCGCCGGCGTGGCGCTGTTCTCGGGGAGCCTCGCGGCGCTCGTGCTCCTCGACCTCCCCGCCCTCGGGGCCGTGACGCCGCTCGGCGGCGTGGCCTTCCTCGTCGGGTGGGGCACGCTGGCCTGGGCGGGGTGGTCGAATGCGGAATGACGAATGTTGAATGGCGAAAGTGGACCGCCCTTCGCCGTTCAACATTCCGCATTCTCCATGCCTAGCCCGTTTCCTCGTCGAAGAGGATCATGAAGCTGGGCGCCAGATTCTTGTCGCGGGCGAGCGCCATGAGCACCTCGGCCGCCTCCTCGGGCGTCCCGTACGTCCCGTGCTCCTCGCCGTCGACGGCGAGCGCGTAGTCGACCTCGCCGTCCTCGTCGGCGTCCAGCTCCTCCCACTCGACGGCCTCCTCGATGAGGAAGGTGTCGCGGTCGGGGTCGTAGGAGGCCAGGTACCGCTCGCGGACGCTCTCCTTGTCGATCAGGCTCACGTTCCCGAGCGCCCCGTACTCCTCGTCGTAGAAGAGGGACTCGGTGAGGAGCTGGAGGGCGAACTGCTCGACGTTGAACGGGGCGGCCATGGCGTGTGCGCGGGGAGGAGGGAGACAAGAGGGGGTCCGCCGTCCGGGCGGGGCGGGTGCAACGTACGCCGCCCCGCCCCGGGTTGCGCCTGCGGGAGAATTACACGCCCGCCGGCGCGGCGCGCTCTGTGTCCACCCCGCCCGCCTCCTCCAGGTCGAGCCCCAGGCGGTCCGCGAGGTGGGTCAGGAGGCGGTCCGTCACGGCCGCGGGATCGGCGAGCCGGGCGCCCTCGGCAGCCAGCGAGGTCACGGCCCGGTCGGCGATCCCACACGGGACGACAAGGTCGAACAGGGCGAGGTCCGTCGTCACGTTGAGGGCCAGGCCGTGCATGGTCACCCAGCGGCTGCACCGGACGCCCATCGCGCACACCTTCCGCTCCGGCCGGTCGTCGGGGCCGACCCACACGCCCGTCCGCCCCGCCACGCGGCCGGCGGCTACGCCGCCGTCGGCGCACGTGCGGATGACGGCCTCCTCGAGCTCGCGGAGGTAGCGGTGGAGGTCGCGGAGCGGGGCGCCCTCGGGCGTCTCCAGCCGGTCGAGGTCGAGGACCGGGTACACCACGACCTGCCCCGGCCCGTGGACCGTCACGTCGCCGCCCCGGTCCACGCGCACGACCTCGACGCCCCGCCGCGCGAGCTCGGCTTCGGGCGTGACCACGTTGGCCGCGTCGCCGCTCTTGCCCAGCGTGATGACGGGGTCGTGCTCGACCACGAGGACGGTGTGCGGCGGGGACTCGGGCGGGGCGGCCCGCTTCGCTGCGATGAGGCCGTCTTGGAGCTCCTGCTGGAGCGCCCACACGTCCCGGTACGGCGCGCGGCCCAGACGAACGACGTGGGCGGGGTGGGACATGGCGGGAAGGCGGAAGGCGGGAGAACGCCCACCCCGCCCACGCGGGGTCAAGGCGGCGAGGCGAGGGCGGGGCGGGAGCGCCGTTGCATGCGACGGCGGGCCGGGGCGGGCCGGCGTGTCGTGGCCGCATCTCGTACCCGATACCCCGCACCCCTGCCCTAGTTCGAGAACAGGACGCGCAGGTTGACGCCGCCGTTGAAGCGCGTGTTACCGCCGCCGCCGAGCGTCTGGTCCAGGCGCTCGTAGGTCGCGAAGACGTCGGCCGTGACCCGGTCCGAGACCGTGTAGCTGACGCGGGGCGAGAGCAGGAGCCGCTTCGTGAACCGCGGCTCCGGGTCGCGGAACGGGTCGCCGTCCCCCTCCGGCTCCGCGTCGCCCCCCAGCGCCTCCGCCACGACGCGGCCGAGGTCCTCGCGGAGCGGGTACTGCATAAAGTGGTCGTCGGCGAACGACGCCGTCAGCGTCACGCGCACGTTGTTGTTGAGCCGGCCGAGCCCGAGCAGGTTCAGGCCCGTCTTCGCGTACCCGACTTCGAGCCGGACGTCGCGGGCCGACTTCTCGTTCACGTCCGCCGCCGCCGTCGCCAGCTGGTAGACGGTGCTCTGGTTCCACTTCACACTCGTCTGCACGCCGCCCTTCCACCCGACCGTGACGCCGAGGAGCGGCTGGAACCGCTGGTTGACCGAGAGCGAGACCGGCTCGTCGAACCCGTCCTCCGCGAACGTCGCCGCCCCGGCCAGGCGCACGCCGTCGAGCTCCGGGAGCCGGGGCCGCTCGGGATCGGCGTAGAACGTGCCCACGCCGACCTGGCTCGTCGACGAGTACCCGTGCTGGAGCGAGACGCTCTCCGCGAGCGACCGGAGCACCGGGAGCCGTTCGAGGCCCGAGTACGTGACGGTCCAGCTGGGGAGCGGGACCGGGTAGAACCCGCCCGGCCCGAACCGCCCCGCCCCGCGCCCGAACTCGGCGCCGAAGTCCTCGGCCAAGCCCGTCGGCGAGAGCACCTCGGACCCGATCGTCTGGCCCCGCTCCGCCCCGCCCGCCGCCTCGCGGTCGGCGAGGTAGCGGTCGGCCTGGCGCCGGACGAACCCGCGGTACGACGCCCCGAACGAGAGCACCGTCGCCTCGCCGGCCCCCCGGAACTGCGGGAGGCCCTCGCTGAGCCCGCCGAGGAGGTTCGGGCTAAAGCTCCGGTCCCTCGTCGACGACCACCCGACGCGCCACGTGAGGCCCACGTTGAGGCCGCGGAACGGCGACAGCTGCGTCCGCGCGTCGAGGTCGTGCTGCGTCCCCGACTGGTCGCCGAAGCGGTTGACGCGGTCGTCGAACACGCGGCGGTCGAGGCCGAGCTCGCGGTCGAGCCCCAGGCGGTAGCCGATGGGCGGGGCGGCCCCCGAGAGCGCCGAGAACAGGCTGTACCCCTGCCCCTCGAGCCCGCCCGTCGCCGACGTCAGCGAGCCCCGGTACGTCAGCGTGACGTCGTCGATGCCGGTCAGCCCCAGGAACGCGCCGCGCGCGAGCCGGACTGGGAGCGCCCCACGCCCGGCGCTGTCGGCCGCCGCCCCGCCCTCGGCACTCCGGGCCTCGGCGCCCGGGGCCGCCCCGCCCCGCCCCGCCGCCGCCTCCAGGCGGCGGTAGAACGGGAACAGGCGCCAAAAGTCACGCGGGACGATCCGGAGGCTGGACTGGACCTGGCCGCGCGTGCCCGCCGAGGCCACCTCGAGGTCCGGCGCCGACGCGATCGGCTGGTCGGCCCACGAGTAGTTCGCCGAGTAGCTGAGGGCCTGCGGCTGGAGCCACGACAGCCACTTGACGCGCCGCGTGCTCACGCGCAGCGTCGTCGTCAGCGTCTGGTCGTAGCGCCGCGTGCGGAGCCCCGGCCCGCTCCCGAACAGGTTCCCCAGCGCCTCCCCCACGGGCAGCACGTCGATCGCCGCCCCGCCCAGGACCTCGACGCCCGCCGGGAACGCCCCGTCCTCCAGGAGCCCGGCCGCCGCGAGGTCGGCCAGCACGCCGGGGTCGTCGCGGACGTCGCCGCCGGCGAGGTCCAGCGGGTCGAACTCGTAGACCCGCTGGAACGGGCCGCTCGGGTCGCGGACGAGGTAGCGGAGCGTCTCGCGCTGCCCCGCCCGCCCCAGGTCCTGGTCCGTGTTCGAGGCGTAGCTCAGCTGGAGGAACGAGAACGGGTTGTAGCGGACGTCGATCTGGCGCCCGTGGTCGAACAGCTGCGTCCGCCGCGTAAAGGCACGGAACGACTGGACCTCGTCGGGCTCGCCCAGAAACTGCTCGCGGAGGCGCGGCTCGGTCGCCGACGTCCGCCGGGCGACGTCGGCCGAGAGGCTGAGCGACTGGGGCAGCAGGTTCAGCTGGAGCCCGCCCAGCACGCTCCCCAACACCGGCACGCCGCGCGCGAACCCGAACGGCCGGACGGGGAACGGCTCCGGGACCGTCAGCCGGTAGGCGAGGTTGCCCGTCCACGTGTCCTGGGCGCTCCGCGCGCTCGACGGGTTCCGCCCGTCCTGCGTCGAGAGCGTGTAGCTCGCCGTCAGGCCGTCGACCGTGTAGCGGAGCCACGGCGAGCGGCTCCCGGTCTTCGTCGCCTGCACGCGGACGTTCCGCGAGCTCGTCGCCGTCTGCGCGCGCCGCACGACTTCGTCGGCCGTCAGCTCGCGCCGCCCCGCCCCCCCGCCCTGCTCCGCGACGGCGTCGGCGAGGTCGTCCAGGCGGACGTCGCCGTTGTCGGGGTCGAACCGCGGGGTCGACGTGTTCTCCGTCGCCGAGACGCTGACGGGGATGGCCCACCCGAACCGCTCGGGGAGCAGCTTGTGCGCCGCGAACGTCGACGTGAGCGTGAACGCCCGCTGCGCCGCGAACGACCGCCCGCCGAGCGCCCCGCCCAGGTCGCCGAACCCGTCGTCGATGAAGCTCAGCCGGGCGTTCACCGTCGCCACGTCGGCCAGCGCCACGTTCGCGAGCAGGAACCCGCTCCCGCCGCCCTCCTCGTCGTAGCCCGACACGCGGAGCTCGTTGTACCACACCTCGACGTCGAGCGGGGCGGCCGCCCCGCCCGGCGCGTTCCGCACGCCGAGCACGACCGTGCGGACGTCCTGGAGCGACGGCTCGCCGCGGACCGTGAGCCGCGCGCCGGGCGCCACGCCGTCCTCGGTGGCCGCCCGCGTAAACCGCGCCCCGGGCGGGGTGGCGCTGAGGTCGCGCGCGCGCTTGAGCGCGTTGAGCTCGCGGAGCACGAGGTTGACCGGGTTGAGGTCGACGCGCGCGCCGCCGACGGGCACCTGCGTCTGCCACAGGCTGTCCGAGCGGGCGCAGTTCGACGGCGCCGCCGGCGGGCACGGCGCGAGCGCCGCCAGCCGCGCGGGGTCGAACGGGTACGCCGGCTGCTCGATCTCGTAGTAGTTCTCGGCCTCGTCGTCGCCAATGCGGAGGAACACGCGGACCGAGTCGCGGCGGTCGAACCCGTCGCCGTGGACGGCCATCCGCAGGTTCCGGTACTTCGTGAGGTCGAGCGGCCGCGTCGCGTACGACCGCACGATCGCCGCCCGGCGCCCCTCGCCCAGCCCCTCGGCCCGGAACACGAGCGCCTTCTCGCGCTGCGTCTGCGCCGCCCCGCCCGAGACCGACGGCGTCGTGTTGAGGACGGTCCCGCGCGGGACGGCGTAGGTCGAGGGGTTCTCCTCGTTGTTGATCGAGGCCACGAACAGGCTGGGCTCGGGGCCGAGCGTGGACGTCGAGTCGCCGGCCCCGACGCGGCCCACCTGCCCCGACTTGAGCCACTGGCTCCCCGCCAGCTCGAACGACGCGAACCGGATCGTGGCCGGCTTGTCGTGGCCCGTCGTCCACAGGCGGACGGCCTCGATCCGCGAAAAGTCCGACGTGTCGGCCAGCCCCACGACGGTCCGGTCCGGGGTGCGGACCGGGATGCGGAGGAGGTACCACGTCTGGCGCCCGGCCACGCGGTTGTCGACGTCGATGGCTTCGCGGAAAAAAGGGCTCGCGCGGAGGCCGGCGTCGTCGAGCGGGATCTCGTAGCGGTGGTACTGGTCGGCCGTGTTGGTCCGGCCGTTCTCGTCGATGTCCTCGTTGTCGGGTCTCGCCGTCAGGCCCCGGCCGCCGTCGATGATCCGGCTCCGCGCGATCGGCGAGTTCAGCTCGGTCGCCGGGTAGTAGGCCCCGTACCGCTCCTGGACCGACGCCCCGCCCGGAAAGAGCGGGCCGTCGAAGTACTCGTCGTCGTCGAAGTTGTGGAAGTCGTCGCCCGAGGGGTCCGCGAGCGCCCGCGCGCGCACCGCCCCGCCCGCGGGGAGCCGCGCGAGGAACGGCGCGAACTGGGACTCCTCGCTGAACGCGTAGGGCGTGCCCCCACTCGCCGTGAGGGCGGGGCGGGTCGGGAGCCCGTCGATGCCCACGTCCTCGGTCTGCCCCGTCCCGTCGAAAAAGTCGACGACCCCGTTCGCCTGCTGCGACGGCCGGCGGCTAAAGGCGTCGAACGGCGCGGCGTCGACCGACGGGTTGTTGCCCAGGCCATCCTCGCTGTTGAAGACCCCGTTCGGGAGGACGTCCTCGTTCACCTGGCCCAGGTCGAGGTACATCCGCGCGCCCGGCGCGACCGGCTCGCGCCCGTCCCGGCCGCCGAGCGGGGCGAACAGCATCTCGACGAACTCGACGTTGTTCCGGCCGCCAAAGTCCGAGAACGCGCCCTCGATCGGGCGCACGAACCCGCCCCAGACGTCGCGGCGCCGCGGGCCAAGCGTGGCGTCGAGCTCGTCGCTGTAGTTGTGGGGGCCGCGCCGCGTCGGGTCGAAGTAGACGTCGAGCAGGCCGAGCGGGAGCACGTCCTCGCGCGTCGGCGTCCCCGGGATCTCGTACAGGTCGACCCGCGAGATCGGCGACGCCGCCGGCGTGAGCAGGCCCCGCTCCTCGTACCCCTCGTAGTCCCCCTCAGCGAGCGAGTACCACGTGAACAGGCCGCGCCAGTTGTTTTTGAGGTCGGGGGAGGTCACGCCCGCCCCGCCCGCCGGCCGGAGCGTCGTGCCCGGCGGACCGGCCGACTCGGGCGCCGCCGCGAGGGACCACCCCGTCGTCTGCTGCGGGGCCGTGTACGCCGTCTCGCTCCCCTCGAAGTCGTCGATGTAGCTGACGCCGGCGAGCTCGTCGTCGGCAAAGTCGAGGCCCGCGTCGCGGAGCGCGCCCCGGGCCTCGCCGAACGTCCGCGTCTGGGGGTGGCCCGGCGTCAGGCGGGCGTACTCGCCGCGGAGCTCGACGGCCGACGGCGCCCGCGTCTGGATGAGCGGGAGCGCGTCGACGGCCCTCGTGAGCCACCGGGGCGCGGCGAGGTACGAGCCGTCGACGCCGACGACCGTGTTGTCGAGGGCCTCGGCGCCCACCTGGAACTTGCCCACGCCGACCGGCGGCCGCTCCGAGAGCTGCATCCACGTGGCTCCGAGGAGCGCGTTCTCCGAGATCCGGTAGTCGGCCCGGAGCCCGAGGAGCGTCTTCGACGTCACGGCGAACAGGTCCTGCTGCTCGGCCGTGACCTCGATCTGCTGGCCGCTCTGGAGGTAGAGCGGGTTGACGATCTCGACGGTCCCGCTCGTGGTGTTCACGCGGTAGTCGGTGCCCTCGGCGAGCTCCCGGCCGTCCGACGTCACGCGGACGGTGCCCTCGACGATCTGGAACCCGAGCGGGAACACCGACTGCGTCGCGCTCCGGTACTCGCCGGCGATCCGGTAGCGCGCGAGCCCCTGGATCTGGCGCTGCGCGTTGGCCCGCTTCACGTCGTAGAGGTCGCGGGCGTCGGGCCGGGCGCCGAGGACCGGGGCGTAGAGGTCGAGCGCGGCGGCCTCGTCGAGGCCCTCGAACGCCACCGTCAGCCGGTCGCCCCGGGTCACGGTCTGCCCGGTGCGGATGAGGGCCTCGGCGTAGTCGCCGAACGGCTGGCGCGTGGGGAAGATGACGCGGCCGGCCCCGGGGTCGATCGTGTAGCCGACGCGGAAGTCGAACGTGTTGTCGGCGCGCGACTGGCCCTGCTCGCCGAGCCGGTCGAGCCCGAACGCCGCGAGCAGCGTGCGCCCCCCGAGCGAGAGGCCGCTGGGGATCTCGTTCGGCGTCCCGCCGGGGGGCTCGAACGTGAGGGCGAGGTCGAACGTGGACGCGCTCAGGCTCCGCCCGCCGACGCGGTAGACGTTGCGGAGCGTGAGGTCCCAGAGGGGGTCCTCGGGGACCGGCGTCGGCGCGCGGAGGAGCTTGAGGATGGTCCGCGGCCCGGTCTGCGCCGAGCTCTGGGCGGGCTGGAGGTAGTCGCCGACGCTGACGAGGCGGCCGTCGGCCGTCCGGTACTGGTAGGCCACGGCCAGCACCTCGTCCTCGGTCAGCGCCGTCGTCAGCGAGAGCCACCCAAGCTGGCCGTCGACGGTGTAGTCGACGCCGTCGCGGAGGAGCCGGAACACGTTGTTGAAGAGGGCGCTCTGGGGGATCGAGGCGCCTGACCCCAGGATGTTGTCGGCGCCGGTCGAGGAGCCGTCCTCGCGGACCGGGGCGAGGATGGCCTCGGTGTACTGGTCGAGGGCGGGGTCGGGGAGCGGGGCGGCGGCGTTCTCGTACTGGCCCGTGGCCGCGTCGAACGCGCCGAGGTAGGCCTCCCCGCCCGCGAGCACGGCGGCCGGCTCGCCGAGGTCGGCGAGGGCGACGGCCCACGTCGTCTCCTGGTCCTCGCGGATCAGCGTCCGCAGCGACGGCTCGTGCTTCCACACCTGGACGCCGACGAGCTCGCGGAAGCCGGCCTGGCCGGGGGCGCCCGGCGGGAGCGTCGGCTGGCTGGGGTCCTGGTGGCCGGCGTCCCACCAGTTGTGGAAGGCGTAGCCGAGGAAAAAGTGCGTGTCGTCCTCGTAGTCGTAGGGCGCGAGCGCGAACGTCCGCACGTCCGCCCCGCCCGTGATCGTCTGCTGGACGGTCTGGGCGTCCTTCTGGCTCGCCACGGCGGTGACTGCGAGCGGGCCGAACTGGAAGTCGGTGCGGAGCCCGAACAGGCGCTGGCCGCCCTGGATGAGCGTGGCCGGCGTCTGGAGGAACACGTTGCCCGCCTCGAACCGCTGGAGGATGTCGTCCTCGTAGCCCTCGTAGACGAGCGAGACCTGGTTCTCGAACTCGAACTGGCTGTTCGTGTCGTAGTTGACGTTGACGGTCAGCTTGTCGCCGACCATGCCGGCGATGTTGAGCGTGAGGTCCTGGCCGAAGTCGGGGTCGACGCCGGGCGGCTTCAGCCGCCGGGCGGCCTGGATGTCGCTCTGGTCGTAGCGAACGCCGAGGTTGAGGTCCGACGTCCCGTTCACGGTCAGCGACACCTCGTTCTTCCCGAACAGGGTGCGGAACGCGCTCTCCTCCCCGCCCGGGATCTCGACGGCGAACCCGAGCCCGTTCCGGCGTGTCTGGCGCTGGGAGCGCTGGGCGGCCAGCGACCGGAACGTCTCGCCGACGGCCTCCTGCCGCCGGGCCATGAGGAACTCGCCGAGGCCGACGTCGGCCGGCGCCCGGACGTCGGCGTCGCCGACCGTCTCGCGGACGCGGTAGCGGTAGGCGGCCGAGTCCAGCGTGACCTCGCGGCGCCAGTACGTCCCCAGCCGGCCGCGGACGCCGGGCCGCCGCCGGGCCGCGAGGGCGGCCCCGAGGCCGGGCGCCCGCGGACCGCGGAAGTAGGCCTCGGCCCGCTCCGTGGAGTCGGCCGCCCCGCCCACGAGCGCAGAGTCGCCGGCGGCGGGCGGGGCGGCACGGAGCGGGACCGCCGCGGGCGGGGCGGGGGCGGGCGGGGTGGTGCGGACCGTATCGCTGTCGGCCGGGGCCAGCCACCCCGCCCCGCGCGGCGCGCCGGGGCCGGCCTCGACCGTGCCCGCGTGCGCGGCGAGCACGAGGAGGACGCCGACGGACGCCGCGCCGAGGAGGGCGAGGCGCCGGCGGGGCGTGGGGGGAGTCCGCGGGGTGAGCGCGCGCAAGACGTCGGTCGGGCTGCTAGGAGCGCCTGCGCTCGGGGGACGGCCCAGACGGGGCCGTCGGCGGGAGCAGGCGGGGCGTAGCGAACTCGGCGATAGGGCGCGGGCGGGGTCGGCAGGCGGGCGAGCCCCCGGACGGGGCGGGGTGGCGGCCGCCTCCAGAAGCGTGCCGTCTTACGCGGGGAAGCTACAGGGACGGGCGCGGACGGACAAGGGAGCTTCTCCGTGCCCAACGGGCGACGCGGCCCGCGGCGGCGGTGGCCCGGCGGGCGCCCGTCCGTGTGTAGTTTTTGTCCCCCCACCGCTCCATATGTCCCGGTTCCGACTCGCCCTCCTCTGCGCCGCGCTCGGCGCGACCGGCTGCGGCGGCCTGGGCGGGGCGGCCACCCCGCCCGCTGTGACCGCCCCGCCCGCGGCGGCCGACACGGCGGCGGTGGGCGCCGGCGTCCGCGCGGCGCTCGCGGCCCAGGTCGAGGCGTGGAACCAGGGCTCGGTGCGCGGCTTCATGGAGGGCTACGCCCAGACCGACACGCTCACGTTCCTCTCGGGCGGGGCGGTCCGCCGCGGCTGGGACGAGGCGCTCGCCGGGTACCAGCGCGGCTACCCCGACGCCGAGGCCATGGGCCAGCTCGTGTTCTCGGACCTGACCGTCCACGCCCTCGCCGCCGACCGCGCGCTCGCGTGGGGCCGCTGGCGCCTCCAGCGCGCGGGCGACGCCCCGGGCGCGGGGCCGGGCGGCCTGTTCACGCTCGTCCTCGCCCAGACGCCCGACGGCTGGCGCGTCGTCCACGACCACACGTCGTCCGAGTAGACCCCCACGTTATGCCCGTTGCCCCCGACCTCACCGACCGCGTCGTCGTCGTTACCGGCGCCGCCGGCCGCCTCGGCCGCGTCGTCGTCGACCAACTCGAGGACGCCGGCGCGCGCGTGGCCTCGCTCGACCAGGACCCGAGCGGGGCGGCCGGCGCCCTCGTCCTCAAGGCCGACGTGACCGACGAGCACTCGGTGGCCGAGGCGTTCGGCACCGTCGCCGAGCGGATGGGCACGCCGGACGCCGTCGTCCACACGGTCGGGATGTGGGACGGGCGGCCGTTCGCCGAGACGACGCTGGCCGAGTGGCGGGCGGTCCTCGACGTGAACCTCACGAGCGTGTTCATCGTGTTCCGCGAGGCCGTCCGGCGGATGGCGGCGGCCGGCGTGCCGGGCCACCTCGTCGGCGTGGCGTCGGGGCAGGGCGTGGACCGGGGCGCGCCGGAGCAGGCGGCCTACTCGGCGTCGAAGGCCGGCGTGCTCCGCCTGGTCGAGTCCGTCGCCGCCGAGCACCGCGACGCCGAGATCACGGCGA
The DNA here is from genome assembly GCF_031846415.1 of Rubrivirga litoralis. NCBI lineage: Bacteria > Pseudomonadati > Rhodothermota > Rhodothermia > Rhodothermales > Rubricoccaceae > Rubrivirga > Rubrivirga litoralis. Next base: position 215,866 of record NZ_JAVRHT010000001.1, on the reverse strand, counting down.
CGGCCGTGGCCCCGTCGCTCATCCTGTTCGGCGACGAGCCCGAGGACGCCCGCGGGGTCGACGTGGCCGAGGTGGCCGGCCTGTGCGTGACGCTGTGCGGGACGGCCGGGACGATCCACAACGGGTCCGTCATGCGCGCCTACGGCTCGATGCGGTAGCGCCGCCCCGCCCGCGGGTGTTGCGTGTCCGGTGTTGCGTGGTGCGCGAGGCCGGCAGTCCGCGGTCGTTCCAGGAGGCGCCGCCCCGCCCGCGCGCTACAGTCCGCCCGCTACAGGTGGAGCCAGGGCGCCAGCTTCTCGAACGTCTTGTCCCCGATGCCCTTGACCTCGACGATCTGGTCCGGGCTCCGAAACGGCCCGTTCGTCTCGCGGTAGGCGACGATCCGCCCCGCCAGCGCCGGGCCGATCCCGGGCAGCCGCTGGAGGTCGGCGGCCGAGGCCGTGTTGAGGTTCGTCGGCGCGGGCGGCGGCTTCGACGCCCGGCGTGGGGCGGCGGCGGCGGCCACCTCGGCGGCGGCGACCTGGGCCGCGGGCGCGTCGGCGAGCGAGTTGGCCGGGGCGGTCTCGGCGGGCGGAGCGGCCCCCGTCTGTGCGGGCGGGGCGGCCCCACCCCGCCCGCCGTCCGCGGCGGCAAAGGCGGCGTCGGCCGCCGCGTAGAGATCGGCCGGAACGGGCTCGGACGCTGACCGGAGGCGCCCGGCGACGAGCCCGGCGGCGAGGGCGCCGAGCAGGACGAGGGCGGCGGTCGCCTCGGGGCCGGTGAGGCCGACGCGAGTCTGGAGACGGTAGAGCCAGCGCACGGGCGGGGCGGCGGGTGGGCTCCGCTAGACGCGCGCCGGCCGGCGACGTAACCCCGCCCCGCCCGCGCTCCTCAGCAATCCGTGAGCGGGCGGGGCGGGGCACAAGCGGGGCGGGGCGGGCGTACCCCGCCCATGATCGTCCGCACCGACGCCGTCGTCCTCCACGCCTTCGACTACGGCGAGACGAGCCGGATCGTCCGGCTCCTCACGCGCCAGCACGGCGTCATCGGCGTCATCGCGCGCGGGGCGCGGCGGCCGACGAGCCAGTTCGGGTCGGCGCTCCAGCCCATGTCGTACGTCCAGGCCGTCTACTACTACCGGCCGCAGCGGGGTCTCCAGACGCTGAAGGAGGCCGCGCCCATTGTTCGGTGGCGCCGACTTGGGACCGACCTCGACCGGGTCACGCTGGGGCTCCGCGTGGTCGAGATCGCGCGCGCGCTGCTCGGCGAGGGCGAGGCCCACCCGCTCGCCGTCAACCTGGTCACGCAGACGCTCGACTTTATAGACGAGTCGGACGACCGGCCGGCGAATGCGCTCCCATGGTTCCAGCTCCGGCTGGCCGCCCTCCTCGGGTTCTCGCCCGACGTCCAGCGCGAGGACGTGCTGGCGCTGGGCGACGACGGCGGGCGCCTCCTGCTCCAGAGCGGGACCGTCCTGGCCGCCGGCGCCGATGCCGCCGAGCGCGGGCGGGCGTCGTCAGGCGTCCGCGCCAGCCGCCCCGCCCTCCGCGCGTTCGCCGTGTTCGCGCGGACCGACCTCCCGACGGCCGGCCGCATGCGGCTCGACGAGCCCACGCGGCGCGAGGTCGAGTCGCTCGCCGACGCCTACCTCCGCACGCACACCGAGGCCACGTACCCCGAGCGGGTCCGCCAGGTGAGCGACCAGATCGACGCCGCGCTCGCGGCCGCCCGCGGCGGGGCGGACTCATCGGGCGGGGCGGCGGGGCGGGGCGGAACCGGATGACGGGGGTGGGGTTCTCCGCTCTAACTCTTGTTGCAACGACGACCACCCCGCCCGACCATGACGCGCTCCTTCCTGATCCCCCTGGCCGCGGCCGGTCTCGTCCTCGCCGGCTGCGGCGACGTGGGCGACGCGCCCGTCGCCGAGACGACGGCGGTCGAGACCGCGACCACCGGCCCGATCACCTTTACCGGGTCCGCCCTCCCCATCTCGGCCACCGACAGCACGGTCCAGTGGACCGGGGCCAAGCTCACCGGCAACCACCTCGGCGGCTTCCGCACCGTCACGGGCGACGTCTACGTCGACGACGGCCAGGTGACGGGCGCCGACATCGAGATCGACATGACGACGGTCTACAGCGACGACGACCGGCTCACGGAGCACCTGTCGAGCGCCGACTTTTTCGAGGTCGAGACGTACCCCGTGGCCCAGTTCCAGTCGTCCTCGATCCGCCCGGTCACGGCGGCCGACTCGCTCCTGCCCGAGGCCGCGACGCACGTGGTGACGGGGCAGCTCACGATGCGCGACCAGACCAACCAGATCTCGTTCCCCGCCGTCATCGAGCGCACGGACGACGGCGCGACCGTCGAGGCGTCGTTCCTCATCGACCGGACCAAGTGGGGCATCACGTACCCGGGGATGCAGGACGACCTCATCAACGACCAGGTCCGGCTCGAGCTCAACGTGGCCACGGGCGACGCGGTCGCCGACGGGCCGGAGCTCGCGAGCTGACGGCTGGACGGCGGAGCGGGCCGCCCCGCTCCACGCGCCTCGTGGGGCGGCTCCGCACGGGGCCGCCCTTTTTTCGTGGCGGTTTCCGCCGCAGAGGGGTTTCGTGATGAAGGGGAACGCCGCGCGCCCTACCTTCGAGGCGTCCAGCACGCAGGTGCCTTGCATGAGCCGTCGCCAACTGACCCACAAGCAGCACGCGTTCCTCGCCTACCTCCGCGACCACGTCGAGACGCGCGAGGTGTGGCCGACGTACCGCGAGATCGTCGACCACTTCGGGTACCGCTCGCCGAACTCGGTGACGCAGAACCTCCGGGCGCTCGCGCGCAAGGGCTACCTCCACCGCGGCCGGGACGGGTACGCGCTCGCCGAGCCCGGCGACGGCGTCCACGTGCGGGGGACGTTCCTGGGCGGCCGCGTCGAGCCGGCCGCCGGGCGGCTCTCGCTCGGCGCGCTCCTCGGCGACCTCTCGGGTCTCCACGCGATCCGGCTCGACGGCGAGGCCGCCCGGACGGCCGAGCTGGGCGAGGCGCACTACGTGTTCGTCAGCGAGGAGGAGGCGGCGGAGGGCGGGGCGGTCGTCGTCACCGACGGGAGCCGCCTGTCCGTCGGCCGCGTGGGCGCTGGCGGCGACGTGGCGTGCGACGACGCCGAGGTCCGCGAGGTGCTCGGGAGCTACGTCGGCCACGCGGGGCCGTACGGGCTCGTGCGCCACGTGCCGGCCTAGGCGCCCGGTGGCCCAGGCTGGGCCGCCCCGCCCCGCCCGTCGCCGCGCCGCCCCGCCGATCCCTTGGCCCGCCGGCACCGCTCGGAGCAGTAGCGGACGGACTCCCAGTCGCGCGCCCACTTCCGGCGCCACGCGAACGGGCGCCCGCACACGGCGCAGGTCTTGGTGGGGAGCGTGGGCTTGTGGTGGGCCATCGGCGGAGGGCGGAGGGCGGAGGGCGGAGGGCGGAAAGATGCGCCACCCCGCCCGCAACGCGCGAGGGCGGGGTGGTACAACGGGCGGGGTGGCTCCGTGCCCACCGGGCGGGGCGGCCGGCCGGTGGCGGCGGGCGGAGCGTAACCTTTCGCGACCTGCTCCCCCGCCCCGCCCATGACCGTCCGCCAGATCGCCGCCGTGAAGACCGCCCGGTACGCCGTGCTGGGGCCGGAGGACGGGCCGGTGGACGAGGTGTGGATGGCGTGCCACGGCTACGGCCAGCTCGCGACGTACTTCGCCCGCCACTTCGAGGGCGCGCTCCGGCCCGGCCGGCTCGTCGTCGTGCCCGAGGCGCTCAGCCGGTTCTACGTGACCGAAGGCGGCCGGCGCGTGGGCGAGCGCGTCGGGGCGAGCTGGATGACGCGCGAGGACCGCGAGGCCGAGATCGCCGACACCGTCCGCTACCTCGACGACGTGTTCGTGGCCGCCTGCGCCCGCGCCGACGCCGACCCGCGGGCGGTCCGCCTGGGCGGCATGGGCTTTAGCCAGGGGACCTCGACGGTCGTCCGGTGGCTGGCCTACAGCCCGCTCATTCAGAGCCGCGAGCGGCGGGCGGGGCGGCTCGTGCTGTGGGGCGGGGCGCTCCCGCACGACCTCGACCTGGGCGAGCACGCGCCGTGGCTCAACGCGGCCGACCTCCGGCTCGTGGCCGGCGACCGCGACTCGTTCGCCACACCCGGCCGCATTTTGAAGGAGGAGCGGCGCCTCACCGACGCCGGCGTCGCCTACGAGTCCACGTCGTTCTCCGGCGGCCACCGGCTCCACGACCGCCTGCTGGCCGACGTTATGCAGCCGATCGAGTAGATGCCAGACCGCCCCGCCCCGCCCTCCGACCCACGCTCGGCCGACGCCGCCCCGCCCGTCGGGCGCTTCGCACCGAGCCCGACGGGCGACCTCCACGTCGGCAGCGCGCTCGCGGCGCTCGCGGCGTGGGCGAGCGTGCGCGGGCGGGGCGGCCGGTTCGTCTGGCGCGTCGAGGACCTGGACGGGCCGCGCGCCGTGGCCGGCGCCGCCGAGCGCCAGACGGAGGACGCGCGGTGGCTGGGGCTGGACTGGGACGAGGGGCCGGGCGTGGGCGGCCCGCACGCGCCGTACTGGCAGTCCGAGCGGGGCGGGCTCTACGAGTCGGCGCTCGCGCGGCTCGCACGGGCGGGGCGGCTGTTCCCGTGCGCCGTCTCGCGGAGCGATCTCCGCGACCTCGCGAGCGCCCCGCACGGCGGGCCGGGCCTGCCGCCGTTCCCGCCGGCCCTCCGCCCCGCCCCGCCCGCGGACGGCTGGTTCGAGGACCCCGAGGCCCGCGCCGACCGCGCCCTCCGGTTCCGAGTCGACGGCGGGCCGGTCTCGTTCGACGACCGCGTCGTGGGCTTCGTCGAGGAGGACGTGCGGCAGACGACGGGCGACTTCGTGCTCCAGCGCCGCGACGGCGTAACGGCCTACCAACTCGCCGTCGTCGTGGACGACCTGGCGATGGGAGTGACCGAGGTCGTCCGCGGCCGCGACCTCCTGGACTCGACGGCCCGTCAGATCCTGCTCGCGCGGGCGCTGGGCGGGGCGGAGCCCGTCTACGCTCACGTTCCCCTCGCCGTCGGGGCGGACGGCGAGAAGCTCTCGAAGCGGGACGAGGGCCTCACGGTCCGTGCTCTCCGCGAAGCCGGCGTGGCGCCCGAGGCGCTCGTCGGCTGGCTGGCCGAGGCGCTCGGGCAGCCGGGGGCGGGGCGGCGCGCGGCGGCCGACGTCGCGGCCTCGTTCGACCTGTCCCGCGTGCGGCCCGAGCCGGTCACCGTCCCTGCCCGTCTCGCCGCGCACCTCCGCGCGCGCTAGCCGCCCCGCCCGATGACGCTCCGCCTCCCCCTGCTCGCGCTCGCGCTCCTCGCCGGCCCCGCCTCGGCGCAGATGCTCCCGTCGGGGACGTGGACGGGCACGCTGGAGCACGGCGGCGACGCCCACCCCGCCCAGGCCGAGATCGAGCGGTGCACGGGCGGCTTCACGGTCGCCCTCGACGTGGCGGGGCGGCGGGCCGACGTCACCGAGGACGGCGCGGCGACGTGGGAGGGCGGCCGGCTCCGGTTCGAGACGTCGCGCGCGCGGTGGCCGGGCCTGCTGCTCCCCCGGGCGCTCGCGTGCAGCCTGGAGCAGGACACCGAGACGGGCGCGCTCGCCGGCGTCTGCCGGGCGGGGCGGACGACGTACCGGCTCCGCCTCGCGCCGCCGGCCAGCGGCTCGTTCGGCTGCAAGTAGGTCCGGGCGGGGTGCGTCGCCGCCCCGCCCCCAGCGCCGCTGCGAGACCGCCTCCTCTGGGGAGCGGGGCAGTCTGGGCGACGCGTCACCCCCCGGTGCTGGCGTAGGGGCGGGCGACCTGGAACGAGAGCGACCACTCGCCGGAGCGGCCCGTGACGAGGTCGCGGAGCACGCCGGACAGCTCGACCACGTCGCCGGGGCGAACGTCGCCCGGCGTTGGGAGCACGATGAACTCGCGGCCCGTCGACGACGACGTGCCCGAGACCGTCGCGCTCAGGCTGACGAGCTCGCGGCGCCCGTCGCGGACGGCCCAGACCGACCGCTCGACCTCGTACCGCGACCGGCCGCCCTCCGTGCCCAGGTCGTACGCCTCGACGGCGACGCCGACCGTAGCGCCGGCCACGAGGGCGGCGTACGGGTACCGCCACGCCTCGCGGGCCGCCCCGCCCGCTCCGAGCGCACGCGCCGCGCCGGAGGGGACGAGGTGCGGGAGCGGGTCGCTCACGACGAGCCCGCCCGGCCCGGCGGCCAGCGGCGCGAGCGGGCCGGCGTGCCAGACGGCGTGGCGGAGCATGGCCCCGTCGCGGTCGAGGACATCGGCCTGGACGGCGACATCGGGGCGGGCGCCGGCGGACGCGAGCGTCGCCGTGGCGACCGGCGTCGTCCGCCCCGCCCCCACCGCCTTCGGCGGAACCGCCGCCACGCGGTCGGCGGGCGGGGCGGGGCGGCCCCCGACCACGCGGAGCCGGGCCGTCGAGCGGACCACCCGGGCTACGTCTCCCAAGCCGTCGAAGGCGCCGGGCTCAGGCGCCCACGCGAGCTCAACCCGGAGACTGCCGTCGGCGCCCCGGAACCGGGCGGACCGGACAGCGAGCGGGAACGCACCAGGGAGCGGGAGCGGCGGCCCGGCCGAGGGCACGAGGTCGCGGGCGGCGACGGCCCGGCGGTGCTCAGACCGGACGAAGTCGAAGAACCCGGGGCCTATGACGCCGCCCGTCCTCCCGCCGATGAACCGCTCCCCAACCCCGAAGCCGCTCGCGAAGCGAGCGGCTCTAGACCCCGCCGCGAGCGCTCCGTTGGTGTACTCGAGGAGCGCGTCGTGGAGCTCGTTCTGGACCCGACTGTAGGCCGGGTCGTAGAGCACGAGCGTCCTGACGAAGTCGTCGAGGGCGAGGGCTGCGAGCGCGGACCACTCCGCGCTCCCCGAGCCGACCTTGGGGTAGTACAGGCCGGGGGGGAGGAGGTCGAGCGGGAACGCCTCCCGCCACCCTCCCCCGTCTTCGACGAACAGGAAGGTCGCACCGCTCGCGTAGGTCCACAGCGCGTTGGTGGGAACGAACGCGGTCAACTCCGAGATCGATGCGTCGAGCGTGTTGGACCGGAGCCACCGGGTCTGATCCGGCTCCCCGAATCGGACGTAGACGGCGCCGCGGTCGTCGTACCCCGCCCCGCCCGCGGTGCTCTCGGGCGGCGTAGGAAACCGAGCCTCGGCCTCGGCCACGCGGCGGAGGTGCTCGACGAGCCGCTCGTTGGCCTCCGTCACCGGCAGCGGGTCCTGCCCGTTCCACCACGCCACGAGGGCGACGCCGGCGCCGGGACGGAGCGAGCCGGGCGCCCCGCCGAGGCTGTCCCGGAGCGAGTCGGGCAGGACCGGCCACGCCTGCGCGACGAGCCGCCGGACGTCGGGCTTGGCGCCCGGCCCCGCCGTCACGAGCCGGTCGAGGTAGGCGTCGGCCTCGGCGCTCGCCTGCCCGTCGATGACCTGGGCGACGGGCAGGGCGGGGCGGAACGAGCCGCACCCCGCCAGACCGAGGACGATGAGCGCGGCGGCGAGGGCGGGGCGGCGCATGACGGGCGGGGGTAGCGTGCTGGACGAGCCGCGACAACGTCGGGGCAGGTAACGGTTTCCGCAATCCACCCGCCTCGCCCGTGATGCTCTCTACGCTTCGCCGCGGAGCGCGCGGACGGCCGCGAGCACGGCCGGCCCCTCGGCGAGCGGGCAGCCCCAGTAGTCGAAGATCCCGCCCCGCCCTCCGTTCTGGCCGCACACGACGAACACGCCCGTCCCCAGCTCGCGCTTGAGGTGGGAGGCGAGCCACCCGACGAACCCGCTGTTGTCGACGCCGGCCGGGAAGTGGAACCGGAAGACGGCGAACGGCTCGGCCGCCCCGCCCTCGGCCGGCACGAGCTGGCTCCACACCTCGTCGTCGCCGACGACCGCGAGCGCGCCTGGGTGGACGGCGGGCGGGGCGGAATTCGAGGGCGGGGCGGGCTCGTCGCCCCCGCGCTACTCCGTCTGCTGCCAGCTCACCGACTGCCGCGCGAGCACGTCGGCCGGGTCCACGTCGGGGTCGAGGAGCGCCGCCGCGACCCGCTCCATCCGCGCGCCCTGCGAGCCCTTGACGAGGACCGCGTCGCCCGCGCCCGGCGCGAACGGCCGCCCCGCCCGCAGGGCGTCGGCGAGGTCGGTCGACGTGGCGAAGGTCAGGACCGCCCCGCCCGGACCCGCCGAGTTCAGGAGCTCGGCGGCTCGGCCCATGATCTCGCCCACGGCCACGACGAGGTCGGCGTGCTCGCGTGCCGCGTCGAGCACGACCACGTGCTGCTCGACCTCGTCCGCCCCCAGCTCGAGCATGTCGCCCAGGAGCGCGACGTGGCGCGTCGCGTCGAGGTCGCGGAGCACGCCGAGCGCCGAGCGCGTGGCCCCGGGCGAGGCGTTGTAGGTGTCGTCGATGATCGTGCTCCCGCCCCGCCCCGGGAGCCGGACGAGCCGGCCCTTTTCGGGCTGGATCTGCGCGAGCCCGCGGTTGATGGCCGCGTCGTCGAGCCCCAGCGCGCGGCCGACGGCGGCGGCGGCGAGCGCCGTCGAGAGCGCGTGCTCGCCCAGGAGCGGGAGCGTCGCCGTCACGATGTCCGGGCCGACGTCGGCGTCTGGGGCTGCTCCGTAGAGGAGGACGCGGGCGGCCAGCCCGTCGGCCATCGCGCGGACGCGGGCGTCGTCGGCGTTGAGGACGGCCGTCCCCTCCGGCCCCAGCGCGCGCACGATCGCGCCCTTTTCGCGCGCTACGCCCTCCAGGCTCCCCAGCGTCTCCAGGTGGACGCCCTGAACGGCCGTCACGACCGAGACCGTCGGCGGGAAGAGCCGGCACAGCTCGGCGATGTCGCCGGGGATCCGGGCGCCCATCTCCAAGACGGCCACGGAGTCGGCTGCGAACGTCCGATTGAGGACCGTGAGCGCGAGCCCGAGCGGCGTGTTCAGGTTGCCCTCGGCGGCCACGACCTCGAACCGCTCGCGGAGCACGGCAATCGCGGCGTTCTTCGTCGTCGTCTTCCCCACCGAGCCCGTGATGCCGACGACGGCCGCCCCGCTCTCAGCCATCTTCTGGTGGGCGAGCGACGTCAGGTGGTCCAGCGCGCTCTCGACGCGGACCACCTCGACGCCCTCCGGCACGTCCACGTCGCGCTCGACGACGACGGCGGCCGCCCCGCCCGCGACGGCCTGCGGCACGAAGTCGTGCCCGTCGAACCGCTCGCCGCGGATCGCCACGTAGGTGTCGCCGGGCTGGAGCGTGCGCGTGTCGGTGGAGTACATCGGGTTATGGGTTACGGGTGATGAGTGACGGGCGGGGCGGCTGAGTTTGCCGCCCCGCCCTCAGGGCCGAGGGAGCACAAAGCGGGCGCTCCTGTCGGGCGGGGCGGTGCGTGAGGAAGTCTTCTTGCTCATCACTCGTCACCCGTCACCCGTCACCCGCCCCCCCACGTCGTCACCAGGGCGGCGTCGCGGCGGTGGCGCTCCAGCGCGAGGCGGACGAGCCGGTCGGCGAGCGCGGGCGGGGCGAGCCCGGTCCGCTCCCACATCACGGGGTACATGCTCCGTTCGGTGAAGCCGGGGATCGTGTTGACCTCGTTGACGAGGACGCGGCCGTCGTCGGCCACGAAAAAGTCGACGCGCGCGAGCCCCTCGCAGCCCAGCGCCGCGTACGCCTCGACGGCTAGGGCGCGGACGCGCTCGGCCACGTCGGGCGCGAGGTCGGCCGGCACCTCCATCCGCGCGGCGGCGGCGTCGACGTACTTGGCCTCGTAGTCGTAGAACGCGGCCGTCGACACGATCTCGCCCGGGACCGACGCCCGCGGCTCCTCGTTGCCCAGGACCGCGACCTCGATCTCGCGGCCCACGACGGCCTCCTCGACGAGCGCCTTGCGGTCGTACCGGAACGCCGCGTCGAGGGCGGGGCGGAGCCCATCCTCGGCCTCCACCTTCGCCACGCCCACCGACGACCCCGAGCCCGCCGGCTTCACGAAGAGCATCGGCCCGAGCCGCCCCGCCAGGTCCGCGAACGACGGGGCGGGGCGGCCCGCCCGGACCGTCACCGACGCGGCGACGGGGACGCCGGCGGCGGCGAGCAGCCGCTTGGCCGCGTCCTTGTCCATGCACACGGCCGAGGCCAGCACGTCCGGCCCGACGTACGGGAGCCCGAGCGTCTGGAGCAGCCCCTGCACGCGGCCGTCCTCGCCGTTGACGCCGTGGAGCATGGGGAACACGACGTCGACCTCGACGGGGTCGAGCGCCCCGCCCGCGCCCTCGGCGAGCAGGCGGCCCGTCGCGTCGGCGGCGAACAGGAGCGGCCGCCCCGCCCCGCCCGCGCCAGGCTCGTCCGCCAGGTCGCCGTCGGGCTCGACCGTCCACCGCCCCGCCCGGCTGATGCGGAGGGGGACGACTGTGTGGCCAGCCTCGCCGAGCGCCCGGCGCACGTTCCGCGCCGAGCGGACGGAGACCTCGTGCTCCGGCGAACGGCCCCCGAACAACAGACCAACACGAAGAGACTCACTCACAGGCGGACGGGCGGGGTGGGGAGCGGAAAGCTACACGCGCGGCCCGCCGCCCCGCCCGCTAGAAGTAGACGCTGACGCCGGCCTGCGCGCCCCGCGAGACGAGGGAGACCCCGAACTCGTTCGCGCTCTCGTTCAGCCCCTGTGGGTCCTCCGGCCCAGCCTCCCGCTCCAGGCTCCGGTAGGTGTAGGTCGCGTCGAGCGAGGCGCCGTACTCGGCGTTCAGCGAGATGGCCGAGGAGACCGGCCACTCGACGCCGATCACGCCGGCCGCTCCCAACCCCACGCCCGCGAACGACTGCTCGGCGCTCTGCTCGCCCCGGTCCGCCTCGAACCGGCTAAACTGGAACGACGCGCTGGGGCCGAGCCCGTAGTAGAGGTAGATCGGCGTCCGGGAGCGCGCGTACCGCAGAAAGAGGAGGTCGGCGCCGAGATTCACCCGCTGGCTCTCCTGATCGCCGAACGCCTCCCCGCCCCCGTCGCTGATGCTCAGGCCCGCGCCGACGGTGAGGCCAAGCCGCAGGGCGCGCTCCGCGCTCGACTGCCACTTGATCCCCAGCGCGCCCCCGTCGAGCCCGGTGAGCCCCGAGTCCAGGTTGGCGCTGAACAGCAGCGCGCGGGCGCCGGCCACGACGGGCGTGTCGTCGTCCTGGGCAAACGCGAGCGGGGCGGCGAGGGCGACGAGAAGGACGGCGGCGGAGCGAAACGGGAGCATGAGCAGGCGGTCGGTGGGGGAATGGGAGAGAGCCGCCCCGCCCCGCCCGGAAGTCACGCGGCGAGCGGCGCAAGCTTAAGGAGATGCCGCCGGGCGCGTGCGGGGCCGCCTCCACCCCCGCCTCCTGGACGACCTGCGGGCGGGGTGGCCGCCCCGCCCGCACGCAACGAGGCCCGGCCGAACAGCGTCGGCCGGGCCTCGGAACGAGTGCCTGGGGGCGGGGTGGCGCCCTAGTTCAGGTGCGCCGCCAGCTCCTCGCGGCGGTGCTTCTGGCGGAGCTTGCGGAGCGCCTTCTCCTTGATCTGGCGCACGCGCTCGCGGGTTAGGCCGAACCGCTGGCCGACCTCGACGAGCGTGAGCGGCTGCTCGTGCCCGATCCCGAAGTAGAGCCGCGTGATCTCGGCCTCGCGCGGGTGCAGCGTCGAGAGCGCCCGCTCGATGTCGATGTTCAGGCTCTCGTTCGTGAGGTCCTCGTCCGGCTGCTCGAAGTTGTCGTCGGCGAGGACGTCGAGGAGGCTGTTGCCGTCGTCGTCGTCGAACGGGGCGTCCATCGAGAGGCTGTGGCGGCTGTGCTGGAGGCCCTCGACCACCTTCTCCTCCTTCAGGTCGAGCTCGCGCGCGATCTCGTCGGGCGTCGGCTGGCGGCCGAGCTCCTGGGCGAGCCGGGCCGACGCCTTCCGCATCTTGGAGAGCGTGCCCACGCGGTTGAGCGGGAGCCGGACCGTGCGGACCTGGTCGCTCAGCGCCTTCAGGATCGACTGGCGCACCCACCAGACGGCGTACGAGATGAACTTGAACCCGCGCGTCTCGTCGAAGCGCTGGGCCGCCTTGACGAGCCCGTAGTTCCCCTCCGAGATGAGGTCGGAGAGCGAGAGGCCCTGGCCCTGGTACTTTTTGGCGACGGAGACCACGAAGCGGAGGTTGGCCCGCACCAGCTTGTGCAGCGCGAGCTGGTCGCCCTGCTTGATCTTCTGGGCGAGCTCGACCTCTTCTTCGGGCTTGAGGAGCGGGACCTGACCAATCTCTTGGAGATACTGGTCCAGCATCCGCTGACTGCGGGGGACGTACATCGGCGGCGTAGGGATGGGGGGGTGGGGGCGACGTCGGCCTCGGGAGGCGGCTCGGACGGCCCTCCAGGGGTCCGAGCGGAGTCGCAAACGGGAGTCGGGGATTACCCTGGCCCGCAATACAGCGGACCCGGATCGTAGTCGGCCCAGCGGGCGCGGGTTCCGTGCCACTCAGGTTTTCTCGTGGCCTCCGTGCAGGCGCAGGCTGAGCGTCGGAGCTTGTCTAACGGTCTGGGGTGGCCCTCCGTCTCTGCGCCCCCCGCTCTTCGCCCCGCATTAACTGGGCGGGGTGGGACCCGACGACGACGCGGCGCCCGCCTATTCCGCCGCCCCGCCCAGCGCCTGCCGGACGTCGTCCCACAGGTCGGCCTCGGCTTCGAGCCCCACCGAAACGCGGACGAGCCCCGACGCGACGCCCCCCGCCCCGCCCGCCGCGCGCTGCGTGAGCCCGGCCGGGTGCTGCGCGAGCGTGTCCGTCGAGCCCAGGCTGACGGCCGGCGTGGCCAGGCGGAGCCGGCCGAGAAAGGCCGCGGCCGCCGCGAACGCGCCCGGCCCGTCCGCCTCGCCGTCCGGCCCCAGGACCTCGAACGAGAGCATCGGCCCCGGCCCGCTCATCTGCCGCCCCGCCCCCACGAGGCCGCTGTCGACCAAGCTCGGGTGGTACACGCGGCCCACGGCGGCGTGGCGGGCGAGGCGCGCGGCGAGCGCCGTCGCCGTCGCCTGCGCGCGCTCGACGCGGAGCGGGAGCGTCGGGAGCCCGCGGTGCAGCAGGTACGCGCCGTCGGGGTGGAGCACGGCGCCGGTCAGGATGCGGACCGTGCGGAGCCGGGCGGCCCACGCCTCGGAGCACCCGACGACGCCGGCGAGCACGTCGCCGTGGCCGCCGATAAACTTGGTCGCGCTGTGCCACACGAGCGCGGCGCCCTGCGCGAGCGGGTGCTGGAGGACGGGCGTCCCGAACGTCGAGTCGACGCACACGGGCGCGGCGCCGGCCGCCTCGACCACGGCCGCCACGTCGACCAGGTCGAGCGTCGGGTTGACGGGCGTCTCGACGCACACGAGCGCCGTGTCGTCGCGGACCGCGCCCGCCACCCCGCCCGCGTCGGTCCACGTGACGTCGAGCCCCAGGAGGCCCGACGACAGCAGGCGGTCGGTCGTGCCGTACGTCGGGCGCACGCCGACGACGTGGTTTTTGCCCTCCTCGCGGGCGGCCAGGAGCGTGGCCGTGATCGCCGCCATGCCGGACGCGAACGCGACGGCCGCCTCGGCGCCCTCGACCTCGGCGTAGCCAGCCTCGAACCGGGCGACGGTCGGGCTCCAGAGGCGCGAGTACACCGCCCCGCCCGCCTCGGCCGGTCCCGCCCCGCCCATCAGGGCGTCGAGGCTGGCGACGGCGTCGTCGAGCCGCTCGAACGGGTACGTCGTCGAGAGGTCGATGGGGAGCGCGTGGACGCCGAGGGCGCGGAGGTCGCTCCGCCCGGCGTGGACGGCGACGCTGTCGGGGTCGAGGGGCATGGCAGGACTGGGGACTGGGGACTGGGGACTGGGGACTGGGGACTGGGGACTGGGGACTGGGGACTGAAAATGCGCTGGGCGGGGCGGGGAAGCTCGCCGACTGCCATTTCCTCGTTCCTCTTTCCCATTTCCCCCTCCCGCCCCCTCACCCGAACGAGCCCGTCACGACGAGCACGTCGTAGAGCGCGTGCGTCCAGGCGGCGAGCGCGAAGCCGCGGACGAGGAACACGGCGTTCAGCGCGAGCCCGAACAGGAACCGGAACGCGAACACGTCCAGCGTGAACGGGTCGCCCAGCGGGCCGACGTGGTGGACGAGGCTAAACACGGCGGCGCCCACGACCGCCGCGAGCGCGTAGGCCCGCCGCCGCTCGACGCCAACCGCGCGGTGGACGAGCCAGAACAGGCCGCTGACCAGGACTACGCGGAACACGAGCTCCTCGTAGAGCCCGGCCCCGATCGACAGCGCAAGCTGGAGCCCCAGCCCGAGCTCCGCCATCTGCGCGAGCGCGAGGTCGGGGAGCCACGCCGGCCACGCCCCGAACAAGGCGCCGACGACGCCGCCCACGAGAAACGCGAGCACGACGGCGTAGGCCAGCGACTCGGCCACGAGGAGCGCGAAGTAGCGCGGCACGAGCGGCGGGTGCCGGCCCCGGTCGCGCCAGAACACGACGAGCCCGACGGCCACGACCGCCGCGCCGAGCGCCATCCACCCCGCCCCGCCCAGCGCGGCGAGGAGCGTCTTGAGCCACACGTCGGCGCCTACGCGGATCTGGCCGGGGCCGCGGTTGGCGAGCAGCACGCCGACCTCGTAGAGCACGAACAGCGGGAGCGCAGCGAGGAAGCCGTACGTCGGCGTCCGCGTGACGGCGAGGTATCCGCTCGGGCGGGGCGGCGGGGCCGCCGGAGCGGGCGCGGCGGTGGGCTCCGTCTGGGCGGCGAGTCGGGCGAGTTGGTCGGCGGGGGACGACACGGGCGGACCCCAAGGCGGGGCGGCGGGACCGCTCGGGTACGCGGCGGGCGGGGCGGAGATGCGCGAGCAGCACGCGCGCCACCCCGCCCACGGCACGGGCGGGGCGGATTCGTAGGGACACCATGCATGGTGTCCGCATCGGGGGCACCGTACGCCCGCCCCGCCCGCATCGAACACGACACGTCATGTTCCTACGACGGCTCGACGTCAGGCGGGGCGGCGACCGGTGAGGCCGCCTCGCACGTTCTCCCGAGAAAGCGCTTCCACCCCGCCCCGCCCGCTCGTTTATTGGAGCCCCGCCCCGTTCCCGGCCCCTATGCACCTGCTGACTCCGCTGACCGTCCGGCTCCGCCTCGCCCTCGCCCTCCTCCTGCTCGCCCCGCTCGGCGCCCGCGCGCAGGCCATCGACCGCGTCGAGCCGGCGTCGTGGTGGGTGGGCATGGAGCACCCGGAGCTCCAGGTGCTCGTCTACGGCGACGACATCGGCCGGGCGCGCGTCGAGATGGACCCGTACCCGGGCGTCCGGCTCGACGGCGCGACGGCGGTCGAGAGCCCGAACTACCTGTTCCTCGCGCTCACCGTCGGCGAGGAGGCGCGGCCGGGCGCGCTCACGTTCCGGTTCCGCCACCCCGACGGCGACCTCGTCCGCACCTACGAGCTGAAGGCGCGCGAGCCGATGGGGCCGGACGGGCGGGGCGGGGCGGCCGGGTTCACGAGCGCCGACGTCATCTACCTCATGATGCCCGACCGCTTCGCCAACGGCGACGTCACCAACGACTCGGTCGCGGGGCTCCTGGAGGGCGCCGACCGGAGCGACCCCAATGCCCGCCACGGCGGCGACTTCGCGGGCGTGGCCGAGCGCCTGGGCTACCTCGACGCCCTCGGCCTGACGGCGCTCTGGTTCACGCCCGTCTTCGAGAACGACATGACGCCCGAGTACGGGGCCTACCACGGCTACGCGGCGACCGACATGTACAAGGTGGACCCCCGCTTCGGGACCAACGAGGAGTTCGTGGACCTCGTGGCCGCCGCCCACGACCGCGGCCTCAAGGTCATCATGGACATGATCCACAACCACGTCGGCGACCGCCACTGGTGGATGGCTGACCCGCCGACCGCCGACTGGGTCCACAGCTACGAGCGGTACGGGCAGACGAACTACGCCGTAGCGACGGCCGTCGACCCGTACGCGTCCGAGGTCGACCACAGCGGGCTCGTCGACGGGTGGTTCGTGGCCGAGATGCCCGACCTCAACCAGGACAACGAGCTGCTGGCGCAGTACCTGCTCCAGAACACGGTCTGGTGGATCGAGACGGCCCGGATCGACGGCATCCGCATGGACACCTACCCGTTCCCGGACAAGGACTACATGGCCCGGTGGGCCGAGCACGTGCTGGCCGAGTACCCCGACTTCAACATCGTGGGCGAGGCGTGGATGTACACGGTCCCGCACGAGGCGTACTGGCAGCGCGGGTTCGAGGCCGCGAGCGGCGACGGCTACGACTCGCACATCCCGTCGGTCACCGACTTCCCGCTGATGTACGCCTTCCGCGACGCCGTGGCGCCGGAGAACGGCGAGGACGGGCCGGAGCGGCTCTACCTCACGCTCTCCCAGGACCTCCTCTACCCCGAGCCCGAGCGGCTCGTCACGTTCCTCGACAACCACGACACGGTCCGCTTCCTGAGCCGCGTGGACGAGGACGACGCCGCGCTCAAGATGGCGTACGCGGTCCTCATGACCACGCGTGGCATCCCGCAGGTGTACTACGGGACCGAGCTGGGGATGGCGAACCTGGACCCCGCGCTGGGCGACGGCTCCAAGCGGGCCGACATGATGGGCGGCTGGCCCGGCGACGAGCGCGACGCCTTTACGCGGGCGGGGCGGACCGACCGCGAAAACGAGATCCTCGACTACGTGACCGCGCTCACGACGTGGCGCCGGACGGCCGACGTGGTCCACCACGGCCAGCTCACGCACTTCATCCCCCGCGACGGCGTCTACGTCTACGTCCGCCACCCCGCCCCCGACGCGGACGGCCCGGGCGGGGCGGACGGCGGCTCGGTGATGGTGGCCGTCAACGCGGCGGCCGAGGCGCGGACGCTGGACCTGGCCCGCTTCGCCGAGCGGCTCGACGGCTACACGACCGCGCGCGACGTGGTGACGGGCCGGTCCGCCCCGCTCGGCGCCACGCTGGACGTGCCGGCGCGGACGGCGCTCGTGCTGGAGCTCTCGCGCTAGAACACCTTCGGGGTACGGGGTACTCGGTACGGGGTACGGCCCTGGGTGGGCGTCCCGGGTCGCGTACCCGGTACCTCGCACCCTATACCCTCCTGTCCTCCGCCCCCGCCGCCCCGCCCCCTTTCCCTCTCCCCATGTCCCCCCCCTGGTGGCAGACCCGCGTGGTCTACCAGATCTACCCCCGCTCCTTCCAGGACGCCAACGGCGACGGCGTCGGTGACCTGCCGGGCGTCACCGAGCGGCTGCCCTACGTGGCCGAGACGCTCGGGATCGGGGCCGTCTGGCTCAGCCCGTTCTACCCCTCGCCCCAGGCCGACTTCGGCTACGACGTCTCGGACTACCGCGACGTGGACCCCCAGTTCGGCACGCTCGACGACTTCGACGCCCTCGCCGCGCGGTGCCACGAGCTGGACCTCAAGCTCATCGTCGACTTCGTCCCCAACCACTCCTCCGACCAGCACGCGTGGTTCCAGGAGAGCCGGGCGGGGCGGGAGAGCGCGAAGCGCGACTGGTACGTCTGGCGCGACCCGACGCCGGACGGCTCGCCCCCGAACAACTGGCTGAGCCACTTTGGCGGCCCCGCCTGGACGCTCGACGAGGCCACGGGCCAGATGTACCTCCACAGCTTCCTCCACGAGCAGCCCGACCTCAACTGGCGGAACCCCGAAGTCGAGGCCGAGATGCTCGACACGCTCCGGTTCTGGATGGACCGCGGCGTCGACGGCTTCCGCATCGACGTGGCCCACTCGATCCTGAAGGACCCTGAGATGCGCGACAACCCGCCGCGCACCGCCCCGCCCGAGGGCGCGTTCAAGTCGCTCGGCGAGTACGACACGCAGCTCCACGTCCACGACAAGGCGCACGCCGACGTCCACGACGCGTTCGCCCGCATCCGCCGGACGGTCGACGGCCACTCGGACGCCGAGCGCGTGGCGATCGGGGAGATCCACGAGTTCGACCTCGACCGCTGGGCCTCGTTCTACGGCGAGCCGACGGGCGACGGGCGCCTCAGCGGGCTCCACATGCCGTTCAACTTCGGCCTCCTCAACGTCGAGTGGACGGCCGCCGACGTCCGCGCGCACGTCGACGCCGTCGAGGCCGCGCTGCCCGAGGGCGCCTGGCCGAACTACGTGCTGGGCAACCACGACGAGCCCCGGCTCGCGACGCGGCTGGGGCCGGAGAGCGTGCGCCTGGCCGGGCTCCTCCTGCTCACGCTCCGCGGCACGCCCACGCTGTACTACGGCGACGAGCTGGGGATGCCCGACGTGGACGTGCCGCTGGACCAGCGGAAGGACCCGTGGGCCGAGCGGAGCGGGGACCCTACGCTGAGCCGCGACGGCTGCCGCACGCCGATGGCCTGGGACGGCTCGCCGTCGGCCGGCTTCTCGACCGCCCCGCCCGACGCGCTGTGGCTCCCGCTCCACGCGTCGCACGACCGGGTCAACGTGGAGGCCGAGTTGGCGGACCCCGACTCGCACCTCGCCTTCTACCGCCGCGCGCTCGCCGTCCGCCGCGCGACGCCCGCGCTCCAGACCGGCGCCTACGCGGGGCTCGACGGCGTGCCCGACGGCGTGTTCGGCTTCACGCGCGGCGACGACGCGCTCGTCCTCCTGCACTTCGGGGGCGGGGCGGTCCACGTCGACCTCCCCGCCCGCTTCCGCGACGGCCGCGTCGCGCTCTCGACCGACGGCCGCGACGGGGGCGGGGCGGCGGGCGCGTCGCTCGCGCTGCCGGCGTGGGGCGGGGTGGTCGTCGTGCGGTAGCCCACCCGGCCCGCACCACCAAGGGGCGGGGCGGCCGCGAGTAAGTGCCGGGCACGACATACCTTGCGCGCGGGGCGGGGCGGCCTACCTTGACCGCCACCCCGCCCCCGCTGCCATGCCGCTGGTCTCGCGCCTCCGCCCCGCCCTCGTGCTGGCCGCCGTCCTCGCCGGCTGTGGCTCGTCGGAGGGCGTGCGCGAGGCGCCCGACCCCAACGTAGTCGAGGGCGACGAGATCGAGCGCCGCGACATCGCCCGGGTCGAGGAGATGCTGCGCGGCCAGGTCGCGGGTGTCGACGTGCGCCAGGGCGAGGGCGGCCTGATTGTCCGCATCCGGGGCGCCGAGGACTTCGGCCTCAGCGGGGGCGACCCGCTCTTCGTCATCGACGGACTCCCGATCGCGCAGGGCATGCGCGGCGTGCTGGTCGGCATCAACCCGCGCGACGTCCAGTCGATCCGTGTCCTCAAGAACGCGTCCGACACCGCGCTCTACGGCTCGCGCGGGGCCAACGGCGTCATCCTCATCACGACGATGCGGCCCTCGGCTCCCAGCGACGACCAGTAGAGCGGGCGGGGCGGCACGCACAGAGCGTGAGGGCGGGGCGGATGCGGGACGCCCCTACGCGGCGGACCGCCTGCGTAGGAAGGACGGACCGTCTGGAACGTCACTCCGGGAAACCACGACGCCCCTGCCGTCTCGCACGAGGCCGGAAGCGCTCCCGAAGGACGCCTCGTTTACGGGGGAGGCCTGCCGCCCGAGAGGCCCCGGCCGCACCGCTGGCTCCCCCCGGGCAGGTGAAGGGGGAGCGGAGACGAGCCCGGACGCTCCACGCTAAAAGGAGGGAGTTATTTGGTATAAAGGGCACGCCGAAGTGCCCTGTGCGGCGGGCCGGATCGGGCTCTGATCGCGTGGAAGCGCTTGCGGGAGGGGGAGCCGGAGCCTACTTTCACCGAGAAGCGAAAGCGCTTTCACTGGCTCCGCACTTCTCCACCCCGCCCCCTCTACCGAGATGAGTCGATCTGCTACTCTGCTCGGGCTCGTAGCCCTCCTGCTGGCGCTCGCCGCCCCGCCCGTCGCGGCCCAGTCGCAAACTGTCACCGGCGTGGTGACCGACGCCACCTCTGGCGACCCGCTCCCGTTCGTCAACATCATCATCCAGGGGACGACGCGCGGCGTCGCGACCGACGTCGACGGGAACTACTCGATCGAGGTCCCCGGCCCCGACGCCGTCCTCCTGTACCGCTTCCTCGGCTACGTCGACCAGGCGATCACGGTGGGCTCGCAGAGCGTGATCAACGTCGGACTGGAAGAGGACTCCAACGTCCTCGACGACGTCGTGGTGGTCGGCTACGGGACCCAGCGCCGCGGCGATGTCACGGCGTCGGTTGCGACGGTCGAGATCGACGACGCGAACCAGGCGCTCGCGACCGCTCCGACCGACCTCATCGAGGGCCGCGTGGCCGGCGTCAACGTGGTCGAGACAAGCGGGGAGCCGGGCGCCGGCGTCTCGCTCCGCATCCGGGGCGGGACCTCGATCGCGGCGTCCAACGAGCCGCTCTACGTCATCGACGGCATCCCGATCTCGGGTGCAAATGTGACCCCGGGCGGGTCGGGCGAGGTGAGCACCTCCCCGCCCCGGAACCCGCTCACGCTCCTCAACCCGAACGACATCGAGTCTATCTCGGTCCTCAAGGACGCCTCGGCAACGGCCATCTACGGCTCGCGCGGGGCCAACGGCGTTGTCCTTATCACGACCAAGTCCGGCGTCTCCGGCCAGGTGACGGTTGATTATGAGGGGACGACCTCGTTTGCCAACGCCTCGAACACGTTCGACATCCTCTCGGCCGACGAGCTTAGGGACTTTCTCCGCGCGAACTCGCCGGACTCGCCGATCATCAACGAGACCGCGAACGCGGACTTTAACGAGGCCGTCTTCCGCACGGCCGTCTCGCAGTCGCACAACCTCTCGTTCGGGGGCGGCTCCAACGGGTCGCAGTACCGGGCCAGCTTGAGCTACCTCGACCAGGAGGGGATCGTAATCTCGTCGGGAATCGAGAGGATCACGGGCCGGCTCAACGCCGAGACCCAGTTCCTCGACAACCGGCTCCGGTTCGGGCTCAACCTCACGAGCGCGCTCACCAACGACGACTTCACGCCGGCGAACGCGACCGGCGGGTTCCGCGGCGGCATCTTCCAAAACGTCATCGACTTCCGACCGACCCTTCCAATTGAGGTTGCCGACCAAGCCGAGGGGACGTTCACTGAGATCGCAGGCCAGCGCGACATCCGCAACCCGGTCGGGCTCGCCAACCAACTCGACGAGACGGCCCGAACGACGCGGACGCTCGGCAACATTACGGCGGCCTTCGACCTCGTCGAGGGGCTGACGGCCCAGCTCAACTTGGGCGGCGACCGCTCGATCGGCACGCGCCGGGCGTTCTACCCCAACTCCAGCCCCGTCGGCGCCGCGTTCGGTGGGGCCGCGTACCAGCAGACGCTGAACCAGCAGTCGGTCACGCTCCAGACCTACCTCACCTACGCCCGCCCATTCGGGGACACTAACCTCGACCTCCTCGGGGGCTACGAGTACTCCGAGTTCGACCGCGACGAGAACGCGATCCAGGGCGTCGGCTTCACGACCGACTTTACCCGCGACAACGACATCCAGGCAGCCGAGGACCTCCCGCCCGTCGGCGGGGCCTACGGCCCCGGCAACTTCTCGACGCGCTCTGAGAACCTGCTCGCCTCGTTCTTTGCGCGCGCCAACGTCAACTACGACCAGCGGTACTACCTCAGCGGGACGGCCCGCTACGATGGGTCGAGCCGGTTCTCCGAGGACAACCGCTACGCGTTCTTTCCCGCCGTCTCGGCCGCGTGGCGAATCTCGGAGGAGCCGTTCCTCGCTGGCAACCAGACGGTCTCCGACCTCCGCCTCCGCGCCGGCTACGGCGTCGTCGGCAATCAGGACATCGGCGACTACCTCTACTTCCCGCTCCTCGGATTCTCGGCCGCCAACACGGCCGTCCTGAACGGCGAGCAGGTCCGCGGCTACGCCCCGTTCCAGCTCGTCAACCCGGACCTGAAGTGGGAGGAGAAGGAGGAGTTCACGATCGGCCTCGACTACCGCATCCTGGGCGACCGGGTATTCGGGTCCATCGAGTTCTTCCGCAACACGACCAATGACCTCCTGCTCCCGGTGACGATCCCGCAGCCGGCCGTCGTCTCGACGCAGATCCAGAACATCGGGTCGCTCCGCAACACGGGCGTTGACGTCTCGCTCGACGCCTTCCTCCTGGAGACGAACAACAGCTCGGTCTCGCTCGGCGTCACGTTCAGCACGGTCCAAAACGAGATCCTCGACCTCGGCGGCCGCAACCAACTCTTTACGGGCCGCGTCAGCGGGCGTGGGCAGTCGGACATCAACTCGCTCCTGCTCACGCCGGGCGAGGAGTTCCCCGTCATCTACGGGCCAGAGTTTACCGGCCGGTTCGCGCCCGCGGGGACACTCGACGAGGAGGGGAACGACATCGGAGGTCTCCCGCTCTTCAACGACTACGTCGAGCGAGACCTCAACGGCGACGGCCTCATCGGCCCGCTCGAGCGCGAGCTCGTTGATGGCCCCGGGACGACGGCCCCCCAGTCCGATGACCGGGTCAAGCTCGGGAGCCCGCGGCCGGACTTCACCTACGGCATCCGGCTCAACGGCGAGTTCGGCGACTTCGCCGTCCGTGCGTTCTTCCGCGGCGAGCAAGGTCGCGAGCTGTTCAACAACACGGCGCTCATTTACGCGACGCAAAGCGCGGGCCTCCAGGGCCGGAACTTCCTCGCAGGCGACTTCGACCCGAACGAGGCGGTAGACGCCGCACCGATCTACTCGTCGCGCTACGTGGAGAATGCCTCGTTCTTCCGCCTCGACCAGCTCACGCTGGAGTACGGGGTCGGCCGGTTTATCCCGCAGGTCCGCTCGGCCCGCGTCTTCGTAACGGGGAACAACTTGTTCCTCATCACGCCCTACAGCGGGCTCGACCCCGAAGTGAACACGAACGCGGCCAACGGCCGGATCAACGCGATCGGGATCGATTACCTGACCTACCCCAAGGCCCGGACCTTCTCCATCGGCGTCAACCTCGGCCTCTAACCCAGCCCCGCGGGCGGGGTGGTTCCGGCCGCCCCACCCTGCCCCCTCTACTATGACCTTGCCATTCATCAAGCGGACCCGCCTCGCCGTCGGCGCAGCGCTCGTGGCAGCGCCGGCGTTCGGGCTCGCGGCCTGCACCGACCTCTCGGTCGATCCGTTCAGCTCCGTCAACCCGGAGAACTTCTACCAGACCGACGCCGAGGTCCTCGCCGCCCTCTCGCCCGTCTACTCCCAACTCCGCGCGACGCTCTGGGAGTACCACAACCTCAGTCAGGTCTCATCCGATGAGACGATCGTTCCCACACGCGGCTCGGACTGGAGCGATGGTGGCCGGTGGCTCTCGATGCACCGCCAGGACTGGTCGCCCACGCTGACCGATCTCAATGGGGCCTGGATCCAGTCGTTTACGGGCGTCGCCCGGGCCAACGGTATCATCTCGGACTTAGGCGGGATCGATGTCCCGAACAAAGATGCCCTCATCGCCGAGGCCCGCGCGCTCCGCGCGTTCTACTACTACACCCTCCTCGACCTGTTCGGGAACGTCCCGATCCTGGCGCCGGAGCCGGGCTCGGATCCATCCGAATTTATCGTGGATCCGGACAACCCGCCCGTCCAGCGCTCGCGCGCCGAAGTCTTCGACTTCATCGTCTCCGAGCTCGAGGCGTCCCGTGGCGCGCTCCCCATCGCCGGCGCCGGAAACGGCGGCCGGTTCAGCCAGGGCGCCGTCGACGCGGTCCTCGCCAACCTCTACCTCAACGCCCCAGTCTTTACCGGGACTGTGACGGCCGGCGGCCTCCAGCGCGGCCCCGCGCGGTGGGCCGACGCCGAGCGGCTGGCAACGCAGGTCATCGACAGCGGGACGTACAGCCTAGTCCAGGGCGCCAACGCCTGGTTCCAGATGTTCTCGGCCGACAACGAGAACAACCCCGAGCACATCTTCGTCATCCAACACCTCGCGGAGATTGGATTCGGGCTGAGCTTCCCGCAGCGTGGCCTCCACTACAACTCCTTCACGGGCGGGGCGTGGAACGGGTTCTCAACGATCGCCGAGACGTACCAGGAGTTCGACGGGGAGGACCCGCGGCGCCAGATCTTTGCCATCGGCCAGGCCTATAACTACGACGCCTGCGACCCCGTCACCAACCCCGAGTCGTGCACCGTGGACACCAACGGCGATGGGGTCGCGGACGCGGCGATCGAGAACCGGAACGACGAGCCGCTCATCTTCACGCTCGACTTCCCGGGCGGTGTCGAGAACACAACGGAGGGCGCCGGCGTGCGGATCGTCAAGTTCCCGCCGGATCCGGAGTACACGGAGACCGCCGACGGCAACCACGGCAACGACTACCCCTACTTCCGCCTCGGCGAGATGTACCTCATCCGGGCCGAGGCCCGGCTCGAGCAGGGGAACACCGCCGGTGCCCT
Source organism: Rubrivirga litoralis (assembly GCF_031846415.1). NCBI lineage: Bacteria > Pseudomonadati > Rhodothermota > Rhodothermia > Rhodothermales > Rubricoccaceae > Rubrivirga > Rubrivirga litoralis. The sequence goes on along the minus strand of NZ_JAVRHT010000001.1, from coordinate 191,498 downwards.
CGCCGACGTCAACGCGATTCGAGACCGGGTGGGTGCCCCGCTCCTGACGTCGATCGACCGCAAGGCGATCCTCGACGAGCGGCTCTTCGAGCTGACGTACGAGGCCCGCCGCCGCCAGGACCTGATCCGCGCCGACGAGTCCATCGCCGAGTTCGGCGGCTCGGGCAACCTGTTCACGCGGGCGTGGTCGTTCAAGGACGCGAGCCAGCCGTTCCGCGTGCTGTTCCCGATCCCGCAGCAGCAGATCGACGCCTCCGACGGGACGCTGACGCAGAACCCGGGCTACTAGACCGCCCCGCCCCGCTCGGTCCGACGCGCCCCGCCCCCGCCGGCGGGGCGCGTTCCGTTTGAGCTCGCCCCGCCCGCTCCACACGACGGGGGCGGGGCGGGCGTTCGGGCCGGTGGGGCCGCCGCCGCCGCTCTCGATCCGCCCCATGCCCCTCCGACCGCCCCGCCCCGCCCTCCTGCTCGCCGCCGCCGTCGCGCTCGCCGCGTGCTCGGGCGGGGCGGAGGACCCGCTGTTCACGTCGCTGCCGGCGTCGGAGACCGGGCTGGCCTTCGAGAACCGCGTCGAGGAGACGCAGGCGCTCAACGTGTTCACGTTCCGCCACGTCTACAACGGGGGCGGGGTGGGGATCGGGGACCTCGACGGCGACGGCCGGCCGGACGTGTACCTCACGGCCAACCTCGGCCCCAACCGGCTCTTCCTCAACCGGACCGAGACGGGCGCGGACGGGCAGGCGGGGCCGCTCCGCTTCGAGGACGTGACCGACGGGGCCGGCGTGGCGGGGCGGGGCGGCTGGAGCACCGGCGTCTCGGTCGCCGACGTGGACGGCGACGGCGACCTCGACCTCTACGTCTCGAACGCGGGCGACCCCGACGGCGGCCGACGCGCCAACGAGCTGTTCGTCAACCTCGGCCCCGGACCGGACGGCGTGCCGCGCTTCGAGGACCGCGCCGCGGCGTGGGGCGTGGCCGACGAGGGGACCTCGACGCAGGGCGCCTTTTTCGACTACGACGCCGACGGCGACCTCGACCTCTACGTGCTCAACAACTCGTTCCGGCCCGTGACGTCGTTCGGGCTGAAGAACACGCGCGCGCAGCGGGCGGAGCGCGACGCCGACCGGCTCTACCGGAACGAGGCCGCCCCGGGCGAGGCGCCCCGCTTCGAGGACGTCAGCGAGGCGGCCGGCATCTACGGCTCCGACATCGGCTTCGGCCTGGGCGTCACGCTGGGCGACGTGGACGACGACGGGCGCCTCGACGTCTACGTGTCGAACGACTTTTTCGAGCGCGACTACCTCTACCGCAACCGCGGCGACGGCACGTTCGACGAGGTGCTCGAGGGGTCGATGCCCGTCATCAGCCAGTCGTCGATGGGCGCCGACATGGCCGACCTCACGGGCGACGGGCTCCCCGAGGTGTTCGTCGTCGACATGCTGCCGTCAAGCGACGACCGGCTCAAGCAGTCGACGTCGTACGAGGGCTACAACCTGTACCGGGCCAAGGTGGGGCAGGGGTTCCACCACCAGCTCATGCGCAACACGCTCCAGCGCAACAACGCCGACGGCGGGGCGGGGCGGGCGCCGACGTTCTCGGACGTGGCCTCGGTGGCCGGCGTGGCCGAGACCGACTGGAGCTGGGCGCCGCTCTTCGCCGACCTCGACCTCGACGGGTGGCCCGACCTGTTCGTCGCCAACGGCGTGCTCCGCGACGTGACCGACCAGGACTACATCGCCTTCCTGGCCGACGCCCAGACGCGCGAGTCGGTCACGAGCGGGGGCGGCGTCGACTTTCTCGCGCTCACGCGCGAGATGCCCTCCACCCCGCTCGAAAACGTCGCCTTCCGCAACCTGGGCGGGGCGGCTCCGGGCGGACCGCAGACCGGCGGGGCGGTGGCCTTCGAGCGGGCGCCCGAGTGGGGGCTCGGCGAGGCCGGCTTCTCGAACGGCTCGGCGGCCGCCGACCTCGACGGCGACGGCGACCTCGACCTCGTCGTCAACAACGTGAACGCGCCGGCCAGCGTCTACCTCAGCCACGCGGCCGAGCGGTTCCCGGAGCGCCGCGCGCTCGCGGTCGCGCTGGAGGGCGAGGGCGCCAACACGCAGGGCGTCGGCGCCAAGGTCGTCGTGTGGAGCGGCGGGCGAATGCAGACGCGCGAGGCCGTCGGGGTGCACGGGTTCCAGTCGAGCGTGGCCGCCCCGCTCCACGTCGGCCTGGGCGGGGCAGCGCGTGTAGACTCGGTCGTCGTGCGGTGGCCGGACGGCCGCGTGCAGGCGCTGGCCGACGTGCCGGCGGGCCGCCTCACGCTCCGCCAGGCCGACTCCGGTCCGCCCCGCCCGCTCGTGTTCCGGCCGGGCGGGGCGGCCGCCTTGCGCGACGTGACGGCCGAGAGCGGGCTCGCGTGGCGCCACGCCGAGAACCCGTACGTCGACTTCGACCGCGAGCTGCTCATGCCGTGGACCGAGTCGGACGCCGGCCCGGCCGTGGCCGTGGGCGACCTCGACGGCGACGGCCTGGACGACCTGTTCCTGGGCGGGGCGGCCGGGCAGCCGGGCGCCGTCTGGCTCCAGCGCGGCGGGCGCTTCCAGGCCACGGACCACCCCGCCCTCGACGCCGACGCGGCGGCCGAGGACGTGGGCGCCGCGCTCCTCGACGCCGACGGCGACGGCGACCTCGACGTGTACGTGGGCTCGGGCGGCTACGAGCCCGACGCCGCCGCGCCCGTCCTCCGCGACCGGCTCTACCTCAACGACGGGGCGGGGCGGCTGGTCGCGGCGCCCGCCGGCGCGCTCCCCACGACGGCCGAGGCGGTCGGCCCGGTCGTGGCGGCCGACTGGGACGGCGACGGCGACACCGACCTGTTCGTCGGCGGCCGCGTGGTGCCGGGCGCCTACGGCGTCACGCCGCGGAGCGCGCTCCTGCGCAACGACGGCCGCCCCGGCGCCCCCCGCTTCGTCGACGTCACGCGGGGCGCGGCGCCCGGGCTGGACGAGGCCGGGCTCGTCACCGGCGCCGCCTGGGGCGACCTCGACGGCGACGGCGACGCGGACCTCGTGACGGTCGGCCAGTGGGCGCCGGTCACGGTCTGGACCAACGACGGCGGCCGCTTCTCCCCCGCCCCGCTCGACGGGACCACCGGCCTGTGGGGCGGGGTGGCGCTCGCGGACGGCGACGGCGACGGCGACCTCGACGTGGTGGCCGCGAACTGGGGGCGGAACAGCCGGCTCCGCGCGAGCCCCGAGGAGCCGCTGCGCCTGCTCGTGGGCGACTTCGACCAGAACGGGCAGACCGAGCCGCTGCTCTCGGTCTACGACCGGGGCCGGAGCCTCCCGTTCGCGCTCCGCGGCGAGCTCACGAAGCAGCTCCCCATGCTCAAGCGCGACCGCCTCGCCCACCGCGACTACGTGGGCCAGTCGGTCGAGGACCTCCTGACGCCGGCCCAGCGCGCGAACGCCGTCGAGCGCGAGGCCGTCCAGCTGGCGTCCGTCTACGCCGAGAACCGCGGGGGCGGGGCGTGGGCCGTCCGCCCGCTCCCGTTCGAGGCGCAGCTCGCGCCCATGGCCGCCGTCCTCGCAGGCGACGTCGACGGCGACGGCCGCCTCGACCTCCTGCTCGCCGGCAACCGCGACGGGCTCAAACCCGACCTCGGCCGTCAGGCGGCGTCGGCCGGCGTGCTCCTGCGCGGCGACGGGCGGGGCGGGTTCGCGGCCGTGCCCGGCAGCGGGTTCCGCGTGCCGGGCCAGACGCGCGGGCTCGTCCGCGTCGAGACGCCGGGCGGCCCGCTCGTGGTGGCGGTCCGCACCGACGACGCGCCGCTCGTGTTTGCCACCCCGCCCGCGGTGGGCGGGGCGGGGCGGCGGTGACGGCGGCCGCGTGGCGGCGGGTGGGGTGGTACCCTCCCGTTCCTCCAAGTCATCCCCGCGCAGGCCGCAAGGCTGTTAGGTTCTCCTGTGGCAACGTCCCATCCACTCCGTCATTCCCGCGCAGGCGGGAATCCAGGGGCGAGGGCGGGGCGCGGGTCACCCGCAGGACGGCTTCGGACGAGCACCGCCCCCGGTGTCGAGCCCCCTCGCGCCGCCCAGAACGACGGGCTCGGGGGGCGCGTTACAATGCAACGGTCTTGCCACGCAGGCGGGGATTCGGAGATCGAGCCGCACCCCGCCCACGGCACCTCCCCACCCCGCCCGTGCCACGCCCCGGCTACGTCTACCTCCTCGCCAGCCGCCGCAACGGGACGCTCTACGTCGGCGTCACGAGCGACCTCGTCCGCCGCGTCGCCGAGCATCGGGGCGGGGCGGTCGCGGGGTTCACCGCCGACTACGCCGTCCACCGGCTCGTCTACGTCGAAGCACACGCCGACGTGCAGGACGCGATCCGGCGCGAGAAGCAGATCAAGAAGTGGCGGCGGGCGTGGAAGCTCCGGCTCATCGAGGAGAGCAACTCGGCGTGGCGGGACCTCTACGCAGACTGGTGCGAGGCGCTCACGAGGAGCCGCCCCGCCCCGCGGAACAGGCCGAGCCCCGTTCATGAAAGAGGAGCCACTCCAACGATGAAGCTCACCCCTCCTGGATTCCCGCCTGCGCGGGAATGACGGGTTGGGGTGCAGTGCGTTCAGGCCGAGCCTCCCCATGTGCCCTCTTCCGCCCGCCCCGCCCTGCCGCCTCGTCGTCCTGTGACCGCCCCGCCCCGCCCGCTCGCCCTGCTCGCCGCGCTCGTGCTCGCCGCCTGCGGGGGCGGGGCGGAGGACCCGCTGTTCGTGTCGCTCGACCCGGCCGAGACCGGCGTGGCGTTCGAGAACGCGCTCGCCGAAGGCCCCGGCTTCAACATCCTCTCCTACCTCTACTACTACAACGGGGGCGGGGTGGCGGCCGGCGACGTCGACGGCGACGGGCTCCCCGACCTCTACTTCACGTCGAACGAGGGGCCGAACGCGCTCTACCTCAACCGGACCGCGCCGGGCGGGCCGATCCGCTTCGAGGACGTGACGGACGCGGCCGGCGTGGCCGGCACGAGCGACTGGACGACCGGGGCGACGATGGCCGACGTCGATGGCGACGGCCGGCTCGACCTCTACGTCTCGGCCGTCGGCGCATACCGCGGGCAGCGCGGGCGGAACGAGCTGTTCCTGAACGAGGGCGCCGGCCCGGACGGCGTCCCGCGCTTCCGCGAGGCGGCGGCCGAGGTGGGCCTGGACTTCGAGGGGTTCGGCACGCAGGCCGCCTTTTTCGACTACGACCGCGACGGCGACCTCGACGTGTACCTCCTCAACCACGCCGTCCACACCGACCGGACGTACGCCCGCCCCGCCCTCACGCGCCAGCGCGACGAGCGGAGCGGCGACCGGCTCTACCGGAACGACGCGGACCAGGGCGGGGCGGTCCGCTTTACCGAGGTGACCGAGGAGGCCGGCATCCTGAGCGGGATCTCGGGCTACGGCCTCTCGGTGGTCCCCACGGACGCCGACGGCGACGGGTGGCCCGACCTCTACGTGGGCAACGACTTCCACGAGCACGACTTCCTCTACCTCAACAACCGCGACGGCACCTTCCGCGAGGCGTCGCAGACGGCGTTCGCGCACACGTCGCGGTTCTCGATGGGCGCCGACGCCGCCGACCTCGACGGCGACGGCCGCCCCGAGCTCGTGGTCCTCGACATGGCCCCGCGCCGCGAGGCCGTCCGCGCCGTCTCGGCCGGCGACGACACGTACGACGTGGCCGAGCTCAAGCGCGAGATGGGCTACGGCGCCCAGATCGCCCGGAACAGCGTCCAGCTCAACCGCGGGCTCGGGCCGGACGGCACGCCCCGGTTTTCGGACGTGGCCGCGCTCGCGGGCGTCGAGGCGACCGACTGGAGCTGGTCGGCCCTCCTCGCCGACCTCGACCTCGACGGCCGCCGCGACCTCTACGTGACGAACGGGATCTGGCGCCGGCCCAACGACCTCGACTACGTCAACTACGTCTCGAGCGACGTCGTGCAGCAGGACCTCGCCGACGGCGCGAGCGACGAGAACCAGGCGCTCCTCGCCAAGATGCCGCAGGTGCCGATCCCGAACGAGGCGTTCCGCAACCGGGGCGACCTCCGCTTCGAGGACGTGGGCGCGGCGTGGGGGCTGAACCAGGAGGGCTTCTCGAACGGCGCCGCGACCGCCGACCTGGACAACGACGGCGACCTCGACCTCGTCGTCAACAACCTGGGCGCCCCGGCCTCGATCTACCGGAACACGGCGGCCGAGCGGGGCGGGACCTCGCTCCGCATCACGCTCCAGGGCGAGGGCGCCAACACGGGCGGCGTAGGCGCGCGCGTGGCGGTCCGCACCGACGCCGGGGAGCAGACGGCCGAGGCGTTCCCCACGCGCGGCTACCTCTCGTCGGTCGACCCGCGCCTCGTGTTCGGCCTGGGCGGACCGCACACCGGCGGCGCGGCGCGGGCGGGGCGGGTGCAGGTCATGTGGCCCGACGGCCGCGTGCAGACGCTCACCGACGTGCCCGCCGGCGCGCTCACGCTCCGCCAGGCCGACGCCGCCCCGCCCGACGACGCGCCCGCCCCGCCCCGCCCGGCGACGCTGTTCGAGGACGTGACGGCCGCGAGCGGGCTCGGCTGGCGCCACGTCGAGAACGTGTTCGTCGACTTTAACCGCGAGCGGCTCATGCCGCACAAGCTCTCGACCGAGGGGCCGGCGCTGGCCGTCGGCGACGTGGACGGCGACGGGCTCGACGACGTGTTCGTGGGCGGCGCGCGCGGCCAGGCGAGCGTTCTTTTTCTTCAGACCGCGGGCGGGTTCACTCAGGCCGAAGACGGGCCGTGGGAGGCCGACCGAGAGGGCGAGGACGTCGCCGCCACCTTCTTCGACGCCGACGGCGACGGCGACCTCGACTTGTACGTGGGCACGGCCGGCAACGAGTTCCGCGGCACCAATGAGGCCCTCCGCGACCGGCTCTACCTGAACGGCGGGGCGGGGCGGTTCGAGCGCGCGCCGCGCGCCGCGCTCCCCGACCTGTTCGTCCACACCGGCGCCGTCGCGGCGGCGGACTGGGACGGCGACGGCGACACCGACCTCTTCGTCGGCGGCCGCGTGGTGCCGCGGGCGTACGGCCGCCCCGCCCAAAGCGCGCTCCTGGAGAACGACGGGGCGGGGCGGTTCCGCGACGTGACCGAGGCGACGGCGCCCGGGCTCGCGCGCGTCGGCATGGTGTCGCGGGCGGCGTGGGCGGATCTCGACGGCGACGGCCGCGACGACCTCGTGGTCATAGGCGAGTGGATGGCGCCGACCGTTTTCCGCAACACGGGCCGCGCGCTGGAGGCCACCGACGTCGGGCTGGGCGGGGCGACCGGCCGGTGGACGGCGCTCGCCGCGGCCGACCTCGACGGCGACGGCGACACTGACCTCGCGCTCGGCAACCTGGGCCTCAATTCGCGCCTCCGCGCGACGCCCGACCACCCCGCCCGCCTGCTCCTCGCCGACTTCGACGAGAACGGTCAGGAGGACGGCCTCCTCACGACCTGGCGCGACGGCGCCGACTACCCGGTCGCGACGGTCCCGCTCCTCCAGCAGCAGTTCCCCGAGCTCCGCCAGCGGTTCCCGACCGCGACGGCCTTCGGCGCGCGGACGGCCGAGGACCTGTTCGGCGCGCGCGCCCGTGACGCCGACCGGCTGGAGGCGACCACGTTCGCGAGCGCCGTCGCCTGGAACGACGGGGCGGGGCGGTTCAGGTTGGCGCCGCTCCCTCGGCTCGCCCAGACCGAGCCGCTCTACGCCGCGCTCGCCAGCGACGTCGACGGCGACGGGCGGACCGACCTCGTGCTCGGCGGCGGCCTCCTGGGCGTGCGCCCCGACGAGGGGCGCTACGACGCCGGGCTGGGACTCCTCCTGCTGAACAGCGGCGGGCGGGGCAGACCCGACGCGGGCGGACTCGATGCGGGCGGGGCGGGCACATTCCGGGCGGCCGGGCTCGACGCCGGCCTCGCGCTCGACGGCGAGGTCCGCAACCTGGCGTTCGTCCGCCGGCCGGACGGGTCGCGGTGGCTCGTGGCGGCGGCGACGGACGGCCCGCTCCAGGTCGTCCGCGTGGGCGGGGCGGCCGTGGCGCGGCGGTAGGGCGGGGCGGTTTCGAGCGCCACCCCGCCCGGGCGCCTCAGCCCTTCCTGGTGGAGCGCGTTCGGGCGGGGCGGCAGGCTCGACCGCTCCGCCCCCACACGCCGGGCGGGGCGGAACCCGTTCAAAGACTGCGTCGGAGCAGCGGCGGGACTTGCGCGTGGGAGCGCTTTCATGGATCTTGCCGACCCGTGTGTGAGATCCGTGTGCGCCCATGACCCGCCCCGCCCTCCTGCTCGTCGGCGCCGTCCTGCTCGCCGCGTGCGCCGAGCCGGCGCTGGAGGACGTGGCGCCGGCCGCCGCCGACCCCGAGCTGCTGCACGGCGTCGTGCTGACGACGACGGAGACGATGACGCACGACATCTTCAGCCCGCCCCAGGCCAGCCGCGTCTACGCCTACCAGGCCGTCGCCGCCCACGAGGCGCTGGCGGCCGTGACCGGCGAGCGGGCCTCGCTGGCCGGCCAGCTCCGCGACCTCTCCGCCCCGCCCGCCCCGCCCGACGCGCCGGTCCACGGGCCGACGGCCGCGCTCTCGGCCGCGCTCGCCGTGGCCGAGGCGCTCACGTTCTCGGACGAGACCGTCGCCGCCCACCGCGAGGCCGTCGAGGTGCGGCTCCGCGAGGGCGGGGTGGCGGGCGCGCTCGCCGAGCGGTCGGCGGCCTACGGCGAGGCCGTCGCGCAGCACGTGCTGGCGTGGGCCGCGGGCGACCAGTACGCCCAGACGCGGAGCGCCCCGGCCTACACCGTCACCGACGAGCCCGGCACGTGGCGGCCCACGCCGCCGGCCTACCTCGACGCCATCGAGCCCAGCTGGGGCCGGCTCCGCCCGTTCGTGCTCGACTCGGCCGCCCAGTTCAAGCCGCCCCGCCCCCACGCGTACTCGCTGGCGCCCGGGAGCGCGTTCCGCCGCGAGGTCGACGAGGTGTACGAGGTCGGGGTTGGGCTGACCGACGAGCAGCGCGAGATCGCGTCGTTCTGGGACTGCAACCCGTACACGATGCACACGCGCGGCCACGCCATGTTCGCGACGAAGAAGCTGACGCCGGGCGGCCACTGGATGGGCATCGCGGCCATCGCGAGCCGCCAGGCCGGCGACGACTTCGCGAGCGCCGCCGAGGCCTACGCGCGGACCGCGCTCGCGCTCTCGGACGGCTTTATCAGCGTGTGGGACGAAAAGTACCGGAGCCGGCTCATCCGCCCCGAGACCGTCATCAACGAGCACATCGACGAGGCGTGGGCGCCGCTCCTCCAGACGCCCCCGTTCCCCGAGTACTCGTCGGGCCACAGCGTGGTCTCGGCCGCCGCCGCCGAGGCGCTCACCGCCCTCTACGGCGAGCCGTTCGCGTTCGACGACACGACCGAGGTGGCCTACGGGCTCCCGGTCCGCCGGTTCGCGTCGTTCCGGGCCGCCGCCGAGGAGGCCGCCATCAGCCGGCTCTACGGCGGCATCCACTACCGGATGGCCGCCGAGCACGGCGTCGAGCAGGGCCGCGGCGTCGGCCGCCTCCACGTCGACCGGCTCCAGACGCGGCCCGCCGCCGTCGCCGAGGCGCGGGGCACGCGCTCCGGCACCGGGGCGGGGCGGTCGGCGGAGTAGCTTCGGCGGCCGCCCCCACCCCGCCCTCTGGGCTCGCTCATGCCCCGCCGCCTGCTCGTCGTCCTCGCCCTTCTCGCCCCGCTCGCGCTCGCCGCGTGCGACGCCAGCGGGCCGGACCCCGTCGGCATCACGGGCACGTGGGAGGGCGTGATCAAGGACATGAACGACGCGTCGGCCGAGTACCCGGTGACGTTCCGGCTCACCGACACGGGCACGCACGTGACGGGCTCGGGCGAGTACACGCTCCCGGCCGAGCGCGTCGAGTTCACGGTCGTCAACGGCTCGTTCTTCCAGTCGACCGCCACCCTCGAGCTCCGGTTCGCGCTCCCCCCGTTCACCGGGACGGTCGTAGCGACGTTAACGGAGACCGACCCCGGTCGCCTGCAGGGGACGTTCTCCGGGCGCGGCGGCGGCAATGGCGACCTAGACATTGAGCTCGTCGCCCGGCGCGTGAGCTGACCGCCCCGCCCTTCCACGCCGCGGGCGGGGTGGAAGGGCTTTCACCCGGGCGGGGCGGCGCTTACATTGACCCTGCCCTTCACGCTCCGTTAACCGCGTGCCGCCCCGCCCCGCCCTCCTCCTGACGCTGTTGCTCGCCGCCTGCGGCGCCCCGCCCGTGACCACGGGCGGGGCGGAGACGACGGGCGGGACGGAGACCGGGTGGGTCGCCCTGTTCGACGGAGAGACCCTCGACGGCTGGCGCGGCTACAACCGCGACGACGTGCCGGCGGCGTGGTCGGTCGCCGACGGCGAGATCCGCTTCGACCCGGCGGCCGAGGACCGCGGCGACCTCATGGTGGACGGCGCCTACGGCGACTTCGAGCTCGAGCTCGAGTGGCAGCTCGACGCGTGCGGCAACAGCGGCGTCTTTTACCGCGGCGAGGAGGGGCCGGCGCTCGACGCCCCGTGGCGGACGGCGCTGGAGTACCAGCTCCTCGACGACGCCTGCAACCCGGACGGCGCCTACCCCTCGCACCGGGCCGGCGCCCTCTACGACCTCTACGTCCCGGCCGACAGCGTCGCCCGCCCCGCCCAGTGGAACCGGACGCGCATCGTGGCCGACGGCCCGCGCATCGAGCACTGGCTCAACGGCGAGCGCGTGGTCACCGCCGAGCAGGGCTCGCCCGGGTGGGACGTCCGCGTGGCCGCCTCCAAGTTCCGCGACGCCGACGCCTTCCCCGCCTACGGCACACGGCGGGGCGGGGTGGTGGGCATTCAGGACCACGGCGACGCGCTCCGCGTCCGCTCCGTCCGCATCCGCGCCCTCTAGTGCAGCGCCGAGCCACACGTGATGGGTCGGCGGGTGTTGCGTCTGGCGTGTCGCGTCGGCCTCGGATACGCAGTACGGACCACGCAACACGAGCGATCGACCCCGTCAGAACCTCGTTGAACGACCACCATCCCTTGTAGCCATGAACGGAACCGCCCCGCCCACGGCCGTCAAGGCGCGCCTCAGCGCCATGATGTTCCTGGAGTTCTTTGTCTGGGGCGCCTGGTACACGACGGTCGCCGTCTACATGGCGGCCGAGGGGCTCGGCGACCTCACGCACTGGCCGTACACCGTGAACCCGGTGGCCGCCATCGTCGCCCCGTTCTTCCTCGGGCTCGTGGCCGACCGCTACTTCGCGGCGCAGAAGGTGTTCGGCGTGCTCCACCTCGTGGGCGGGGCGCTCATGCTGCTCGCGCCCAGCCTGATCCAGAACCCGACGCTGTTTATCCTGGTGCTCCTGGGCTACAACCTGTGCTACATGCCCACGCTGGGGCTCTCGAACACGATCGCGTTCGAGCAGCTGGAGGACCAGGAAAAGGAGTTCCCCATCATCCGCGTGTTCGGGACGGTCGGGTGGATCGTGGCCGGCCTCGCCATCTCGTTCATCCTGAGCCCGGTGCTGGGCGTGACGGCCGAGGCGACGGCATGGCCGCTCTACCTGACCGGCATCGGGAGCCTCGTGCTCGGCGTGTTCTCGTTCACGCTCCCCGACACCCCGCCCGCCGCCGCCGGCCAGCCCGTCTCGGTCCGGTCCATCGCCGGCGTCGACGCCTTTAAGCAGCTGGGGAGCCGGTCGTTCTACGTGTTTCTCGGAGCGGCGCTGCTCCTGTGCATCCCGCTCGCGGCATACTACAACTTTACGCAGCTCTTCCTGGAGGCGACCGGCTTCGAGAACATCGCCGCCACGCAGTCCCTGGGGCAGGTGTCCGAGGTGCTGTTCATGCTCCTCATGCCGCTCCTGTTCGTCCGCTGGGGCGTCAAGTGGATGCTGGCGGCGGGCATGGTGGCGTGGGTCCTGCGCTACGCGCTCTTCGCGCTCGCCGCGCCGGAGTCGGTGACGTGGATGATCGTGGGCGGCATCGCGCTCCACGGCATCTGCTACGACTTCTTCTTCGTGACGGGCCAGATCTACGTCGAGAAAAAGTCGACGCCGGCCGTCCGCGGGCAGGCGCAGGGGCTGTTCGTGCTCGTGACCTACGGGGTCGGGATGCTCATCGGCGCGCAGGTGGCCGGGGCCGTCTACAACGGGTTCCTCTCGGGCCGCGAGGTCCTCCCGCTCGCCGAGTGGACCCAGTTCTGGTGGATCCCGGCCGGCTTCGCGGCCATCGTCCTCGTCCTCTTCGTCGCCTTCTTCCACGACCGCGTCGACCGCTCGGCGGTCACCGTCACGCCCGAGGGCGACGCCCCCGACGCCTCACTCACGCCGGCCTCCGAAGCCGGCGTCCCCGTCGTCTCCTGAGGGCGGGGTGGACTCGGAGGGCGGGGCGGCCGCCCCCGCACGACCGCCCCGCCCCGCCCGTTCGTCCCCGCCCCGCCCCCGCCATGCACGACGCCCTCTCGAACACGATCAGCCGCCGCTCGGCGCTCCGCCGGCTCTCGCTCGCCCTGGGCGGGGTGGCGACCGCCCCGCTCGCGTCCGGGCTCCTCGGCGGGTGCCGCACGCCGGCCGCCGGCGAGGCCTACGCTTACCAGACGCTGGCCGAGCCGCAGCAGCGGACGCTCGCCGCGCTCGTCGACCAGATCCTTCCCGCCACCGACACGCCCGGGGCGGCCGACGTCGGCGTGCCGCAGTTCGTCGACCTCATGCTGACGGACTGGTACGCCCCGGACGAGCGCGACGCCTTCCTCGCCGGGCTCGCCGACGTCGACGGCCGGGCCGAGGGCGGCTCGTTCGCGGCGCTCGACGGCGAGGCGCAGGCGCGCCTCGTGGCCCAGATGGACGCCGAGACCTACCCGCCCGCCCCGCCCGAGGAGCCCGTCGACGGCGACGTGGCCGGGGCCGCCCAGGAGGGGACGTACAACGCTGAGGAGGAGCGCGAGCGCGAGGTGGCCGGCATGCAGGGCGAGCTCGGCGAGGCGATGGACGACGAGGCGGGCGACCAGCGCGAGCTCCAGACCGGCGAGGGCCAGGCGCACGCCGGCGCCTCCGACGACGCCCCGCCCTTTTTCCGCCAGCTCAAGGAGCTCACGGTCGCCGGCTACTACACGTCCGAGGCCGGGGCGACGGAGGAGCTCCAGTGGCTCGCCGTCCCGGGCCGCTACGACGCCGACGTCCCGCTCTCCGAGGTCGGCCGCGCCTGGGCGTAGAGGCGCGTGCGGGGTGCCCGGTACGCCGCAGGTCCGCCCGCTGAGCCCGTACCCAGTACCTAGTACCCAGTACCGAACACCATGCAGCACGACGCACATGGCGCCCACGGCGCCTCCTATATCGAGAAGATCCGGACGGTTCAGGTGCAGTCCAGCGGCGAGCCCTACGACGCGATCGTGATCGGGTCCGGGATCTCGGGCGGCTGGGCGGCCAAGGAGCTGACCGAGAAGGGGCTCAAGACGCTCGTCCTGGAGCGCGGCCGGAACGTCGAGCACGGGGCCGGCTACGTCACCGAGCACCGGCCGCCGTGGGAGACCCCGTTCCGCGGGCGGGGCGACCGCCGCCACGCCGAGGCCCGCCAGTTCCGCCAGATGAAGGCCGGCCCGTTCAACGAGAACACGGCTCATTGGTACGTCGACGACGTGGACCACCCCTACGAGACGGGCGCCGACGACGCCCCCGACGAGTTCCTCTGGGTGAGGGGCTACCACCTCGGCGGCCGGTCGGTCATGTGGGGCCGTCAGACGTACCGGCTCGCGCCAATAGACTTTACGGCCAACGAGCGCGAGGGGCGCGGCACGCGCTGGCCCATCACCTACGCCGACATCGAGCCGTGGTACTCGTACGTCGAGCCGTTCGTGGGCATCTCGGGCGAGCCGCGCGGGTTCCGCCAGCTCCCCGACTCGGAGTTCCTGCCGGCCATGCCGATGACGGCCGTCGAGGCCCACGTCAAGGACTCGATCGCCCGCGACTTCGACGGCCGCGCCATGACGATCGGGCGGGCCGCCATCCTCACGCAGCCGCTGGGCGGCCGCGCCGCGTGCCACTACTGCGGCCCGTGCGACCGGGGCTGCTCGGCCGGCGCCTACTTCTGCTCGCTCTCCTCGACGCTCCCCGCCGCCCAGGCCACGGGCAACCTCACCGTCCGGCCCGACTCCATCGTCCACTCGCTGATCTACGACGAGGACACGGACCGCGTCCGCGGCGTGCGCGTGATCGACCGCGAGACGAAGGAGCCGCTGGAGTTCTACGCCAAGGTCGTGTTCCTCAACGCGAGCGCGCTGGGCTCGGCCCAGATCCTCATGCAGACGACGACGCCGCGCTTCCCGGACGGGCTGGGCAACCAGTCGGGCCTGCTCGGCAAGGGGATCATGGACCACCACTTCAAGTGCGGGGCGAACGGCGAGGTCCCGGGCTTCGAGGACCGCTACACGTTCGGGAGCCGGCCCAACGGCATCTACATCCCGCGCTTCCAGAACCTCCCCTGGGAGCCGTCCTCGGGCCGCGACTTCGTGCGCGGCTACGGCTACCAGGGCGGGTCGGGCCGGGCGGGGTGGAGCCGCGGGGCCGGCCAGCCCGGCGTGGGCGTCGCGCTCAAGGAGTCGCTCCAGGAGCCGGGCCAGTGGTCGTTCACGATGTACCCGTTCGGCGAGACGCTGGCCTACGACGACAACCGGATCGAGCTGACCGACGAGGTCGACGCCTGGGGCATCCCGGTCCCCCGCGTCGTCGGGTCGATCCGCGAGAACGAGTACCGGATGCGCGAGGGGATGAAGAACGACGGGGCCGAGATGCTGGAGGCCGCCGGCGCCACGAACGTGCAGACGTTCGACCAGCCGTATCGGCTCGGCGAGGGCATCCACGAGATGGGGACGGCGCGGATGAGCGCGACGCCCGAGACCGGGTGCGTCGACCGTCACAACCGGGTTCACGAGGTCCCCAACCTCTACGTCACCGACGGCGCCTTTATGACGTCGGCCGGGTGCCAGAACCCGTCGCTGACCTACATGGCCATGACGGCCCGCGCCGTCGACCACGCCGTCAACGCCGTCAACCGGGGCGACCTGCGTGTGTGACGAGTGACGGGCTACGGGTGATGGGCAAAGGCCTCCACCCCGCCCGCCCGCTCGTCTGGAGCGACCCCGCCCCGCCCACGGGTCCTCCTCGTCACTCATTACCCGTCACACGTTACCCGCCATGAACCGTCGAGACTTTGCCCGCACCGCGGCGTTCGCCGCCGCCGCCCCGCTCGTCGTCCCGCGCCACGTGCTGGGCGGGGCGGGCCACGTCGCCCCGAGCGACGCCGTCGTGGTCGGCGTGATCGGGGCCGGCGGGATGGGCGCCTCGAACGCCGCCGCCCTTGCCGTCCGCGACGACGTCCGCATCGCGGCGCTCGCCGACGTGGACATGGGCCGCGTGGCCGAGGCCGTCGAGGGCCGGCTCGCGTCGGACGACCCGGGCGTGCAGCGGGCGGGGCGGGCGCTCCGCGACGCCTACGCCGGGGCCGCGACGTACGCCGACTTCCGCGAGATGCTGGAGCGCGAGAGCGGGCTGGACGCCGTCGTGGTCGCCACGCCGGACCACATGCACGCGCTGGCCGCGCTCGACGCGATGGGGCGGGGCCTCCACGTCTACTGCCAGAAGCCGCTGACGTACACGGTCGAGGAGAGCCGCCTCCTGCGTGACGCCGCCGCTGCGAGCGGGGTGATCACGCAGATGGGCAACCAGGGCCACTCGGGCGACGACGGCCGCCGCGTGGTCGAGGTCGTCCGCGCCGGCGTGCTGGGGCCGGTCCGCGAGGTGCTCTCGTGGACGAACCGGCCGAACGGGTGGTGGCCGCAGGGCGTCCCGCTGCCCGCGCCCGAGCCCGCCCCGCCCGGCCTCCCGTGGGACCTGTACCTGGGGCCGAACGAGGAGCAGCCGTACCGGCCGGGCATCCACCCGTTCGGGTGGCGCGGGTTCGTGGGCTTCGGCGTGGGGTCGCTGGGCGACATGGGCGCGCACCTCGTCGACTTCCCCGTGTGGGCGCTCGATTTGCCCCGCCCCGCCCGCGTCGAGACGCGGCACACGCCGTGGGGCGGCGGCGCCGACGACAAGGGGACGTACCCGCTCGCCACGATCACCGACTGGACGTTCCCCACGGCCGGCCCGCAGGCGGGCGCGGCCGATCCGGGCGGGGAGGTCCGCATGACGTGGTACGACGGCGGGCTCCTGCCGCCGACGCCCGAGAGCGCGCCCGACGGGTTCACGGTCGACCCGAACGGCGGCGTGATCTTCGTGGGCGAGCGTGGGCTGCTCGTCCACGAGACGTACGGGCGCAACCCGCGCTTCCTCCCCGCCCAGCGGGGCGGCGACACGTCGGCGCTGGAGGCGGCCGCGGCCGCCGTGCCGCAGACGCTCCCGCGCGTCGAGGGCGACATGGGCGGCCACGAGGCCAACTGGGTCCGCGCCATCCAGGGGACGGAGCCGATCTCGTGCCCGTTCGACTACGGCGCGCACCTCAACGAGATCATGCTGCTCGGCATCGCGGCCATGAACGCCGGCAAGCCCATCACGGTGGACCCGGGCGGGGCGGTCACGAACGTGCCCGACTCGGACGCCCTCCTCTCGCGCCGCTACCGGGCGGGGTGGGGGTTGAACGGGTAAGGGGTTACGGGTGATGGGCAAAGGCCTCCGCCCCGCCCGCTCGTCTGGAGCGACCCCGCCCCGCCCACGGGTCCTGCCCGTCACTCATCACTCGTCACTCATCGCCCGCCATGCACCGCCGCCGCTTTCTCCAGTCGTCCGCCGCCGCCGTGGGCGGGGTGGTCCTCGGGCCGACCGCGCTGCGCGTGGCGGAGGCCGCCCGCCGCGCCGGCGTGCCCGACACGCTCGGCATCCAGCTCTACAGCCTCCGCGACGTGCTCCCGGGCGACGTCAACGGCGTGCTCGAGATGCTGGCGCGGTACGGGTACGGCGAGGTCGAGACGGCCGGCTACGCCGACCTCGAGCCGGCCGTGTTCGCGGCCGCCCTCGACGCGCACGGGCTGACGGCGCCGAGCGCGCACCAGATGGTGGCCGAGGTCGTCGCAGGCTCCGAGAGCATGGCGGACGCCGGGCTGCCCGCGTTCGACGCGGCCCTGGAAACGGTCGCGGCCGTCGGCCACGGCTACCTCGTCATCCCATGGCTGCCGCCCGACGCGCGGCCCGACCGCGACGGCTACCTCGCGCTCGCCGACCTCCTCAACGACCTCGGCGAGCGGTCGCAGGCCGCCGGCGTCCAGCTGGGCTACCACAACCACGACTTCGAGTTCGACACGTTCGGCGGCGGCCGCCCGGCGTACTTCGACTTCGTCGAGCGGCTCGACCCGGACCTCGTCGTCCTGGAGCTCGACCTGTACTGGGCGCACGTGGCCGGCTACGACCCGGTCGAGATCTTCGAGCGCTACCCCGGGCGGTTCCCGCTGTGGCACGTCAAGGACGGAGCCGGGCCGGACATGGCGCAGACGGCCGTCGGCGCGGGCGTGATCGACTGGCCCCGGATCTTCGCCGCGAGCGGGGCGGCCGGGCTGCGGCACGCGTTCGTCGAGGCCGACACGCCGCCGGCCGGCTCGCTCGCCTTTGCCCAGGAGAGCATCGACTATCTCACGTCGCTCCGGGACTAGCCGCACCGCCCGCAGGCTCCCCCTCCCCCACCCCGCCCGAGCATGCGCCGCCGCGACTTTGTCCGCACCGCCGGGGCCGCGCTGCCGCTGGCGGCTCTCCCCGCTGGTTTGCAGCCCGCCCCGCCCGCCCCGCCCGCGGCGGCCGAGCGGGCGGGGCGGGAGGCGTCGTTCCGGCACTCGGTCTGTCAGTGGCCGTTTGGCATGTGGTCGCTGGACGAGCTGTGCGCGGTCGCGGCCGACCTGGGCATCGCGTCCGTCGAGCTGGTCCAGCCGGCGGACGAGCCGACGCTCGCGCGCCACGGGCTCACGTGCGCCATGACGGCGCAGTCCGCCGACGTGCCCGACCCGCTCCGCCAGGGATGGAACCGGGCCGAGCACCACGAGTGGCTGGTGCCGGCCTACCGCGAGCAGCTGGAGGCGACGGCGGGGGCGGGGTGGCCGAACCTCATCTGCTTCTCGGGCAACCGTGACGGCCTGGACGACGCGGCCGGCCTGGAGACGATGGCGCAGGGGCTCGAACGGATCCTCCCGCTCGCCGAGCGCCTCGGCGTGACGGTCTGCCTGGAGCTGTTCAACTCGAAGGTGGACCACCCGGACTACCAAGCCGACTCGACGGCGTGGGGCGTGGCCCTCGTGGAGCGGCTGGGCTCGCCGCGGTTCCGGCTGCTCTACGACGTCTACCACATGCAGATCATGGAAGGCGACGTGATCCGCACGCTGACCGACCACCTCGACGCCATCGCGCACGTCCACACGGCCGGGGTGCCGGGGCGGCACGAGATCGACGAGTCGCAGGAGCTGTTTTACCCGGCGATTGTGCGCGCGCTCGACGCGGCCGGCTACAGCGGCTACGTCGCCCAGGAGTTCATCCCGACCGGCGCCCCCCGCCCCGCCCTCGCCGACGCCGTCCGCCGATGCACCGTCTAGCCCTCGTTCTCGCCGTCCTCGTCGCCGGCTGCGCGACGACGGAGCCGGAGCCCGCGCCGGAGCCGACTGCGGAGCCACGCGTGCTCGTGTTCACAAAGACGGCCGGTTACCGCCACGCCTCGATCCCCGACGGCGTCGCCGCGCTCCGCGCGCTGGGCGGGGCGCGCGGCTTCGAGGTCGACGCGACCGAGGACAGCCTCGCGTTCGCGCCCGAGCGGCTGGCGCCCTACGCCGCCGTCGTCTTCCTCAACACCACGGGCGACGTGCTGGGGCCGGACGGGGAGGCCGCGCTCCGAGCGTACGTCGAGGGCGGCGGCGGCTGGGTCGGCGTGCACGCGGCGAGCGACACCGAGTACGCGTGGCCATGGTACGGGCGCCTCGTCGGAGCCTACTTCGAAAGCCACCCGCCCGTCCAGGAGGCCGCGCTCGCGGTCGCCGACGCGGACCACCCCGCCACGCGCGGCCTCCCCGCCCGCTGGATGCGGACCGACGAGTGGTACACCTTCCACGCCCCGCCCGAAAACGTCCGCGTGCTCCTCCGCCTCGACGGGGCCAGCTACGAGGGCGGGGCGGCGGGCACTCCACCGGCGGCGTGGGCGCACGAGGTCGGGCGGGGCCGCTCGGCGTACACGGCGCTCGGGCACACGGCCGAGAGCTACGCCGAGCCGCTGTTCCTGGCGCACCTGGGCGGGGCGGTCTGCTGGGCCGCCCGCCTCGACTGCGCGCGCTAGCCCGCCCCGCCCGGGCGGGGCGACAAGCAACGTCCCACGCGCCGCCCTGCCGTCTGCATCTTGCCCCGCCCCGCCCCCGACCGCTCTGGGCGGGGCGGACGCGCTGACCGACCGATCCACCGATTCACTGACCCACTGACCCCGTGTCTCGTTCTCGTCCCCTCCGCATCGGTATGGTCGGCGGCGGCCCCGGCGCCTTTATCGGCGACGTCCACCGCCGGGCGATCCGGCTCGACGGCCTCGCCACGCTCGTCGCCGGCGTGTTCTCCTCGGACCCTCAGAAGTCGAAGGCGCACGCGGCCGAGTTGGGCGTCGAGCGGGCGTATGGGTCGTACGAGGAGATGGCCGAGGCCGAGGCCGCCCGCGACGACGGCATCGACGTGGTCTCGATCGTGACGCCGAACTGGCTCCACGCGCCGGTCGCCCACGCCTTCATCGCGCGCGGCATCTCGGTGATCTGCGACAAGCCGATGACGACGACGCTGGCCGACGCCGAGGCGCTCGTCCGGGCCGTCCGAGAGGCGGGCGTCGTGTTCGCGCTCACGCACAACTACACGGGCTACCCGCTCGTGAAGCAGGCCCGCGCGCTCGTCGCCGACGGCGTGATCGGCGAGGTCCGCAAGGTGGTCGCCGAGTACAGCCAGGGCTGGCTGGCGACGGCCGTCGAGCGCGAGGGCTCGAAGCAGGCCGCGTGGCGGACGGACCCCGAGAAGGCCGGGGCCGGCGCGCTGGGCGACATCGGGAGCCATGCCGAGAACCTGGCCGCCTACGTGACTGGGCTCCGCCTCGACCGGCTCTGCGCCGACGTCCGCACGTTCGTGCCGGGGCGCGCCATCGACGACGACGCCAACGTGCTCCTGCGATACGAGGGCGGGGCGGCTCAGCAGGGCGGGGCGCAGACCGCCGGGGCGGGCGGCGTCCTCCACTGCTCGCAGATCGCGGCCGGCGTCGAGAACGACCTCCGCCTCCGCGTGTCCGGCACCGAGGGCACGCTGATCTGGCGCCAGGAGGAGCCCAACGCGCTCCGGCTGCTCCCCCGTGAGGGCCAGGAGCGCGTCTACCGCCGCGGCCACGACGACCTCGCCCCGGCGGCCCGCCACGCGACGCGGCTGCCTCCGGGCCACCCCGAGGCGTTTTTCGAGGCGTTCGCCAACGTCTACGCCAACGCCCTCCGCACGATCGCCGCCCGCCGCGACGGCCGCGAGCCCGACCCGCTCGACCTCGACTTCCCGACGGTCGAGGACGGCGCGCGCGGCGTCCACTTTATCCAGACCGCGCTCGAGAGCGGCCGCCGCGAGGCCTGGGTCGACGCGAGCTACACGCCGCCCGCCTAGTCCCGCCCCGCCCGCCGCCCCGCCAGCAGATTGGGGCGGGGTGGCCGTCTGCCCCCGCCCCGCCCGTTTCCCACGCCCCGCCATGCCCCGCCCCGTCACCCTCTTTACCGGCCAGTGGGCCGACATGCCGATCGCCGAACTCGCGCCGAAGGCGGCGTCGTGGGGCTACGACGGCCTCGAACTGGCGACCTGGGGAGACCACCTCGACGTGGGCCGCGTGCTCGACGAGGACGGCTACGCCGAGCGCCAGATGGCGCTCCTGGAGGAGAACGGGCTGGGCGTGTGGGCCATCTCGTGCCACCTCGTCGGGCAGGCCGTCGCGGACGCCATCATCGACGGGCGCCACAAGGCCATCGTGCCCGCCCACGTCTGGGGCGACGGCGACGCGGAGGGCGTCCGGCAGCGGGCGGCGGCCGAGGTGGTCCGCACGGCCGAAGCGGCGGCGGCGCTCGGGCTCGACGTCGTGACCGGCTTTACGGGCTCGCCCATCTGGCACCTGTTCTACTCGTGGCCGCCGAACCTCCCCGAGGACGTCGAGGCCGGCTTCCAGGAGACGGCCCGCCGATGGACGCCCGTCCTCGACCGCTTCCAGGAGCTCGGCGTCCGGTTCGCGCTCGAAGTCCACCCGTCGGAGATCGCGTTCGACGGGCCGAGCTGGGAGCGCGCGCTCGACGCCTTCGGCGGGCACCCCGCCTTCGGGATCAACTTCGACCCCAGCCACTTCGGCTACCAGAACGCCGACTACGTCCGGTTCCTCCGCGACCACGCCGACCGCGTGTTCCACGTCCATATGAAGGACGTCTGGTGGAGCAGCGTGCGGACCGAGGCCGGCATCCTCGGCGGCCACACCGAGTTCGGCGACGCCCGGCGGAGCTGGGACTTCCGCAGCCTCGGGCGGGGCAAGATCGACTTCGAGGCCATCGTCCGCGAGCTGAACCGCGTGGGCTACGACGGCCCGCTCTCGGTCGAGTGGGAGGACGCTGGGATGGACCGCGAGCACGGCGCGGCCGAGGCCGCCGCGTTCGTCCGCCGCGTCGACTTCCCGCCGTCGGACGTCGTGTTCGACGCCCAGTTCGCGAAGGCCAGCGAGGCGGGCACCCCGTAGCCGCCGCGGGGTACACCCCGCCTCCTCCCCCACTCCGCTCACGCCGACCATGTCCGACGCCGTCTCCCGCCGCCGCTTTCTCACCGCCACCGCCGGCGCCTTCGCCCTCAGCCCGGTCCTCGCCGCCTGCGGCGGGGGCGACGAGGGCGGGGTGGTCGCCGCCAACTGCGAGGGCTACGGCGCCCTCACGGCGGCGGAGCTCCAGCAGCGGGCGGCGCTGAACTACGTCGACGTGACGCCGATCCCGGGCGAGATGTGCAGCAACTGCGCGTTCTACGAGGCCCCCGCGGGCGGGGCGGCGTGCGGCGGCTGCCAGCTGTTCGCCGGCCCGGTGGCGCCGGGCGGCTACTGCACCGGGTGGGCCGCCGCCACCGCCTGAGCCACCCCGCCCCGCCATGCGCCTGCTCGGAGTCCACCACGTCGCCGTCATCGCGTCCGACTACGCCCGGTCGCGGCGGTTCTACACCGAGACGCTCGGGCTCCCCGTGCTCGCCGAGACGTACCGGGCCGCGCGCGGCTCGCACAAGCTGGACCTGGGGCTCCCCGACGGCACACAGATCGAGCTGTTCACCTTCCCCGGCGCGCCGCCCCGCCCGTCGCGGCCCGAAGCGCAGGGGCTGCGGCACCTCGCGTTCGCGGTCGACGACCTGGACGCGGCGGTCGCCCACCTGGAGGCGGACGGCGTCGAGGTCGAGGCCGTCCGCCGAGACGAGGGGACGGGCCGGCGGTTCACGTTTTTCGCCGACCCCGACGGGCTCCCGCTCGAGCTCTACGAAGTGCCGTAGGCCGTGGGCGGGGCGGCATGCGACCACCCCGCCCGAGCGGTGGCGACCGCCCCGCCCAATGCAGCCCAGGTCGGGCGGGGCGGGGCGGCCTCAGCCGCCCTCGTAGGACCGCCGGTGGAGCTCGCGGACCTCGTCCTCGAACTCGGGCACCGGCCCCACGACCTCGACGTCGGGGGCCACGTCCCCGATCGGGAGCAGGCGCAGGGGCGGGGCGGGCGCCCCGAACGCCTCCAGCCACTCCGCGAGCTGCGCGGCCGAGGTTGCGTAGACGATCCGCCCCAGCCCGACCCACGCGTGCGCGGCCGAGCACATCGGGCAGTGCTCGCCCGAGGTGTAGACGGTGGCCGCCGCCCGGTCGTTGGAGTCCACCTCGTCGGCGGCCCAGCGTGCGAGCGCGAACTCGGGGTGGCGCGTCGCGTCGCCCGAGCCCACGCGGTTGCGGGCCTCAGCGAGCACCTCGCCGGAGGCGCTGACGAGGACGGAGCCGAACGGCTCGTCGCCGTGGGCCAGGGCGTCGGCCGCCAGCTCCACGCAGCGGCGGAGGTGGACGCGGTCGGCGTCGGTCAGCGAGGGCGGGGCGGGCATCGGGACGGTGGGTTGGAGCGGGCGGGGCGGCTAGCCCGTCTGCACGTGGTCGGTGCGGACGGGGTCGGGCATCGGGGGCGGGACGGTCGGCGTCTTCTCGACGATCTCGTAGAGGTCAGCCCGGCGGTCGGTCCAGGGGCGGACGGTCCCGACGAGGCGATTCCGGCGCGTGAGTTCGAGGTCGACGTCGGCGATGACCAAAGCCTCGACGTTCGGCTCGCACTCGGCGGCCACGCCGTCGCGCGCGAACGGGAAGTCGGACGGCGTGAAGACGCCGCTCTGGGCGTAGTTGACGTCCATGTTGTCGACGTCGGGGATGAGGCCGGTCACGCCGGCCGTCACCACGTACATCTGGTTCTCGATGGCCCGGGCCTGCGCGCACAGCCGCACGCGGAGGTAGCCCTGGCGGTTGTCGGTGCAGAACGGGACGAACAGGATCTGGGCGCCCTTGGCCGCCGCGATCCGCGCGACCTCGGGGAACTCGACGTCGTAGCAGATCGAGATGGCCACGCGCCCGCGGTCGGTGTCGAACACGCGGACGCCCGACCCCGGCCGGACGCCCCACCAGCGGCGCTCGTTGGGCGTCACGTGGAGCTTCTCCTGCTTCTCGATGGACCCGTCGCGGCGGAACAGGTAGGCCACGTTGTAGACGCCGTCGTCCTCCTCGGCATACGTGCTCCCGCCGATCACGTTGACGTTGTACTTCAGCGCGAGGTCGTGGAACAGGTCGAGGTAGTCCGGCGCGAGCGCGGCCAGCTGGCGGACGGCCGCGCCGCGCCGCGCGCGCGGGAGGTACGAGAGGAGCTGGAGCGTAAAGATCTCCGGGAAGAGGACGAAGTCGGCTCGGTAGCCGGCCGCGGCGTCGACGAAGAACTCGACCTGGCGCGCGAAGTCGTCGAACGACTCGATCGTGCGGACTGGGTACTGGACGGCGGCCACGCGGACCGGGAACGTGCTCCGCGTGCGCTCGGCGGGGTCGGGCGCGTAGTGGAGGTTGACCCACTCCATCATCACGCCGTAGCCCTCGGACTCGGCGTCGTCCGGGAGGTAACCTGGGACGACGCGCTTGATGGCGAAGCCGTTGGCGAGCTGGAACGTGAGGACGGGCTCGACGAGGTCGCGGGCCTGAACGCGCTCGACGTACTCCTGCGCCGTCATCTCGCCGGAGACGCGGTGGTAACCGGGGAGCCGGCCGCCGATCACGATCCGCTTGAGGTTGAGGCGCCGGACGAGCGCCTTCCGCTCCTCGTAGAGCCGGCGCCCGATGCGCATCCCGCGGTACGCCGGGTCGACGACGACCTCGATGCCGTAGAGCGAGTCGCCGTCGGGGTCGTGGTTCTCGGCCAGGTCGTCACCGGCGACGTCGTCGTAGACGTGGCCCGCGCCGTACTCGTCGACGTCGACGACGAGGCTGAACGACGAGGCCACGAGCCGGCCGTCGACCTCGACGCCGAGCTGGCCCTCGGGGAACGCGGCGACGATCTCGGCAAGCTCCTCGGGCGTCCACGTGGTCATGCCGGGGAAGGCGACGTCGTGGAGGCGGACGATGGCCTCGTGGTCGGCCGGCGTGAGGGGGCGGACGCGGAGCGTCGTCTGGAAGTCGTCGAGGTCGATCTCGGGCACGGGCGAGCGCGGGGGCGGGGTGGGGAGCCCGTTGAACCGCCCCGCCCCTCCCGTGTGCCGCGGGCGGGGTGGAGCGCGGGAGGAGACGGAGGTCCGCCCCGCCCGTCGCGGCGCCACCCGCCCACCGGGCGGCAACCCCGCCCGCCGGTTGTGCTCGGGGCGGGGCGGCGGCAACGGGACCGCCCCGCCCGCTACGCGCCGACCGTTTCGAGCCAGGCGAGGTAGGCGGCCGCCGTCCCCTCGGGGTCCTCCAGCATGGGGACGTGGCCGAGGCCGGGCATGACGTGGGCGCGGGCGTTGGGCATGGCCGCGGCGATCGTGGCGGCCCCCGACGGGTGGAGCACGCGGTCCGCCCCGCCCCACGTCACGAGCGTGGGCACGTCGAGGCCGGCCAGGAGCTCCTCGGTCGTCGGGCCGTCGCGGAGCTCGTCGGCGAGCGCGTCGAACAGGCGGCGGTAGCGGTCGTAGTGGAGGGCGCCCTCGGCGGCGAGCACGCGGAGGGCGGGGCGGGGGAGGTCGGGCGGCTCGGACATGGTGAACGCGACGACGTCGGCGTACTCATCGGGCGTCCGCGAAAAGAGCGGGGGCGGCTCGCCGGCCTCGGTCCGCTCGATCATCTCGCTGAGCGCCTCGCCGCGCGCGCCGGCCGGGTCGATGAGCCAGAGCGTCCGCACGGCGTCGGGGTGGGCCGCGGCGAGCTCGGCCGCCACGCGGCCGCCCATCGACGAGCCGGCCAGGTGGAACGGCCCCAGCTCCAGCGTCTCGGCCAGCTCGTAGACGGCCGCGGTCAGGCCCGCGAGCGACGTGTCGGCGTCGTGCTCGCTCTCGCCGTAGCCCGGGAGGTCGGGGACCACGATCCGGAACCGCCCGCCCAGCCGCTCGGCGAGCGGCGGCCAGTGGTCCTTCGACGCGCCGATGCCGTGGACGAGCACGAGCGGCGCGCCCGCCCCGCCCGAGTCCAGGTACACCACGTCGAGGCCGGACGGCAGCCGCGCCTCGCGGCGCGAGAGGCCGGCCCGGCGCCGGGCGAGCGCCCGCGCGCGGCGGACGGCGTAGGCGACGGGGTCGAGCTTTCGGAGCAGGTCGAGCATCGGGCGGGGTGGGAAGACGAGGCGGGCAGACGAGGCGGGGAGGAGACGAGGCGGGGAGGAGCCGTCCGTTCCGGTGCGCGCGGGCGGGGTGGCGGGGCCTCGCGGGGCCGCCCCGCCCGCACGTCGCCCGCCCCGCCCTCAGAGGCGGACCTCCGCGCTGCGCTCGCTCTCCGGGACGGCCTTCGCGTCGTGGCGGTCGAGCCAACGCATGATGGGCTGGGCCGTCATGCCGTGGAGGACGATGGAGGCCAGGATCGTGAACGAGGCCGTCGCCCAGAGCACGTCGGCGCCCTCGAACGTGGCGTGCGTCTGGCCGTAGGCGAGGTAGTAGAGCGTGCCCATCCCGCGGACGCCGAGGAACGCGACCGCCCCCCGCCCCGCCCACGGGAGCGCCGACCGGAACATCCCGGCCATGCCCGCCAGCGGGCGGACGACGAGGAGCACGGCGAGCCCCAGGGCCGCGGCCGGCACGGTGAGGGCGTCGAGGACGCCACTGGCCAGGAGCCCCCCGAACCCGAGCAGCATCGCGATGAGCACCACGCGCTCGACCTGGTCCGCAAAGTGGTGCGAGGCCGCGTGGTACTCGCTGTCGGCCTCGCGCTGGCGGGCCGCGACGGCGCCCACGAACACGGCCAGGAATCCGTAGCCGGCGACGATCTCGGCGAGCCCGTAGGCCGCCAGGAGCGTCCCCATCACCACGAGCCCCTCGTTCGTGTCGTCGTCGGTGTCGTCGCCGGTCTCCTCCGACTGCTCGAACACGTACCACCCGCCGACCCGCCCGACGGCGAACCCGACGGCGACGCCGGCCGCGACCCGCCACAGGAGGTCGACGGCCGCCCACTCGGCCAGCCACGGGCCGAGCCCGGTCGCGCCGGCCGCCGCGATGGCGAGGTAGGTGAACGGGAAGGCGAGCCCGTCGTTGGCGCCGGCCTCGACGGTCAGGTCGAACCGGACGTCGTCGCGCTCGCTCTCGCCCGGCGGCCCGACCTGGACGTTCCGCGCCAGCACCGGGTCGGTCGGGCTGAGCGCGGCGCCGAGCAGGATGGCCGAGGCCGGGGCTAGCCCGAGCCCCCACCACCCCGCCACGGCCACGGCCGCGACCGACAGCGGCATCGTCACCGCGAGGAGCGGCCACACCTGCCCCCACGCCGGGACCGAGAACCGCCGGTCAATGGCGAGCCCGGCCCCCACG
Organism: Rubrivirga litoralis; assembly: GCF_031846415.1. Lineage (NCBI taxonomy): Bacteria > Pseudomonadati > Rhodothermota > Rhodothermia > Rhodothermales > Rubricoccaceae > Rubrivirga > Rubrivirga litoralis. The sequence continues at coordinate 164,431 of NZ_JAVRHT010000001.1, read as the reverse complement.
AGCGACACGATCACGATAAACTCCGTCAGCACCTCGGCCGCGAACGTGTGGGACTCGTTCCCGACCGGGTCGAGCACGGGGAGCCCGAGCGGGAGCGAGAACAGGATCCACCCGAGCGCGACGTACACCATCGGCAGCGAGATGGGGACCCGCCGCAGCGGCCGTTCGAGCGCGGCGGCCCCCCAGAGGCCGAGGCCGAGGGCCGTAATAGCGAGGATGCGGGGCGTCACGGGCGGGGTGGGTCTGGAAAGCGCCCCAGAGGCGAGGCAGCGGGCACAGACGCCGCGCCGTCGTCGGGGGTCCGCGGGCGGGGCGGCCCACCCCGCCCCGCCCATGTCGTTCGGCGCCCTCCGGCGGGGCGGCCGCGGTGTTCGTGAGGGCGGCCGAACGGGGATCCAGAAAAGCGCGTGCGCCTGTCCAGGGAGCAGAGGGCTCGCGGGGGAAACCCTGAATCAAGCGTTTGCGGTCGCGATACCTTTCCCTCATCTCTACTCTGTTTGCACGCATCCGCCCGCACGGGGCGACGGCTCCCTCCCTCCCCACGTTATGACTCCGTTTGCTTCTCCCCCAGCGGGCGCCCCTCGGCGCGCCCGCCGCCCCGCGCTCTCCCTCCTGACGAGCCTCGCTCTGGGCGGCGTGCTCGCGCTCGGTCCGGCGGCCCACGCTGAGGACGCCCGCCCCGCCCAGGCGTCGATCGTCGTCACCACGGGCGAGGACGAGGACAACGCCGACGGCGACTGCTCACTCCGCGAGGCGGTCCGCGCGGCCAACACGAACGCGGCCGTCGATGGCTGCGCGGCCGGCTCCGCCGACGGCGACCGGATCACGTTCTCCGAGGGTTACGAGATCGGGCTCCAGCTCGGCCAGATCGAGATCACCGACGACGTCGAGATCGACGCCTCGGGCGTCGGCCAGGTCACGGTCGACGCGAACCGCTCCAGCCGGATCTTCCGCGTCGACGCCACGGGCGTGGCGTTCACGGACCTCGTGCTCCGGAACGGGAGCGCAGACGAGGGCGGGGCGGTCCGTCTCGAAGCCGGGAGCGAGGCCACGTTCACGAACGGCGGCGTCTTCGGCAGCGTGGCCGACACGAACGGCGGTGGCATCTACGTCGCCGAGAACGCGTCGCTCACGATCACGTCGTCCGACGACCGCGAGGCGCGGCTCAGCGGGAACACGGCCTTCGGCGGCGACGCCGGAATGGGCGGCGGCGGCGTCTGGAGCGCCGGCTCGACCACGATCTCGGACGGCGTCGTCATCGAGGGGAACGGGGCCGTCGGGTCCTCGGGCTCCGGCGGCGGCGTGCTCAACAGCGGCGGCACGCTCACGGTCACCCGGGCGACGATCACGAACAACCGGGCCAACCGGGCCGGCGGCGGCATCGAGGACTTCGGCGACGACGACGGCGACACCGACGTCACGCTCACCGAGACGACGCTGGCCGGCAACCGGATCGTGGACGCCAACCCCGGCAACGGCGGCGGCCTCCACTCGGGCGGCGGCGACGTGGTCGTCTCGAGCTCGGTGGTCACGGGCAACGCGGCCGTCGAGGGCGGCGGCCTGTGGACGAGCGGCACGCTCTCGCTCAGCGAGACCCGGGTGGCCGGCAACACGGGCTACGGCGACGCGGCCGACAACGGCGGCGGCGGCGTCTACAACGAGGGCGGCACGGTCGACGCCTCGGACTCCGTCATCGAGGGGAACCGGGCGGTCGGCGAGTCCGGCTCCGGCGGCGGCCTCTTGAGCACGGGCGGGGCGGTCACGGTCGAGGGCGGTTTTGTCCGGGGCAACCAAGCCAACCGGGCCGGCGGCGGCATCGAGCTCGCCGGCGGGACGCTCTCGCTCTCGACGGTCTCGGTCCGCGACAACCGGATCGAGGACGCCAACCCCGGCAACGGCGGCGGCCTCCACGTGGGCGGGTCGGGCTCGGCGACGGTCTCGCGGAGCACGTTCGCAGGCAACGAGGCCGTCCAGGGCGGCGGGCTGTGGATCAGCGGCCCCGGCGCGCTCGACCTCGACAACTCGACGGTCAGCGGGAACCGGGCGCAGGCGCTCGGCGGCGGCGTCTACGACGACAGCGGCGCCGACATCATGCTCCGCAGCGTGACCGTGGCCAACAACTCGGCCGGCACCGACGGCGGCGGCCTCGCCCAGGGCTCGGTCGCCGACCTCCGCACGTTCTCGCTCCAGAACACGCTGGTCGGCAACAACTCGGCCGACGGGCAGGGCGACGACTGCTTCGGGACCTTCCAGTGGAACGGGTTCAACCTGATCGAAGACACGAGCGGCTGCACGCTCATGGGCGACACAGAGACGAACGTGGCGGGCGAAGACCCGCGGCTCGGCCCGCTCGCCGACAACGGCGGCCCGACCCAGACGCACGCGCTCCTGGAGGACAGCCCGGCCCTCGGCGCCGGCCAGTCAACGTTCGACGTGGACCAGCGGGGCGAGCCCCGCGACAACGACGACGACATCGGCGCGTTCGAGTCGGGCGACGACGGGAATGGCGGCGGCGGCGACATGGTCGCGTGCACGACCGACGCCCCGCTGTCCTTCGACGTCGACGGCGACGGCTCAGGCGTCATGGCCGACGACTTCGACGCGGACGGCGACGACCCCGCGTTCGGCGAGTTCGCCGGCGTCCGCAACGAGGCGGGCGAGGACTCGGTCGACCTCTCGACGTGCTCGTTCGTGACGTTCAACCCGTTCTCCGAGACCGTGATCTACTCGGCCGTCACGGACGGCTCAGTCGACGCCGGCGAGGTGTACACGCTCGCGACGATGGGCGGCGACCAGTCGCTCCCGTCCGACGTGCTCTTCGACGGCCCGGGCGCCTTCGCGCTCGTAACGGGCACGGCCTCGGACGGCGACCCGCTCCGCTCCGTGCTCGACCGCGTGGTCGCCGCCGTCGTCTACGGCCGCGACGGCGAGGTGGTCGGCTCGGTCGGGGGCGGCTCGACGGAGGCCGAGATGCAGGCGTTCCTGAGCGCGTTCGGCGGCCAGGCCACGTCGGCCGAGGGGACGGGCGAGGTCGACCTGTCGGTGGTCGCGTGGCCGAACCCGACGGCGGGCCAGGCGACCGTCGCCTTTGGGCTCGCCGAGGGCGGGGCGGCGCGCGTGGCCGTCTACGACGCGCTCGGCCGCGAGGTCGTGGTCGCCGCCGACCGCTCGTTCGCCCAGGGTCGCCACGAGGTGCCCCTGGGGGCCTCGCTCCCGGCCGGCGTCTACATCGTCCGCGTCGCGACAGAGGGCGGGGTTCAGACGGCCCGGCTGACCGTCGCCCGCTAGCGCGACCGGACCACCCCGCCCCGCGTCCGTGGCGGGGTGGCAGTCCTTCAGAAACGACGCGACACTCTCGGTTTGCAGTCAGCGGCCGGTGCCTCCAGGGCGCCGGCCGCTCGGCGTTGGGGCCGCCTGCGTGGGCGGGGCGGCCCCGATGGCGCGGAGGGCCGCCTCGACGCGCGCCTCGACCGCCCCGCCCACCGCGCGGTACGGGATGCCGCGGACGGCGAGGTCGTTGCGGACGGCCCCGTCCATGAACCGCCGCGCGTCCTCGGACGCGCGCCAGCCGTCGGCCTCGAACGGGACGTCGGGGTCGCACACGAGCACGTGCGCGTAGCGGGCGCGGCAGCGGTCGGCCGCCGCGCGGACCTCGGGCGGGCATGCCCGGTGGAAAACGTAGGCGTAGTACTGCGTCGTGAGCGCGTTCGTGTCGACGACGACGAACCGCCGCGCCCGCCGCAGGGCCTCCTCCTCCAGCGCGAGGTGGCGCCGCACGATCTCGACGTAGTCGGCCAGCGGGAGGTCGCCGCCCCGCTCCTCCCAGAGCGTCCGCCCGGCCTCCTCGACGTAGGGCTCGGCGAGGCGCTCGGCGAGCGCCCGCGCGAGCGTGGTCTTCCCGGTCGACTCGGCGCCGAGGACGACGACCAGCTCAGGCGAGGGCGGGGCGGGCATCGGCGTAGGTCCGCCGCCACGCGACGAGTCCCTGGACGGAGAGGACGAGGAGGACGACGTAGACGGCCGACGTGAGGAGGAGCCCCTTGGCCGCGTAGACCGCTACGGCGACGACGTCGACCGCGATCCAGATCGGCCAGTGGTCGAGCTTCCGCCGCATCATGAGGAGCTGCGCGACCACGCTCCCGCCCAGGATGAACGAGTCGGCGTAGGGGAGCGCGGCGTTGGTGAACCGGCCGAAGAGCGTGCCCGCGGCCAGCGTGCCCACGACGACCGCGAGCACCGCCCCGCCCCGCCCGCGCGCGCTGAGCGCGGTGATGGGGAGCTCGCCGCCGCCCGCCCCGCCCCAGAGCCACGCGCGCCACCCGACGACGGCCGTCCCAAAAAAGAACGCCTGGAGGACGACGTCGGCGTAGAGCCGCGCCCCGTAGAACATCACGCCGTAGAGCACGACGCCGATCATGGCCGTCCACCACGTGTGGACGCTGTTCCGCCGGGCGAGGTACACCGACGCCAGGACGAACACGTTGCCGGCGACTTCGAGCGCGGTCATGCCCCCAAGCTACCGCCCCGCCCGACGGTCCGGGCGGGCAACGCTCAGCGGGCGGGGCGGCCCAGGGCGGGGCGGCCCAGGGCGGGGCGGCCCAGGGCGGGGCGGCCCAGGGCGGGGCGGCCCAGGGCGGGGCGGCTCAGGGCGTGTAGCGGAGCCCGACGTACAGGATCCGCTCGTTGACGGCCGCGCCGTAGGCCGTCAGGTTCTGGCTGCCCGTCAGGTTCGTGCCGCCGGCCAGGACCGTCACGCCGAACGACGGGAGCCCGTACGAGGCCTGCGCGTCGAGCGTGACGTGGCTCTCGATGACGCCCTCGGCGAACGGCATCTCGAACAGGTAGTCGTCGACCCAGCGGAGGTTGGCGCCGTAGCCCAGCGCCTCGGTGATCTGCCCGCTGGCGCCGACGTTGAACTTGTGCTCGGGCGTGTTGAACCCGAGGATGAGGTCGTCGACCTCCTCGATGTCGGCCCAGGCGTAGTTGCCGGCGAGCACGAGCGCGGTGTCGAACGCGTACTCGAGCCCGAGTTGGACGCCTTGCGATGTCACGGACTGGTCGGCGTTGAGCCACGTTTGGATCGCCCGCGTCCGGTTGGCGAATCCCGCGTCGCTCGGGGCGGGCGGGGCGGCGAACTCGCGGGCGTCGGGGGCGCCGCCGGACTCGCGGCCGAGGAACCGGCGGGTCCCGATAAAGTCGTCGTAGACGCTCCGGTAGTAGCTGACGTCGGCGAACAGCTTGCCGCCGAGGATCCCCTTGTAGCCCACCTCGAACGAGGTCATCCGCTCGAGCCGGAGCGGGTCGATGGTGCCGGTCGGCTGCCCGAACTCGGTCGGGTTGAGCGAGGCCGTCTCGAACCCGGCCGCCGTGTTGCCGACGAGCAGCAGCCGCCCGACATCGAGGTAGATGAACTGGTCGAGCTGGGCCGGCTGCCGGAACGCCTGCGAAAAGCTCGCCCGGACGTTGTGCCGGCGCTCGACGCCGAACGAGTACACGCCCGAGACGCGGGGCGAGAACCGGGCGTCGAAGTTGCGGAACCCGTCGACGCGGCCGACCGCCGAGAGCTTGAGCGCGTCGTCGAGAAAGGCCCGCTGGAGCTGGAGGTAGCCGCCGTACTCGTCGTTGGCGATCCCGTCTCGGACGTCGCGGACGCCGGCGGCCGGGTCCGAGAGCGGCGAGTTGGGGCCGTCGGCGTAGAGCGTCCCGTTCGAGCGCAGCCGCGTCAGGCGCACGCTCCCGCCGACGGCCGCGTCCAGCTCGCCGGGCAGGGCGAAGCGGTACTGGGCGTCGGTGTGGTAGATCTGACCGTCGCTCTCGAAGCGGGGGCTCTGGCCGGGCGTCGTCGAGGCGAGCGTGGCGTCGCGGATGGTCTCGAAGCGCGCGTCCCCGATCGTCGGGTAGATCCCCGCCGTCGCGGCGGCCGCGGCGACGTAGGCGTCCTCGACCGAGGCGCCTGTCAGGCGCGCCTGGGCAAAGGCGCCGGCGTAGGTCTGCGCGTAGGCCGTCGCGTAGTTGCGCCCGGCCGGGTCCGCTGTGCCGTCGGGGCGGACGTAGGGCTGGAGGTTCATGAACGAGCCCAGGAAGCCCAGGTCGTACGTGTCGCCCTGCTCCGAGTCGATCACGTAGGCCCGCGCCGTCCACGCCTCGCCCTCGGCCGTGAGCGCGGCGGTCGAGCCGCCGATGCCGTCGAATGCGTAGCGGTTCGAGCTCTGGTAGATCCCGTTGCCGCTGCCGGTGCGGAGCGCGAGCGTGGCCTTGACGGCGTCGGTGACGAGGTAGGAGGCCGTCGCGGCGAACCGGAGCGAGCGCGCACGGTAGTCGGTCAGCACGAGGTCGCTCTCGGTAAAGCCCGGCGTGAACACGGCGCCCTCCAGCCCCAGCTGCCCGAGCGTCGTGCCCGCGGCGTTGATGACCGTGGCGGGCGTGAGCGCGACGGCCTCGCCGTAGCGGTTGACGACGTCGGCGCCGCGGGGGTCGAGCGGGGAGCGCACCGAGCCGTCGGGCTCGAAGTTGTCGGCGATCGTGGTGAGCGTCGAGAAGTTGGTCGCGACAAAGTCGTCGGCCTCGAAGAACGACCCGACCAGCTTGTACGCGAAGCGGTCGCTGACCTTCTGGGCGAACCGGCCCTGGAACTCGACCATCCCGCGGCCGCCGGTGCGGACCTGGGCCGACGGCCCGGTGTGGAGGAACGGGCTGAGCGTCTGGAACTGGACGACGCCGTTGAACGCGTTCGCGCCGTAGAGCGCGGAGTTGGCGCCGTAGACGATCTCGACGCCCTCGATGTCGATCTCCGGCACGCCGGTCAGGTTGCCGGCGTAGAGCGAGAGCACGGGGTCCAGAAAGTCGACGCCGTCGACGAGCTGGATGACGCGCTCGGCCTTGGCGCTGTTGAACCCGCGCGTCGAGATCGACGAGATGAGCATGGACGACCGGCTCACGTCGACGCCCTTGAGCCGGTCCATGCTCGTGATGATCTCGGTCGAGGGCATCCGAGCGAGCGCGGCCGCCCCGACCCGCTCGATCGTGACCGGCGCCTCGAGGATGGTCTCCTCCTGGCGCGAGGCCGAGACGACGACGTCGCCGCCGGAGAGCACCTGGGGCTGGAGCGTCACCTGGAGGCCGTCGGTCGGCCCGTCGACCGTCACGCGCTGGGTCTCGTAGCCGGTGTACGAGACGCGGAGGACGCGCGCGCCCTCGCTAAAGTCGACGTCGAGCGCGAACCGGCCGTCGGCGTCGGTGGCCCGCCCGGTGAACGTGCCGTCGACGACGACGTTGGCGCCGGGGACGGGGCCGAAGTCGACCGTGCTCACCACGCCCGAGACGTTCTGCGCGACGACGGGCGGGGCGGACGCGGCGGCGAGTGCGAGGAGGGCGCCGTAGGCGGCGTAGCGACGGATCATGGGCGGGGTGGTGGATGATTCCGAACGGGTTACGGCCTTCATCAAATACCAACGAAAGCGCTTCCCGTCAACTCGCCCACCCGTTTCCGCCCCGCCCGAGCGCCGTCGTCTCCCGGGAGCCGGTCAGGCCGCCCCGCTCCCGCCGTGTCGGAGCGGAGGCTGCAAAGGCTCAGGCTCGGAACCCTTTCGGGTTAGGTGCGGAGTTCTGAGTATGAGGTACGGCCCGATCCCACCTCCGCGCGCGTACTCCGTACCGAGTCCCCTGTACGTCGCTCTAGAGCGCGGGCGGGGCGGCAGCCGACGGGCGTTGACGAGGACGGCCGCGCTCTCGCCGCCCCGCCCACGCGGGCGGGGCGGCACGGCGGGGTGGGGGCCGTACGTTCTCTCCAATCCCGCCCCGCCCGCCATGCCGAGCATCGACCTGCCCCCGTCCGTCGACGAAGCCAAAGCGCGCCTCCTGCTCGCGGTCGCGCTGTTCCAGGAGGGGGAGGTGTCCGTGGGGCAGGGCGCGGAGATCGCCGGCCTGAGCTACCGGGCCTTTGCCGACGCGCTCATGGACCGGGGCGTCCCGCTCACGACCTACACGGAGGAGATGCTGGAGGAGGACTTCGCGTTCGCTCGGGAGTTCTCCCGCGCCCGCGGCCATTGATGGACCTCGTTGTCACGGATACGACTCCGCTGATCGCTTTGGACCGCGTCGGTCACCTCTACCTGCTGCCTGCTCTCTTCGACGTTGTCGCCCCGCCGACCGTCGTCTCTGAATTCGGGCGGCGACCGCCATGGCTCCGCGAACGCCCGGTGCCGGATCCGTCTCGCGTCACAGCCCTCCTCGAAACGCTCGACCGTGGAGAGGCCGAGGCGATCGCGCTAGCGGAGAGCCTTCCCAATGCGCGGTTGCTCATCGACGAGCGGAAGGGGCGGCGCGTTGCCACCTCGTTAAACCTGCGTGTCACGGGAACGGCCGGCGTGCTTCTCGCCGCCAAAGGCGCCAACCTCGTCCCGCACGTGCGCCCTTTGTTCGACGCGCTCGTCGATGACCGCGGGCTCCACTTGTCGACCGCCTTACGGTTGGCAACCCTCCGTGAGGCCGGCGAGGCGTAGGCCTCCCCGCCCGCCCCGGGGCGGGGTGGCCAAACAGGCGCGCGCCCACCCCGCGAGAAACGGAGTGGGCGCGCTTTCTGGGCGGCCGTGGCGGCGGCCATCCCAGTCGGGTCCGCCCCGCCCCCGCGCGTCGTGCGCCGCGGGCGGGGCGGGGTGGCTCAGGTGCCGGCCGAGTAGTCGGTCGCGTAAGTGACCTGCTCGTCGGTCAGCTCGTCGATCTGCATCCCCATCGTCTCCAGCTTCACACGGGCGATCTGCTGGTCGAGCTCCTCGGGGAGGTCGAGGACCGTGTTCTCCATGTCCTCGCCGGCCTCGTGGGCGCGGATAAGGGCGAGGTGGGCCTGGAACTGGTTGGCGAAGCTCATGTCCATGACTTCGGACGGGTGGCCCTCGGCGGCGGCCAGGTTCACGAGGCGGCCGTCGGCCAGGACGTAGACCTTTTTGCCGTTGTCGAGCGTGTACTCGCGGTTATCCTCGCGAATCACGCGCGTGTCCTGCGACGCCTCGGCGAGCTCCTTCAGGTTGAGTTCGACGTCGTAGTGGCCCGTGTTGCACACGATCGCGCCCTCCTTCATCGAGACGAAGTGCTCGCCGCGGATGATGTCCTTCATGCCCGTCGCGGTCACGAAGATGTCGCCCACCTTGGCGGCCTCCTCCATCGTCATCACGCGCATGCCGTCGAGCGTGGCCTTGAGGGCCGCCGTCGGCTTGACCTCGGTGACGATGACGTTGGCGCCCATGCCCTTGGCGCGCATGGCCACGCCACGGCCGCAGTGGCCGTAGCCGGCGACGACGAAGTTCTTGCCGGCGATGAGGACCGACGAGGCGCGCAGGATGCCGTCGAGCGTCGACTGGCCGGTCCCGTAGACGTTGTCGAAGTCCCACTTGGTCTCGGCGTCGTTGACGGCGTAGACCGGGTAGCCCAGCTTGCCGTCGTCGGCCATCGCGCGGAGGCGGTGGACGCCCGTCGTGGTCTCCTCCGACCCGCCGACGATGTCGTCGAGCTTGTCCGGGTGGGCGCTGTGGACGCGGAAGATGAGGTCGGCCCCGTCGTCGAGCGTCGTGTGCGGCGTCTTATCGATCGTCCGGTCGATGCACCAGTAGAAGGCCTCGGTGTCCTGGCCGTACCAGGCGTAGATCTCGACGCCGTCGCCGTCGCCGTTCGGGCCGAGCGCGAGCGCGGCCGAGACCTCGTCGTTGGTCGAGAGCGGGTTGCACCCGGACCACGCGACCTCGGCCCCGCACGCCTTGAGAGTCTCGATAAGGACCGCCGTCTCCTTGGTCACGTGGAGGCAGCCGGTGATCTTGTAGCCGTCGAACGGCTTCGACTGGCTGTACTCGTCGCGGAGCCGCATGAGGACCGGCATCCGGCTCTCGGCCCACTCGATCCGCTTGCGGCCGGCCTCGGCGAGGCTGAGGTCCTTGACTTTGTAACGTCCTTCTTTGTGGTCCATCAGTCGGAGAGGCTGGGCCGGCCGCGCCGGCGGGGTTTCAGTCGGGAGCGAAAGCTACGGCGGTCCGGCACGCGGCCGTTTTAAGTCTCGAAACAGTTTGCGCACGCCGCCCCGCCCGGCCGCTCACCGCCCCGCCCGCGTGGGCGGGGTGGTTGATAGCAGACGCGCCGTGGCCGCAACATCTTCCGCCCCGCCCCGCCCCGCCCCGCTCGGGCGGGGCGGCTAGGCGGCCTGCGCCGCCTCCTGGAACGCGCCTACGAGGTCCAGGCGCTCCCACGGGAACGCGTCGCGGCCAAAGTGGCCGTAGGCCGCCGTGTCGCGGTAGCGCGGGCGCTCGCCGTTGGCGGCCAAGAGCCCCAGCCGGTCGATGATGGCGCGCGGGCGGAGGTCGACCGTCTCGGTCACGATCTCGGCCAGGCGCGCGTCAGTGATCCCGTCGCGGGCGGTCCCGTTGGTCTCGACGCGGATCGACACCGGGTCGGCGAGGCCGATGGCGTAGGCGACCTGGACGAGGGCCTCGTCGGCGAGGCCGGCGGCGACGAGATTCTTGGCGACGTGGCGGGCGGCGTAGGCCGCGCTCCGGTCGACCTTCGAGGGGTCCTTGCCGGAGAATGCCCCGCCCCCGTGGGCGCCCTTCCCGCCGTAGGTGTCGACGATGATCTTGCGGCCGGTCAGCCCGGTGTCGCCGTGCGGTCCGCCGATGATGAACGTGCCCGTCGGGTTGACGTGGAGGACGAGGCCGTCGTCGACGAGAGCCTCGGGGAGCACGGCGGGCAGGACGTGCTCGCGGACATCGGCCTCGATCTGGGCGAGCGGCGTGTCGGCGTGCTGCGTCGAGATCACGACCGTGTGGACGCGCTTCACGGTCCGGCCGTCGTCCTCGTACTCGACCGTCACCTGGCTTTTGGCGTCGGGCCGGAGGTACGGCATGACGTCGGCGTCGGGGCCGTCGGTCGCCTTGCGGATCTCGGCGAGCCGGCGGACGAGCCGGTGCGAGAGCACGAGCGCGAGCGGCATGAGCGTGGCCTCGTCCTCGCGCGTGGCGTAGCCGAACATCATGCCCTGGTCGCCGGCGCCCTGGTCCTTGTCCAGCCCGGCCCCCTCGTCGACGCCCTGCGCGATGTCGGGCGACTGGTCGTGGATGGTGACCAGGACGCCGCACGAGCGGGCGTCGAACTGCAACGCGGGGTCGGTGTAGCCGATCTCCTCGATCGTCCGGCGGACGACCTCCTGGACGTCGACGTAGGTGTCGCTCGTGACCTCGCCCGAGACGACCACGAGGCCCGTCGTGCACAGCGTCTCGATGGCGCACCGGCTGGCGACGTCGCCGGCGAGGAACGCGTCGAGGAGCGCGTCGGAGACCTGGTCGGCGACCTTGTCGGGGTGCCCTTCGGAGACGGACTCGGAGGTGAACAGCGGCGCCATGCGGGGCGGGGTGGGGGGAGGCCAGCGGGGAGCGCCCAAGATAGAGACGCGGCCGCCCCGCCCGCGCCGGCCCCGCCCGCGCCGCCCCAGGGTGCGGGCGGGGCGGCGCGTGCCGTGGCGGGCCACCCCCATCGGCCGTAGCTTAGCGGCCGCCCCGGCACGCCCGCCGGGCCACAAGCCTGCCCCTCTGGGCGCCCCCTCACCCACCCCGCCCCCACATGGCCGACGAGACAACGGAACAGCGCATCAAGGCGATCATCGTCGAGAAGCTCGGCGTCGACGAAGGCGACGTCTCCCGCGACGCCTCGTTCACGAACGACCTCGGCGCCGACTCGCTCGACACCGTCGAGCTCATCATGGAGTTCGAGAAGGAGTTCGACATGACGATCCCCGACGAGGACGCCGAGCAGATCGCGACCGTCGGCGACGCCGTCGACTACGTCGAGACAAACAAGGCCGCCTAAGGCCCCCCGGCCGCCGCCCCGCCCCGGCCCGATGGGCGCCCCCGAGCGGGGCGGCACCGTCGGGCCGCGTTCGTGACCGGCCACCCCGCCCCGCCCCCCGACCGCATGCCCACGCAGGACCGCCGCGTCGTCGTGACCGGCCTCGGCGCGCTCACGCCCATCGGCAACACCGTCCCCGCGTTCTGGGAGGCGATGATGGCCGGTCGGAGCGGGGCGGCGCCGATCACGCACTTCGACGCCTCCGCCTACCCGACCACGTTCGCGGCCGAGATCAAGGACTTCGACCCCGAGGACTTCCTCGACCGCAAGGAGGCCCGCCGGCTCGACCCGTTCGCCCAGTTCGCGATCGTCGCCGCCGACGAGGCGCTCGCCGACGCCGGCCTGAACCCCGCGGAGTTCTCCGAGGAGGAGCGCGCGCAGACGGGCGTCGTTATGGGCTCCGGGATCGGGGGCATGAAGCTGTTCCAGGACCAGACGGTGGTCTACGCCGAGCACGGGCCGCGCCGGCTGAGCCCGTTCTTCGTGCCCATGATGATCATCGACATGGCGCCCGGGCTCATCTCGATTCGCCACGGGCTCCACGGGCCGAACTACGCGACGGTCTCGGCGTGCGCGACGTCGAACAACGCGATCGCCGACGCCACGATGCTCATCCGCAGCGGGCTCGCCGACACCATCATCGCCGGCGGCACCGACGCCTCGATCACCGAGATCGGGCTGGGCGGGTTCGGCAACATGAAGGCGCTCTCGACCCGGAACGACGACCCCCAGGCGGCCAGCCGCCCGTTCGACGCCGAGCGCGACGGGTTCGTCATGGGCGAGGGGGCCGGCGCGCTCGTCCTCGAGGAGTACGAGCACGCCCGCGCCCGCGGCGCCCACGTCTACGCCGAGGTCGTGGGCATGGGCATGAGCGCCGACGCCTACCACATCTCGGCGCCCCACCCCGAGGGGCTCGGCGCGCGGCTGGCCATGCAGCAGGCGCTGAAGACGGCCGGCATCGGGCCGGACGACGTCGACTACCTCAACATGCACGGCACGTCGACGCCGCTCGGCGACGCGGCCGAGACGAAGGCGATCAAGGCCGTCTTCGGCGAGCACGCCTACACTATGAACCTGTCGTCGACGAAGTCGATGACGGGCCACCTCCTGGGCGCCGCCGGCGCCGTCGAAGCCATCGCCGCCATCCTCGCCATCGAGCGCGGCCGGATCCCGCCGACCATCAACTTCGAGACGCCGGACCCCGAGTGCGACCTGAACTACACGTTCAACGAGCCCCAGGAGCGGACCGTCGACGTGGCGCTCTCGAACGCGTTCGGGTTCGGCGGCCACAACACGTGCATCGTGTTCAAGAAGGTGGAGGCGTAGGGCTGGGGGACGGGCAGAGACCGGCCGCCCCGCCCTCACCTCGGGCGGGGCGGAGGGAGGGGAGAAACGAGTGGGCGGGGCCACCCCGCGAGGGGCCACTCTGCCCACGTCGCAGGCACGCCACGCCCGCGTGCCGGTCGGGTGTGGAGACCGCCCCGCCCCCAGTCGCCCTCTGTGCGAGCGGGGCGGGCGCGCCGGTCGGTGCCGCTTGGCCGGCGCCCTCTGCCCGTCCCCCCCGCCTCGCTCCGTCCTACCCGCCCGTCTCGCGGCGCCACAGGGCCTCCACCACGTGGTCCACGCCGCGGCCGAGGTGGCGGCGGAACGTGCTGAACGGGAGCCCGAGCCGCTCGGCCGCCGCCGCCTGCGTGGGCTCGGGGTCGAGGTAGGTCGCCTGGAGCGCGCGGAAGTAGGGGACGTCGCGGACGCCGGCGCGGAGCTCCTCGGCCGCCTCGCGCAGGAGCGCCCGCAGCGCCTCGACCTCGTCGCCGCCCCGCTCGCGGACGAGGCGCGACCGGAGGAGCGGGTTGTCGGCCAGCCGGTGGGGTCGGGCGTAGGCCTTCAGCGCGCGGCGGGCGGCGTCGGCGAAGTCGCCCTCGCTCAGCACCACGAGCGCATCCGCGGCGTCGAGCGCGGGCGGGGCGGGCGCCCGGTCCGGGGACTGCCCCGCAAGCCCGTCGAGCCACTCGGCCGGCGGCGAGGCCCGCCAGTCGCGCCCGAACACGGCGTACGCCCGCCCGCCGACGGCGAACGCGGCCTCGGGGTACGGGCGGAGCCCGGCGAACGCGAACACGGGCGCCCACAGGTTGGGGTCGGCCACGGCCAACAGCGAGACGGCGAGCCCGGGCGTCGAGAGGTAGCATTGGACGGTCCGCGCGAAGACCAGGCTCTGAACCGTCGAGACGCCTTGGTAGGCGTCGGCGTCCATCCACGACCGGAACAGGAGGGCGGTCTCGTCCGGCCGGAGCCGCCCCCCGACGGCCGCCCACGCCGGGCCGAGGGCGGGGTCCGAGGCGTCGCCGTCCGGCCCCGCCGGCCCGAGGCGGAGCGTGAGGAGGAACCCGGCGACCGCCCCGCCCCCGTCGCGGAACACCTCGACGGCCTCCGGCCGGCGCTCGGCCCACCTCCGGACGACGGCGGCCGAGGCCGCCCCCTCGTGCCGGGCCGCGAGCGCGGCGACGGCGTCGACGTCGCCCGGCGCGAGCGGGGTGGGACCCTCGACGCGGGCGCCGGCCCACGCCGCGAGGAGCCGCCCCATCAGCGGCCGGACGACCGGGTTGTCGCGGTAGAGGTGGACGTAGTCGGCCAGCGTCTCCCGCCGAGCGGCGTCCGAGGCCGGCCGCTGGAGGCGGCCCGAGTAGTGCCGCCGCGCCCGGCCGTGGAGCGCCGCGTAGCGGGCGGGGTCGCGCCACCGGAGGTCGGCCTCGACCGTCTCGCGGACGAGGTCGTGGAGGCGCACGCCGGCCGGCCCCGCCTCGACGAACGAGAGCCCGCGGAGCCACTCGAACGCCTCGTGCGCCTCGCCCGCCCCGCCCCCGCCCTCGCCCTCGCCCGCCCCGCCCCCGCCCGCCCCGCCCTCGCCCAGGAGGGCAGCCAGGAGCGGCTCCGAGACCGTCCGCACCACGGAGGAGCCCTCGACGGCCGCTCGGTGGGCCGGCGTCGGGACGTCGGCCATGAACCGGTCGAGCAGCGCGCGGACGACGGCCGGCTCGTGCGCGGCGTCGAACGCGGGCGGGGCGGCGTCCGGGCGCTCGCGGAACCGCTCGGCCACGAGCGCGAGCGCGAGCGGGTGCCCGTGCGTGAACGAGAGGACGCCCTCCCACGCCTCGCCCGGCACGCCGCGGCGGTCCAGGAACGCCTGGGCGTCGGAGACGCCGAGGTTACGGAGGGCGACCATGCGGACCGCCCCGCCCCACCCCACGCGCCACTCGGGGGCGGGGCGGTCGCGGCCCGCGAGCACGACGAGGACGCCGGCCGGCAGGCCGGGCACGAACGTGCGCTGGAACCACCCGTCGAGCGCCCCGAGCCGCTCGTACGTGTCGACGAGGAGCACGGAGCGCCCGCCGCCGAGCGGCGCCGCGGCCCGGGCCACGGCCGCGGGCTCCGGGTCGAGGTCGCGCCCGTCCACGCGCACCACGGGGACGGCGGCCTCGTCGCACAGCCGGGCCACCTCGTCCAGGAGCGCCGTCTTGCCGATCCCGCCCGGCCCCCACACGTGCGCGACGTGGAACGGGAGGCGGTCGGCACGGAGGGCCTCGGCGAAGGCGCCGAGCTCGGCGGCGCGCCCGACGAACTGCGCGTGGCGTGCCCGGTCGAGGTGGGCGCCGAGGGTGGTCGGGCGGGGCGGCGGCCCGTCCTTCGGAGCAGGGGGCATGGGGCCTAAGGGGTCGTCCTACATGTGCCTCGGGCCTCCTCCTACCCGAGTGATCACTTAGTGGGCACAATCTAGTCTTGTTCCTGGTGCCCGCATCCCCTTTACTTGGTCACATCCCGACCCCCTATCCTCCCCTTTTCCAAATGCGTTCACTGCGACCCCTTTTGGCCGGAGCGGCGGTGGCCGGCTTGGTCCTCACGGCCGGCCTCCTGGCCCCTCCCTACTCCGACGCCTCCAGCCACCGCGAGGCCCCGCTCATCGCCGACGACCCGCTCGCCGACAACACGGACGTCTACGCGTTCCGCGACCCGAACGACGACGGCAGCGTCATCCTCGTCGCTAACTACATCCCGCTCTCGCACCCCGACGGCGGCCCGAACTACAACCACTTCGGCGAGAACATCCGGTACGAGATCCACGTCAAGAACCAGACCTCGGCCGGCGCACTGGGCTCGGCGACCGACGACATCACCTACCGGTTCACGTTCACGCGCGTCAACGAGGACCCGTCGACGTTCTTCAACATCCGCCTCGGCAAGGAGAACCTCAACACGTCGTACACGCTCGAGAAGAGCACGGACGGCGGCCGCTCCTTCCAGACCATCATCCAGGACGGCTACACCCCGCCGGCCCACGTCGGCCCGCGCTCCATCGAGTCGGCGGTCGGCCTGGGCGAGGACTACCTCGACCTCGTCGAGGACGCCGTCATCAACGCCAGCGGCGGCGGCGGCGAGACCGTCTTCGTCGGCCCTCGCGACGACCCGTTCTTCGTCGACCTCGGCGGCGTGTTCGACCTGGGCCACATCCGCCAGCAGTTCGGCGAGAACGAGCGGAACGACGCCCTCGCCCGCGACGCCGTCGCCGGCTACAACGCGCACTCGCTCATCCTCCGCGTCCCGATCTCGACGCTCCAGAAGAACGGGATGGACGCTGACGACGTCGCAGACGACGCCTTCCTCGACCGCGACTACGTGATCGGCGTGTGGGCCTCGGCCTCGCGCACCCAGGTCCGCACGCTCGCCCGCGACGGCTCGGCCCCGACCGAGACCGGCCCCTACATCCAGGTCTCGCGCCTCGGGATGCCCCTCACCAACGAGGTCATCATCCCGATCGGTGAGAAGGACCGCTGGAACTACACGACGCCGTACAGCCGCGACGAGCAGGACTTCGCGGAGTACTTCTTCAACCCCGAGCTCGCGCTCTACATGGGGAACGGGATGTTCGGCGAGAACGTGCCGGGCCTGAGCGACGCCCTCACGGTCCAGCAGAACGCGTACCCCGCCCTCGACCTCAACGGCAACGGCACACCGGGCGAGGTGGGCGACGGCCTCGACTTCACGAACGGGGCCGACGGCGCCGCGGCCGTCCTCCCGCTCGTCACGAGCGGGGCGCTCGACGTCTCGGGCTCGGCCTTCTCGGTCATGACGCGCCCGGTCTCCGGGGGCAGCCCGACGGCCCTCCTGGCTCCGGGCGAGCCGCGCCGCGTGGACCTCTTCCCGATCTTCTACTTCGGCGTCCCGAACCTGCCGCCGTACCAGCTCGCGACGGGCAAGGGCGGCCTCGTGGCGGACACGGACAACGACGGCGCGCTCGAGTTCACCGAGGGGAAACCGTTCATCGAGACGTTCCTCCCCATCACGCAGACCCCTGACGGCGGGCTCTACGGCGGCGACATGCTCCGCTTGAACATGGCTGTGCCCACGACGGATCGGAGCTCGGCCGAGTTCAAGAGCTGGGCGCGCCTCGGCCTCGTCCGCGCTGCCGCGATCGGGCTCACGGTGCCCGCCTTCGGCACGGCCGCCCAGGAGTTCATCCCGCACCTCGACGGCTTCCCGAACGGGCGCCGCCTCGAGGACGACGTGACGACGATCGAGCTCCAGGCCGTCGCGGGCGTGGTGCTCGCGGCCGTCGGGCTCCCGGAGGACGACGCGACGGCCGGGGACTACTCGGACCTCGCCTCGCCGCAGCTCCTCCGTGAGCTGGCGTTCGTGGCCGGGCCGACGAAGAACGACATCCCGTTCCTCACTGAGTTCCCGTACGTCGCCACGCCGTTCGACGGGTATGAGTTCGTCCGCCGGCACCTCGCCGACGCGCCCGACGCAAACTTCTCGACGCCGACCGGGGTCGGGGTGGGCGTGCCCCAGGGGTTCATCCTGGAGCAGAACTACCCGAACCCGACCGCGGCCACGTCGGCGATCCAGTTCCACGTCGCCCGCGCCGGCGACGTCCGCCTGGACGTGTACGACGTGCGCGGCCGGCTCGTGGAGACGGTCTACGACCGCCCGACCGCGGTCGGGACGCACACGGTCGATTGGAACGCGGGCCGGCTCGCGTCGGGGACGTACCTCTACCGGCTCCAGATCGGCGGTGAGACGGTCGCGACGCGCCAGGCGACGGTCGTCCGCTAGCGGACGGCCGGTGCTCGCCTGAGCGAGCGGTCGCCCTCGGGGGGCGGGGCCAGCCTTCGGGTCCGGCCCCGCCCCTTCCCGTTTTCCCTCCCCCGTTATGACTGAACGCACCTCTCGTTTTCTCGGCGTCGCCCTCGTCGTCGTCTCCGTCGTCGTCGTGGGCATCGTGTGGCTCAACCGGAGCCTCGCCCCGCTCCCCGAGGACCACGGCCAGGTCTCGCCGTCGGCCCAGTTCGAGGACGCGGCCGACGCCGTCGCCTACTACCGCGCCCAGCTCCGCCGGACCCCCAGGTCCGCGGAGGTCCGCGTGCGTCTGGCTCAGGCGCTCATCCAGCTCGCTGAGGAGGACGGCCGCGAGACGGAGCTGATTCCCGAGGCCACCGAGCGGCTCGCCGAGGCCCTCGAGATCGACCCCGACCACTACTACGGGCAGACGATCCAGGCCTCGCTCTACAACAAGCTCCACGAGTTCGAGCGCGCCCGCGACCTCTCGCGGGAGCTCCTGGAGGCGTACCCGAACCACGCCTACGTCCACGGCACGCTCATCGACGCGCTCGTCGAGTTGGGCGAGTACGACGAGGCCGTCGCGGCATCCGACCGGCTCCAGACGCTCCGCCCCGGGCTCCCGGCGTACTCGCGTGCGAGCTACCTCCGCGAGCTCCACGGCGACGCCGACGGCGCCATCGCGGCCATGACGCTCGCGGCCGACGCGGAGCCGTACGGGCGGGGCTCGCGGGCGTGGGCGCTGTACCAGCTGGGCAACCTGTACCTCGGCCAGGCCAAGCCGGACACGGCCGCGTTCATCTTCGAGGGCATCCTGGAGGAGCGGCCCGACTTCGCACCGGCGCTGACAGGGCTCGGCCACGTCGCCCTCGTCGGGGGCGACGCCGACGAGGCCGTCCACCTTTTGGAGGAGTCCCGGGCGCTCCGCCCGATGGAGGCGACCGACGAGGTGCTGGTCGAGGCGTACACGGCGGCCGGCGACCGGCGGAAGGCAGAGGCCGCCGCCGACCGCGTCCTGAAGGCGCTCCACGCCGCCCGCGAGATGGGCGAGATCGTGGACATGGAAGAGGCCGACTTCCTGGCCGACCGGGGCGAGGATCTCGGCCGTGCCCTGAAGATGGCGAAGGAGCAGGTCGCGCGCCGGCCGGGCCACCTCCACGCCAACGAGACCTACGCCTGGACGCTCTACAAGACGGGGAAGGCGCGCGACGCCGTCCCGTACATCGAGCGCGCGATGCGCTTGGACACCGGCGACGCAATGGTCCACTACCGGGCCGCGCGGATCTACCAAGCGGCCGGGCGGGGCGGGGAGGCCGCCCGCCACCTCCAGCTGGCGCTCGACGGCCACCTCGGCGTCGAGAGCCCGTCGGCCGAGGCCGAGGCCCGCGCGCTCCACGCGTCGATGGGGCCGGCGCCCGTGCAGGCCACGTCGGCCGCGCGCTGACCGCCCCGCCCGCCGTGCCCGCCCCGCCGCTCCCCCCCGCCCGCGCCGCGCGCCCCCTCCGGGGGGCGCTGGTCGCGCTCGCGCTGGCCGGCTACGTCGCCGCGCTCGCGGCGACGCCGGCGGGGCAGGGGCTCGGCCTGCTCGGGCACCTGGCGGGCGCGCACGCGGCGCCGGCCGCCGCCCCGCCCCTCGTCGTCGGCACGCCGGGCGGCGAGCAGCCCGTGCTCCCGACGCTCCGCGCTCGCCACCGGCACGGGGGCGGGGCGGCCCACGAGCACGGCGCCCACGAGCACGGCGCCGACGGCCACAGAGGGCACGGCGCCGACGGCCACAGAGGGCACGGCGCCGACGGCCACAGAGGGCACAGCGCCGCGCCGGACCTCCACCGGCACACGTACCCCGTGCTCGTCCACGCCGCCCCGCCCGAGCCGGACGCGGCGCGGGCGGGGCGGGAGCACGCGGGCCGTTTGCCGGGCGGGGCGGGCGTCCACGAGCACGACGGCGTGCCCCACACGCACGGGGCGCCCGCCCCGGAGCCGGCGGTCGTGGCGCCCGTCTCGCTCGACGAGCACCGGCAGCCGGAGGCGCCGCCCGTGCCCGGCCCGCCGCCGCGGGCCGCCGCCCCGCCCGCGCCGGGCGGGGTGGGTCCAGCGTGGACCAGCCTCTCGGTCGAGACGCCGCCGCCCCTCGGGCGGGGCTAGAGCCGACGCGCCCCGCCCCCGTGGGCGCCCTGGTTCTGCGGCCGGACGCTCCGGCCGCCCCGCCCCCGCCTGTTCTGCCGGCCGGCCGCTTCGGCGTGCCGCTCTCTCTACCGACTCCCCATGTCTCTGCTCCCCCGCCGCCTCCTGCGGCTCGCGTTCCTCTGCGCCCTCGTCTCCGGCAGCGCCTCCGCCCAGACCCGCCCCGCCCCGTCCGGCCGCGTCGTCGGGACCGTGACCGAGGCGCGGACGGGCACGCCGCTCGCCGGCGTCAACGTGGTCCTGGGCGACCGGCGCAACGCCGTCTCGCGCGCGGACGGCCGGTTCGAGATCCCCGGCGTCTCGGCCGGCACGTACACGCTCCGCGCCAGCTCAGTCGGATACCGGGTTCTGGCCCAGCCCGTCACGGTCCCGTCGGGCGGGGCGGTGCGCGCCGACCTGGCGCTCGTGCGGGGCGAGGCCGACCTCGGCGAGGTCGTGGTCGAGGGGCGCGCGACGAACCTCGTCGGCGTCGCGACGGCGGCGTCGGAGGGGGTCGTCGGACAGGAGCAGATCCGGCTCCGGCCGCTCCTGCGCGTCGGCGAGGTGCTCGAGACGATCCCGGGCACGGTCGTGACGCAGCACAGCGGGTCGGGGAAGGCCAACCAGTTTTTCCTGCGCGGCTTCAACCTCGACCACGGGACGGACTTCTCGGCGACGATCGAGGGCGTCCCGATGAACCTGCCGACGCACGCGCACGGGCAGGGCTACCTCGACCTCAACTCGCTCATCCCCGAGCTCGTTGACCGGGTCGCGTTCGAGAAGGGGCCGCAGAACGTCGAGGCCGGCGACTTCTCGACGGCCGGCCGCGCCGAGATCCGCCTGGTCCGGCGGCTCGACGCCGGCATCGCCCAGGCCGAGGCCGGGGCCGACGGCGACTACGGGGGGCTCGTCGCGGGCTCGTCGGCGGCCAGCGGCGGCGACCTCCTCTACGCCGTCCGCGGGCGGTACTACGACGGGCCGTGGGTGAACCCCGAGAACAGCGGGCTCGTGAGCGGGGTGGCGAAGTACTCGCGGGGGACCGAGGCGAACGGGCTCGCCGTGACGGCGCTGGCCTACCACACCGGCTGGGACGCGACGGACCAGATCGCGCGGCGCGCCGTCGAGGGCGGGGTGGTCTCGCGGCTCGGCGCGCTCGACCCCACCAACGGCGGCACGACGGGCCGCTACACGCTGGCCGGCGCGGTCCAGACGACGGCGCCGAGCGCGGCGCGGACGCGCGTCGAGGCGTACGCGGCGTACTACCACCTCAACCTGTTCTCGAACTTCACCTACTTCCTCGACGACCCCGTCCAGGGCGACCAGTTCGAGCAGGAGGACCGGCGGCTCTACGCCGGCGGCGGCGCCTCGCACCGCTGGCTCGCGCCCGGCCTCGGGCGGGGCGGCGTGAACACGGTCGGCGTCGACCTCCGGCACGACCAGATCTTCGGGGTCGGCCTGTTCCGCACGCGGGACCGCGTGCGCGTGGGGACCGTCCGCGACGACCGCGTGGCCGAGAGCACGGTCGGCGCCTACGTTCGCAACGAGACGCGGTGGACGGACTGGCTGCGGACGACGGTCGGGGTCCGCGCCGACGCGTTCCGGTTCGACGTCGAGAGCGACCTCGACGCGAACTCGGGCGTCGAGACGGACGCCATCGTGAGCCCCAAGCTCGGGTTCGCGCTCGGGCCGTGGCGGAGCACCGAGGTCTACGCGAGCGCCGGGCTCGGCTTCCACAGCAACGACGCCCGCGGCACGACGATCACCGTCGACCCGTCGAGCCGCGAACCCGTCGACCGCGTCGACCCGCTCGTGCGCACGCGCGGGGCCGAGCTCGGCGTGCGGACGGCGGCCGTCGCCGGCCTCCAGTCGACGGTCGCGCTGTGGGCCATCGGCCTGGACTCGGAGCTCCTCTTCGTCGGCGACGCTGGCGGCACGGAGGCGAGCGACGCGAGCCTCCACTACGGCGTCGAGCTCACGAACCACTACCGCGCGGCAGACTGGCTCGACGTGACGCTCGACGTGGCGCTCACGGAGTCGCGGTTCACGGACGTCCCCGAGGGCGAGGACCGGATCGAGAACTCGATCGGGCGGATCGTGACCGGCGGCGTCTACGCGGGCCGCGAGGCCGGGCCGGTCGGGGCGCTCCAGGTCCGCCACTTCGGCCCGCGCCCGCTGACCGGCGACGGGTCCGTGACCTCTAGCGCGACGACGCTCGTGAACGCGAAGGCGGGGTGGCGCTTCAGCCGGCTCGCCGTCTCGCTCGACGTGCTCAACGTGCTGGGCTCCGACGACGTCGACGTCAGCTACTACTACGCCTCGCGGCTGCGCGGCGAACCCGAGGGCGGGGTGGAGGACGTCCACTTCCACCCGGTCCTCCCGCGCACGGCGCGGCTGACGGCGCAGGTCCGGTTCTGAGCGTCCGCCCCGCCCGCGCTTGGGCGGGGCGGTGTGCGCCGGTACCCGCCCCGCCCGCGCGGGGCGGGGTGGTCAGCCCTCGTCGTGGAGGTCGTCGGTGAGGCTGCCGAGCGGCTCGTCGTGCTCCTCCTGGAAGAGGACGAACGCGACACCGTCCTCGACCTGGCGGAGCGGTTGGTGCGCCTCGACGACGGCCGCGTAGGTCTCGTAGCAGGCGAGGGCGGCCTCGGCCGTCTGCCGGTCCTCGTCCGCGAACGTCACGACGGCGCCGACGCGCTCGCGCGGGCTGCCCCGGAGGCCGGCCGGGTTGTCCGCGACCTCGCCCTGGACCAGCGTAAAGAAGGCGAGCCGCCGCGGGCTCCGCCCCGCCATCTCGTCGCAGGCCGCCTCGTAGGCCCGCTTGACGACCGCGTGCGTGACCACGTGGTCGGGGTGGACGCTGTTGCCGTGGTAGTCGTACGTGACCACGACGTCGGGGCGGACCGCCTCGATCTTCCGCTCGATCACGTGTTCGAGGTCGCGCGGGTCGAGGTCCTGGAGCCCACCGTCGGGGAAGTCGAGGACCGTGAGGTCGGCGCCCAGCGCGTCGGCCGCGCACTGCGTCTCCTGCTCGCGGCGCGCGCCCATCTCCTCGACCGACAGGCCGAGGTCGTGGCGCACCTTGGTCGCCCCGCCCTTGGTCAGCGTGAGGAGCGCGACGTCGTGGCCCTCGCGGACCTGCCGGGCGATCGCGGGCGCGGGGCCGAACGACTCGTCGTCGGGGTGGGGGAAGACGTAGAGGAGCGTCACGGGCGGGGCGGTCTCGGAAGGCGGGGTGGCCGCGTCGAAGGGCGCCCGCCGCCGCGCGGTTCCTCGCCCCGCCCCGCCCGCGAACGCTTCGCTCGCCGGGGCGGGGTGGCGTGCCCCCTCTCGGACCGCCTCGCCCGCAGCGTGGGGCGGGGCGGTGGGTATAGGGCGACGTGCAGGTCGGTACCGGGTACTCGGTACGAGGTACGCGCGCGCCGACGTCAGATCGGGCCGTACCCCTGTACCCGGTACCCCGTACCAACCCGGAGGGTGCTCTAGCTGGCGCCGGCCTCCGGCTCGTCCTCGTCCGTCACGACCTCGTGGAACACGGTCTGGCCCGTGCGCAGCATGCGGCGGACGTACGGGTGGCAAAGCCCGCACTTCTGACCGAACCGCGCGTGCTCCTGGAGGCCCGCGACGGTGGCGGCGCCGGTCTCCGAGGCGACGTCTGCGAGGTGCGCGAACGGCACGCCGAAGCACAGGCAGCGGTCGATCTCCATCAGCCCTCGGCGACCACGGCCGCCCGTCCGAACGCGAGCGCCGACGGCGCGATGCCGGCCCCGAACCGCCCGACCTCGGCGCCCGCCCGGTCGTGGACCGTGACCACGCCGTCGGCGCCGTAGGGGCTCTGGGCGTCGGGGCGCCCGAGGTAGAGCCGCTCCCCGTCGGCGTCGTAGGCGACGGCGCCGACCGGCGCGCCCGGCACCTCGACGCGCGCGTCGAGCGTGTTGTCCGTCGCGTCGAAGCGGAGCACCGCCCCGCTCCCGATCACGTAGACCTCGCGGGCCGTCGTGTTGCTGGGGACCGCGCCGTCGGCGCCGAGCGTGGCCGAGCCGATCGTCGTGTCGTAGTCGAAGCGCGTGCGGACGGCGCTCGTCGCCCCGTCGAGGACCACGACCGCCCCGCCCGCGGCCTCGCCCGTCTCGAAGTCGGTGGCGCCCGTGCAGACGACCCACACGTCGAGGTCGGCGTCGGCCAGGAGCGTCCGCGGGCCGACGCACAGGTCGTCGAGCGTGTCGACCACGCGGCCGGTCTCGGTGTCGAGGACGCTCACCGAGGTGCCGGACCCGAAGCCCGAGTTGGCCACGTAGGTCCGCCCGCTCACGCTGACGACGCCCTCGGGGCTGGCGCCGACCTCGACGGGCGGGGCGGTCTCGCCGGTGGCGAGGTCGAGGAGCGTGACCGTCCCGTCGTAGAGGTTCGTCACGTAGACGTCGAGCAGGCTGCCCGACGTCTGGCTCGGCCCTCCCGCGAGGCCGCGCGGCGTCCGCACGTCGTACTGGGCCGTGGTCGTGCGGCTCGCGGCGTCGTAGACGTCGATCCGGCCGCGCCCGGTCGTGAACGAGTCGCCGTAGTTGAGGAGCACGTAGAGCACGTTTCCACCGCCCACGAGCCCCTGCACGAGGCCGTCGACGGTGGGGACCGCGTCCGGCGTCACCGCGCCCGTGGCGACGTCGTAGCGCGTGACCGAGCCGTTGTTGTCGGAAAAGTTGCCCTGGTTGCCGACGAACAGGACGGTGCTGGCCTCCACCTCCTCGGGGTCGTTGGCGTCGCACGCGGCGACGGCGAGCGCGAGCGCGATCAGGAGGGCGGGGCGGAGACTGGAGAGGCGGGGCATCAGCGGGTGCGGATCGTGAGCCGCACGCGCGCGTGGCGCGGCGGCATGGGGTAGGACTGGACGACCTCGTACTGGGCGCCCGTGAGGTTCTCGGCCGCCAGGCCGAGCGTGAGGTCGACGGCGCCGACCGCGCGCCGCACGGACGCCTGGGCGTCGACGACGAGGTAGGCCGGGAGCGGCTGCGAGCCCGACGCCGTCGTAAAGCGGGCGCCGACGAGGCGGGCGCCCAGGTCGAGGCGGAGCGCGCCCCACCCCGCCCCGCCCCACGCCTTGGCCGTCCACCGGGGGACGTAGCGGAGCGGGGCGTCGGTGCCCCGGTCGCGGGCGTCGACGTAGGTGGCCAGCGCCCCGCCCTCGACGAGGGCGGGGCGGCCGGCGAGGCGGACCGCGCGGGCGGCGCGGACGGAGCCCTCGAAGCCCAGGCTCCGGGTGCGGGCCACGTTGGCCGGCTCGAAAAAGGTGGACGTCCGCGGCGCCCACACGATCTGGTCGCGCGCCCAGGTCGCGAACGCCGAGGCCTCGGCCTGCACGCCGCGCCCGCTCCACACGAGCCCACCGTCTGCGCTCCACGCCGTCTCGGGGCGGAGGTCGGGGTTGCCGCCCGGCTGCCAGAAGCGGTCGTTGAGCGTCGGCATGCGGAAGGCGCGCGCGGCATTCGCCTTGAGGGTCAGCGAGGGCGCAAGCGCGACGTTCGCGCCCAGCTGCGGGCTGAGCGCGAGCCGCCGGTCCGCCCCGCTCGGCGCGTACACGTCGGCGCGGGCGGAGGGGAAGAACGTCGCGCGGCCCCAGGCGATGCGACCGCTGAGGGCGGCGCCGGCAAAGCGGTCGAGGGCGTCGTCTTGGAGGCTCGGGTGCTCGCCCCGCCCCGCCCCGGCGAAGAGCGCGAGCGCCCACGCGCCCCCCCACCGCTCGGTCGTGGCGCGGAGGTCGAAAAAGGCCGCCGTCGTGCGCCCCGTGTCGTCGATGGCGTCGGGGCGGTCGGGCGGGGCGGGGAACGGGGCCGCGTAGCGGAGCCGCGTCCGCTGGAGCGAGGCGGCGGCCTCGACGCGCGCCCACGGCGTCCGCCGGTGGGCGGCGGCGGCCAAGCGGACGCGGCGGTCCCACTGGCGCGCCCCTACGTCGCCGTCGCCGCCCAGGCCGCGCTCGGCGTCGGCGGCCCATAGGCTGAGGCCAGCTCCGCCCCGCCCCGCGCCGCCCGGCTCGGCGCCGACGGCCGCCGTCGCGTAGACCGACGCCTGCCGGGAGTCCCAGCCGCGCCGCGTCACGAGCGGGGCGTCGAGCCGCGAGCGGTCCCGGAACGCGTAGTCGTCTTCGGCGTGCGTCGCCTCGGCGGCGACGAGCGCGCGCACCCCGCCGATCCGCCCCGCCCCGAGCACGTGCGCTTGGCGCTCGCCCCACGGTCCGACGTCGGTCCCCAGCCGGGCCTCGGGGGCGCCCGGGCGGGGCGGCCGGAGGTGGACCACCCCGCCTACGGCGTCGCTCCCGTAGAGCCCGGACGCCGGCCCGCTCAGGACCTCGACCGACTCCAGGAGCGCCGTCGGGAGCAGCGAGAGGTCGACCTGCCCCAGCTGCGGGTCCGTGAGGCGCTGCCCGTCGAGGAGCACGAGCGCCTGCTGCGACGACGCGCCCCGCACCGTGACGGTCGCCAGCCCCGACGGCCCGTAGCGGCGGACGTGGACGGGCGCGCGGGCTTCGAGCACGCCGGCCAGGCTGGCGGCCGCCGTGGCGTCGAGCGCCTCGCGGTCCAGGACCGTCACCCGAACCGGCGCCTCGCGCGTCAGCAGCGCCTCTCGCGTGGCCGTCACCGTGACCTCGCCCAGCTCGACCGAGTCCGCCGGGGCGGGGCGGGGCGGGTCGCTCGGCGTCTGCGCGCGGGGCGCGGCGGCGAGGGCCGCGAACGCGGCGGCGAGGAGGAAGGGGCGGGCGGGGAGGCGCATGAAAAACCCCGCGCCTCAAACGAGAGGCACGGGGAAGCACGCGCACGCGCCACGGGGCCGCACGGGTGCCGCCGCGCCTCTGATCCCGGAGGCGGGTGGGGCGGTCTCGCCCGGGCAGGTCTCCTGGCTCGCGGCCCGGCCCAGTTCCGCCGTCCCAGGAGGGCGGGGCGGGGTGGGCGCCCGCTGGCTCGGCCCCGACCTTCCCCCGGCCGCCGCGGAGCGCGGGGCCGGAGTGGTCGCGGGCGTCGTCGCCAGCGGCGGGCCGCCTACAGTTGCGGGGACAGCTCCGGCATAGCCGCGGACGCGGCGGACCGGATTCCCTTTTCATCCGCGCCGGCCGAGGCCGGTCGCAGAACCCGAGGCGGTGGAAGAAAGAGCGGCCGGCAAGGTAGGCGCCCGCCCCGCCCGGCGCACGGGCGCACCGCATCTTCGGGGGCGAGACCACCCCGCCCTGCCCGGGCGTGGCGTTCGGGCGGGGTGGTCGAATCACGGACCCACGGGGCGGACCCACGGGGCGGACCCACGGGGCGGGGCGGCACACGGCAGCCCACCCCGCCCGAGCGGGGCGGGCGGGATCACGGGCGGGCGGGGCGACGTGAGCCGCTCGTGCCCCACCTTGAACCCTGGCTCCGGGGGCCGCTCCCCGGCGTCCCCGACCTGTTACAGCCCGTCGCCCACGCGCTCGTGCAGGCGCGCGAGGAGGTGCCGGAGTACGCCGCGGACGTGGGCGGGGCGGCGCTGTGGGCGCGGCCGGCGGGGCGGGCGTCGGTCGGGTTCCACCTCCAGCACCTCGCCGGCGTCCTCGACCGGCTGCTGACGTACGCCCGCGGCGAGGCGCTGACCGAGGCTCAACTCGCCGCGCTCGCCGCCGAGGGCAAGCCCCGCCCCGCCCTCACGACCGGCGGGCTGGTGGGGGCGTTCGAGGACGCCGTGGACCGCGCGCTCGCCCAGCTCCGCGCGACCAACCCGGCGACGCTGCTCGACGCCCGCGCCGTCGGCCGCGACCGCATCCCGTCGACGGTGCTCGGCCTGCTCGTCCACGCCGCCGAGCACACGCAGCGCCACGTGGGGCAGCTCCTGGTGACGGCGGCCGTCGTGACCGCCCCGCCCATGTAGACCGGGCGGGGCGGAGTAGCCCAGGCGGAGCGGGGAGGAGCAGCCGTACCTGGTACCTCGTACCCACCCGAAGGGCGCTTACGCCACCTGGAGCGCCTCGTCGACGGCGTCGAGGTCGGCCGGCGACAGCGCCCACCCCGCCGCGTCGACGTTCGCGCGGACCTGCGACGGCTTCGTGGCGCCGGCGATGACCGACGCGACGGGCTCGTGGGCCAGGAGGTAGGCGAAGGCGAGGTCGAGGATCGTGTGGCCGCGGTCTTCGGCCACAGCGACGAGGCGCTCGACGGCCTCCAGGTTGTCGGCCGTGAGCAGCGAGTCGCCCATCTTCGCGAACCGGCTCCCCTCCACCCCGCCCAGGCGGGAGCCCTCGGGCGCCTCGTCGCCGCGGCGGTACTTGCCCGTCAGGAGCCCGCTCTTGAGCGGGAAGTAGGGGACGAACGCGACGCCCAGTTCGCGGCAGGCGGCGAGCGTCCCGCCGTCGCCCTCGGGGTCGCGGTGGAGCAGGCTGTACTCGTTCTGGAGCGCGGCGAAGCGGGCGCCGGTCGCGGCGGCGTCGGCCTCGCGGAGCTGCTCGGGCGAGAGGTTCGAGCAGGCGACCTCGCGGACCTTCCCCTCGCGGACCAGGTCGTCCAGGGCGCCCAGCGTATCGGCGATGGGCGTGTCGGGGTCCGGCTTGTGGAGGTAGTACAGGTCGACGCGGTCGGTCCCGAGCCGCCGCAGGCTGCCCTCGATGGCCCGGCGGACGTCCGCGGGCCGCGCGTTCTTCCCATGCCCGAACTTCGTGGCGATGGTCACGTCGTCGCGGCGGGCGCCGAGCGCGCGGCCGAGGATCTCCTCGCTCTGGCCCTCGCCGTAGACCTCGGCCGTGTCGAAGTGCGTGACGCCGGCGTCGAGCGCCGCCGCGACCACCTCGCGCGAGGCGGCCTCGTCGATGTGCCAGCCGAAGTTGTTGCAGCCGAGGCCGACGGCGGAGACGGTGAGCGAGCCGATGCGGCGGGTGTCCATAACGGGCGGGGGCGGGGCGGAAGAGTCGTTCGTGCGGGTCCACCCCGCCCGCCCGCCGGGGTTTCCCGCCCCGCCCGCGCCGTGCGCCTCGCGCGCCCGGACACCCGGGGGCGGACCCAACGGGCGGGGCGGCGTAAGACGGCCGCCCCCCCCGCCCCGCCCATGCGCCGCGCTGCCGCCTCCGTCCTGCTCGCCGTGCTCCTCGTCCCCGGCTGCACGTGCGCCTCGGACAGCGTAAACCGCGGCGACCTCAACCTCGTGTCGCTCGACGACGAGTGGTCGCTCGGCCGCGACCTCGCCGCCGAGGTCGACGCCCAGGTCCGCCCGCTCCCCGACCCCGTCGTGCAAGGCTACGTCGACCGCCTCGGCGAAGCGCTCGTGGCCCAGACCGAGATGGCCGACCGCGACTGGACGTTCACCGTCCTCGACGACCCGGCCGTCAACGCGTTCGCGCTCCCGGGCGGCCACGTCTACGTCCACGCCGGGCTCATCGCGGCGGCCGGCGGTCCGGACGAGCTGGCGAGCGTGGTGGCCCACGAGGTCGCCCACGGCGTGGCCCGCCACAGCACCGAGCGCATGGTGAAGGCCCAGGGCGTGAGCTGGGTCGCCGGGCTGGTCTTGGGCGACAACCCCGGCCTCGTCCGCCAGGTCGCGGCCGGCCTCGTGGGGCGGGGCGCGCTCGCCCGGTTCTCGCGGTCCGACGAGGCCGAGGCCGACCGCCTCGGGTTGGACTATCTGGCGGCGGCCGGCTACGACCCGGACGGGCAGGCGGCCATGTTCGAGACGCTCGTGGCGCTCCGCGCGCGCCGGCCGCTTCGGTTCGAGCGGTGGTTCCAGTCGCACCCGCTCGGCGAGGACCGCGTCGAGGCGGCCGAAGCGGCGGCCGAGGCCCTGCCCTCGCCGCCACCCCGCCCCGACGAGGACGCGGCCTTCGAGGACGTTCAGCGCCGCGTGCGCCCGTTCGTGTCCAGCCGCTAGCCGCCGGGCGGGGCGGCGGGCTCGGGACCACCCCGCCCGATGCTCAGGAGCGGGTCGGTCGCCCGCGTCGAGTCTCCTCCCCCCAGCGGGGGAGGGAGACTCCTACCGAACAGCCTCTCAGGGGCGGGGCGGCTACGCGAGGTTGTGGAACACGCGCTGCACGTCCTCGTCGGCCTCCAGCTTGCCGACCAACTCCAGCACGTCGTCGGCCGCGTCGTCGCCCGGGTCGGTCGTCGTCGTGGGGACGTACTCGACCTCGGCCGTGATGGGCTCGACGCCGCGCGCGTCGAGGGCCTTCTGCATCTGGCCGAAGTCGGCGAACGCGCACCGCGCGACGAGCACCGCGCGCCCGTCCTCGGTCGTACCCTCTTCCAGGCTCTCCAGGCCCTCGTCGATGAGGTCGAGCTCGAGCTCGTCGCGGTCGCCGAGCGTGTCCGGGTCGAGCGCGAACGCTCCCATCTTGGTGAACTGGAACGCCACCGAGCCGCTCGTGCCCAGGTTGCCGCCGCCGCGCGAGAACACGGCGCGGAGGTTGGCGACGGTCCGGTTCACGTTGTCCGTCGCCGCGTCGATGAGGAGCGCCACGCCGTGCGGGCCGTAGCCCTCGTAGAGGACCTCGTCGTAGCTCGCCGTGTCCTTGCCGAGCGCCCGTTTGATGGCCGCGTCCACCTTCTCCTTGGGCATGTTGACGCCCTTCGCGTTCTGGACCGCCCGCCGGAGCTGCGGGTTGAGGTCGGGGTCCGGCCCGCCGGCCTTGACGGCGATCACGATGTCCTTGCCGATGCGGGCGAACTGCTTCGCCATGCGGTCGTAGCGCGCGAACATGGTGTGCTTGCGCTTCTCGAACATCCGGCCCATGCGTCTCTCGGTGTGGTGAGGGGCCGAAGCTACCGCGCTCGCCCACCCCGCCCACAGCAGCCTGTGCGGGCGGGGCGGTCGCGTATCATGCGGGACCCCGCCCCCTTATGGTCGATGGGCGGGGCGGCTGACGTTCTAGTTACACGTACTTGCCTCCTGCCCGTGTCCGCCGTAGCCGCCGTTTTCGTCCACTTAGCCCTAGCGGTGGCGCTCTTCTTCCTCATGGGCTGGATCGGCAGGCACACCGCGGGCATGGGCTACATCAGCCTGTCCCTCTTCGTCACGAGGGACGAGGCGCCGGCCTTCAACTTCGCCTTCCGAGCCTTCGGACCGATAGCGTTCATTGTGATCGTGGCCGCGGCGCTCTACGGAGTGGGCGCAGACTGGCTCGTCGGGGGCATCTGGTTTGTAGCCGTCTACTACTCCGCGTTCCGTGTTGGCTACAACCTCGCTATGGGCAGGAGGCTGCTCCTCAACTGGCCGAGGGAGGCGCTTATCCTCGCTGTCACGGTAGGAGGAGCCTGGCTCCTGTATGACAAGGTTATCCGCGTCCGGCAGTACCTCCTTCCCGATGCGCAAAGTGTCTCTACCGAGCTCTGGATCATCGTAGCGTTGTTCATCTACGCTACCCTCAATAGGATCGAGGTGAGCGAGGCGGGGTCACGGCGCCGCAAGGAAGCTTACCTCGCCCACGCCTTCCGCACGCTGCGCTCGCAGTACCAGAGCGTTGTGGAACCGCTGGTGCCGAACGCCTTCGTGGAGTCCGTCGTCTACTCGATCATGGTCTACGAGAGCTTCCAGCGGCCGCCTGCCTTCCAGGCGCTAGAGCGGGTGGCGTTCCCTCGGTTCAGCAAGTCGCTCGGGCCGATGCAGGTGCAGACGGAGTCCATGATCTCCAACACCGAGAGCGTCCGGCTCGGGACGGAGAAAATCGTCGCGGCGTACGAGCGAGCCGTGACCGAACGCGCCGAACCAAACTTTGACCCGGTCCATGACGACTACCGCCGGGGCTCCGTTGTCTACAACATCGCGGAAGATTATAACCCGGACCACAGCTACATGGAGGCGATTAGCGCTCTGAACCACCGGGTCATTGAGCGCTTCTACCCCAGCTTGGCTGAGCGCAACAGGGCAGCAGGCAGCTACGCGAACGGCCTCAGCGGCATCCTGTCGTACGTGTAACCCACGGCTGGTACTAGCTGAAAGCCAAGGAGTCGACGGCGATCCCAACCGATCGGGGCGGGCACAAGGAGCCGGGCGGCGCACCCCGCGCTCCGGCTCACCGCCCCGCCCCGCCCGGTCGGGGCGGCGGCCGCAGGGTTGGGCGGGGCGGATCCGCGTGCCTCGCGCACCAGCCGCGCACGCGCGGCGTTGACTCGGCGGGCGGGGTGGCTCGCCGCTCCGGGGATCTATCCTCAGGCTTACCTACGGGTTTCGTGCTGGCCCCCTCCTCTACTTTGGCGCTCCCCCGCCCCTGCCGCCCGTGATCCGGCCCCTCCTCGTCTGGACCGCCGCCGCCCTCCTCGCCGGGTGCGCCGGGGTGTCGCGGCCGGCCACACCGGGCGAGGTCCGCGCGCGGCTCCCCGCCCTCGAAGCGCGGGCGGCGGCGTCGCCGGGCGACGCCGCGGCGCTCCGCGAGCTAGGCCGCGCCTACGCCCGCCTGGGCGACCTCGACCGGGCCGCCGACGTCCTCGACCGCGCCGAGCGGGCGTCCCCGGGCGACGCCGCGACGGCCTACGCGCGCGGGCTCGTGGACGAGGCCCGGGGCCGCCCCGCCCTGGCCCTAGCCCGCTACCGCACCACGGGCGGGGCGGGGCCGTACGGGCCGCTCCTGGCGGGGCGGCGGGCGCGGCTGGAGGCCCAGCGGACGCGGGCCGAGGTCGACTCGCTCCTCGACGCCGAGCGGTACCCGACCGTCGGCGACGACGCGGCCGTGGTGTTCCCGCTCCGGTTCCGCGGCGACCCCGCGCTCCGCCCGCTCGCGCGCGGCCTGACGGCCCTGCTCGCCGAGGACGTCGGCGCGCTCGGGCTCCGCGTGGTCGGGGCGGGGCGGGTCCAGGCCACGCTCGACGCGCTCGGCCTCGGCCCCGACGACGTCGACGCCGACCGCGCCCGCCGCCTCGCCCGCGTGCTCCAGGGCGACCACGTCGTGCTGGGATCGGTCGACGCGGCGGGCGACTCGCTCCGTGCCGAGGCCGCGCTCTGGGAGTGGGACGCGGCGCCGGCGCCGGTGCCGGCGGAAGCGGCGGGCGCGCTCGACGACCTGTTCCAGGTCGAGGCCGCGCTCGTCGACGCGTTCGCCGAGCGGGCCGGCGTGGCGCTCTCGGACGCCGAGCGGGACCGGCTCGCGCAGCCGCCGACGCGCAGCGTGGCCGCCTTCGTCCAGTACGGGCGCGGGCTGGCCGAGGAGGACGCCGGCCGCTACGCCGAGGCGGCGGCGCTCTACGACGAGGCCGCGCGCCTCGACCCGGCCTTCCGCCAGGCCGCCGACCGGGCGGCCGTCGCGCGCACGCTCGAAGCGGCGTCGGGCGACGTCGACGTGGCCCTGGCCGCCGTCGACCGGCTCGGCCCATCGGTCGGCGCCGTGCGCCTGGTGGGGCAGCGGTTGACGCACGCGAACCAGGCCCTCGGCGTTCACACGCCGGCGCCGGGCGGCGAGCGCGTGCCGACGGCCGAGGTCCCGCTCACCCCGCCCTCGGACCCGCTCCCCCTGCCGCCCGCCCCGCCCGGCCGCAACCAGACGCCTCGCTAGATGCCCCCGACGCCCGACGCGCGGGCGGGGTGGCTCCTCGCCCTCGCCGCCCTGCTCCTGACCGCCCTCGCGCCCGCCGCGACCGCCGCCCCGTCCGACGAGGCGCGGGGCGGGCGGGGCGGCGTAGAGATCGCCGTCCGCGCGGCCCCGTCGTTCACGTCGACGCCGGTCACGGACGCGGCGGTGGGCGAGGCGTACAGCTACCAGGTCACGGCCACGGACCCCGACGGCGACCCGCTCTCGTTCGACCCGGGGACGCTCCCGGCGTGGCTCACGTTCGACCCCGGCGCGCCCAACGACGGCGCCGTCATGCTCCAGGGGACGCCGGCACCCGGCGACGTGGGGGACTACAACATCTCCATCCTGGTCTCGGACGGGACGACCATTGTAGAGCAGACGTTCACGCTCACGGTCCGCCCCGCCAACAACCCGCCCATCGCTCGGGACGACGAGGCGGCGACGTCCGCAGGGCAGACGGTGACGGTCGACGTGCTCGCCAACGACACCGACCCCGATGGCGACCCGCTCACGCTGGAGGGCGTGTCGGCAGCGTCGGAAGGTCAGGTCGTCGCCAGCGACCAGAGGGTGCAGTACACGCCGGACGCGGGGTTCGTCGGGACCGACGCCTTTTCCTACGCCGTCTCCGACGGGCGGGGCGGGACGGCCGGGGCCACGGTGATGGTCACGGTGACGGCGGCCAACAACCCGCCGACGGCGCAGCCCGACAGCTACACCACGGCCGAGGGCGCCGCGCTCACGGTCGACGCGCCGGGCGTGCTCGCCAACGACACCGACCCCGACGGCACCCCGCTCGCGGCCGAACTCGTGACGCAGCCAGCGAGCGGGGCGGTCGAGTTCACCGTCGACGGCTCGTTCACCTACACGCCGAGCGCCGGCTTCTCGGGGACCGACACGTTCAGCTACCGCGCGTCGGACGGCGAGCTCACGTCGGACCCCGTCGCCGTCACGATCACCGTCACGCCGGCCAACAGGCCGCCGACGGCGCAGCCCAACACGTACACGACGCCCGCGGGCCAGACGCTGACCACCCCGCCCCCGGGCGTGCTCGGCAACGACTCGGACCCCGACGGCGACCCGCTCTCGGCCCAGTTCGTGGACGGGGTGGGCAACGGGGAGCTCGCGCTCCAGCCCGACGGCTCGTTCACCTACACGCCGGACCCGGGGTTCTCGGGGACCGACGGCTTCACCTACCGCGCGTCCGACGGCGCCCTCACGTCGGAGCCGGTCGCCGTCACGATCGCCGTCGACCCGCCCGCGAACGTCCCGCCGCAGGCGCAGGACGACGCGGCGGCGACGGCCGAGGACCAGCCGGTGACGATCAGCGTGCTCGCCAACGACACGGACCCCGACGGCGACCCGCTCTCGGTCCTCGCCGTCACGCAGCCCTCGAGCGGTCAGGCCACGGTGACGGGGGGCGGGGCGGCCGTCCGGTACACGCCGAACCCGGGGTTCGTCGGGACCGACACGTTCGCGTACACGGCCACGGACGGGCGGGGCGGGGAGGCCGAGGCCACGGTGACCGTCACCGTCACGAACGTGAACGAGGCGCCGGCCGCGCAGCCCGACGCCTACACTGTGGCCGAGGACGCCGTGCTGACCACCCCGCCCCCGGGCGTGCTCGGCAACGACACCGACCCGGACGGCGACCCGCTCGCGGCCGATCTCGTGGATGGGCCGGACAACGGCGTGCTCGACCTCCGCGCCAACGGCTCGTTCACCTATACACCGGCCGCCGACTTTTCGGGGACCGACGGGTTCAGCTACCGCGCGTCCGACGGTACCCTCGCGTCGGCCCCGGTCGCCGTCACGATCACCGTGGCGCCGGTCGACGACCCGCCCGTGGCGCAGCCCGACGCCTACACCGTGGCCGAGGACGCCGTGCTGACCACCCCGCCCCCGGGCGTGCTCGGCAACGACGCGGACCCGGATGGCGACCCGCTCGCGGCGGACCTCGTGGGCGGCCCGTCGAACGGGACGCTCAACCTCCGCCCCGACGGCTCGTTCACCTACACGCCCGCCCCCGGGTTCAGCGGGGCGGACGGGTTCACCTACCGCGCGGTCGGGGGCGGGGCGGCGTCGGAGCCGGTCGCCGTGGCGATCACGGTCACGCCCGTCAACGACGCGCCCGTCGCCCGAGACGACGGCTACACCGTGGCCGAGGACGCCGTGCTCTCGGTCGACGCGCCGGGCGTGCTCGCCAACGACGGCGACCCGGACGGCGACGGCCTCTCGGCCGAGCTCGTGACGGGGCCGTCGAGCGGCACGCTCGACCTCGACGGCGACGGCTCGTTCACCTACACGCCGGCGCCCGACTTCTCGGGGACCGCCACGTTCCGGTATCGGGCGTCCGACGGCGCCCTCACCTCGGCCCCGGCCACGGTCACGATCACCGTGGCGCCGGTCAACGACCCGCCGACGGCGCAGCCCGACGTCTACACGACGGCCGAGGACGTCCCGCTCTCGGTCGACGCGCCGGGCGTGCTCGCCAACGACGGCGACCCCGACAGCCCGACGATCACGGCCCAGCTCGTGACGCAGCCGTCAAACGGGACGCTCGACCTCCGCGCCAACGGTTCGTTCACCTACACGCCCGCCCCCGACTTCCAGGGCACCGACGAGTTCACCTACCGCGCGTCCGACGGCGGCCGCACGTCTGCGGCCGTCCCCGTGCGGATCACGGTCGGCGGCCGGAACGACCCGCCCGTCGCCCGAGACGACGCGGCGACGACGGCCGAGGACGAGGCGGTGACGATCAACGTGCTCGCCAACGACACGGACCCCGACGGCGACCCGCTCTCGGTCCTCGCCGTCACGCAGCCCTCGGACGGCCGGGCCGCGGTGACGGGGGGCGGGGCGGCCGTCCGATACACGCCGAGCGCCAACGCGAACGGCCGGGACTCCTTTACCTACACGGTTTCCGACGGGAACGGCGGGACTGCGACGGCGACCGTGACCGTGACGGTCACGCCCGTCAACGACCGGCCCGTGGCCCGGCAGGACGTGTACGTGACGGACGAGGACGTCGTGCTCCGGGTCGGCGCGCCGGGCGTGCTCGGCAACGACACGGACCCCGACGGCGACCCGCTCACGGCCCAGCTCGTGACGCAGCCGGCGAGCGGGGCGCTCGACCTCCGCCCCGACGGCTCGTTCACCTACCGCCCCGCCCCCGACTTCGCGGGGACCGTCACGTTCCGGTACCGGGCCTCTGACGGCACCCGCACGTCGTCCTCGGCCACGGTGACGATCACGGTCGCGCCGGTCGACGACCCGCCCCTCGCGCGGCCCGACGTCTACGTGACGGACGAGGACGTGGCGCTCGACGTGTCGGCGTCCGACGGCGTGCTCGCCAACGACACGGACCCCGACAACACCCTCTCTGCCGTGCTCGCGCGCGGCCCCTCGAACGGGGCGCTCGACCTCCGCGCGAACGGCTCGTTCACCTACACGCCCGACCTCGACTTCGTCGGCCGCGACGCGTTCACGTACCAGGCCGTCGGGGGCGGGGTGGCGTCGGAGCCCGTCACCGTGACGATCCGCGTGGGCGGCGAGAACGACCCGCCCGTGGCCCAGCCGGACGCGGCGACGACGGCCGAGGACACGCCGGTCACGATCGCGGTGCTCGACAACGACACGGACCCCGACGGCGACCCGCTGAGCGTGGCGTCGGTCGTCCAGCCGTCGAACGGCACGGCGACGATCTCGCCCGACGGGACGACGGTGGTGTACACGCCGAACCTCAACTTTAACGGGGCCGACGCCTTTTCCTACGCGGCGTCGGACGGGAGCGGCGAGACGTCGAGTGCGAGCGTGTCGGTCACGGTCACGCCGGTCAACGACGCGCCGGTCGCCATGGACGACGCGGCCTCGACGCGGGCCGGCGAGCCGGTCCTCATCGCGGTCCTCGCCAACGACCTCGACGTCGACGGTGACGCGCTCACGGTCGCCTCGGTCTCGGCGCCCGCGAGCGGGCGGGCCGCCGTCGAGGGCGGGGCGGTCCGCTACGCGCCGGACGCCGGGTTCGTCGGGACCGACACGTTCACGTACACGGTCGCGGACGGGCAAGGCGGGGCCGCCGAGGCCACAGTGACGGTGACCGTCCGGCCCGCGGGCGGGGCGGCCGTCGCGTCGGAGGCCGGCCCCGCCCGCGTGGGCGCGCCCGTGACGGTGGCCGTCGCGGCGACCGCGTTCACGCCGTCCTCGGCGGACCTGTTCTACCGCCCCGCCGGCGGTGGGGCCTACCGCGTGACGCCGCTCGCGCCCGCCGAGGCGGGGTACGCCGGGACGATCCCGGCCGACGCCGTCACGGCCCGCGGCGTCGACTACTACGTGGTCCTGAGCGGCGACGGCGCGCGCGCGACGGACCCGGCCGAGACGCCGGCCCTCGACCCGCGGCACGTCCGCGTGGCGATCCCGCGGGCCGAGGCTCCGGTCGCGTTCGAGCGCGACGGGTACCGGATGGTCGCGCTCCCGCTCGTGCCCGAGACGCCGACGGCCGCGGCCGTCTTCGCCGACGACCTCGGCCCGTACGACCCGACCGTGTGGCGCCTGTTCCGGTGGGACGCCGAGCGCGAGGCCTACGACGAGTTCCCCGACATCGCCGCCCCGCTCGTGCCGGGGCGGGGCGTGTGGCTGGCCGCCCGCGCCGGCGGCGCCTTCGACGTCGTCGACGCGCTCTCGGCCGACGCCTCCGACCCGGTCGCCCTCACGCTCGCGCCGGGGTGGACCCAGATCGGCACGCCGTTCGGGTTCGCCGTGGCCTGGGACGACATTGAGGGGAGCGAGGCCGTCTCGCCGCCGGTGGCGTGGGACGGGGCGGAGTACGTGTTCGACCAGGGCGTCCTGGAGCCGTGGCGCGGCTACTTCGTCGAGAACCCGACCGACGCGCCGGTCACGCTGACGGTGCCGCCCGTCGCGGTCGGCGCGGCGGCGCGGCGCGCGCCGGTCGCGGACGCGGGCAGCGGGTACCGGCTCCGCCTGAGCGTGACAGCCGCGCGCAGCGAGGGCGGGGCGGCCGACCTCCGCGACACCCAGAACGTCGTCGGCTTCGCGGCCGCCGCCGCCGCCGGCCGCGACCGGCTCGACTGGGCCGAGCCGCCGCCGCCCGGCCCGCACGTCCGCCTGAGCCTGCTCGCCGACGGCGCCCGGCTCGCGCGGAGCCTCCAGCCCGACGGCGGGGGCGGGGCGGCGTGGGACGCCGAGGTCACGGCCTCGGCCGACCTGCTGGCCGCCCCGCTCGCGCTCCGCGTGGCGCTCGACGACGAGCGCCCGCTCCCCGACGGCTACGGCCGCTACGTGCTCGACCTCGACCGCGGCACGGCGCTCGCTGCCGACGGCGGCGCGGTCGAGGTCACGCTCTCGGCCGCCGACCCGGTCCGCCGGCTCCGCGTCGTCGTGGGGACCGAGGCGTTCGCGGCGTCGGTCGCGGGCGGGGTGCCGCTCGAGGCGCCCGCGTTCGGGCTCGAGCGGGCGGCGCCGAACCCGGTCCGCATGGCGACGACGCTCGCGTTCAGCGTGCCGGCGCCCGGTCCGGTCACGCTCGACGTGGTCGACGTCCTGGGCCGTCGCGTGGCGGTCCTCGTCGACGGCGAGCGCGGAGCGGGACGGCACGAGGTCTCGTGGCGCCCGGACGGCTTGGCGAGCGGGACCTACGTGGTCCGCCTCCGGGCTTCGGGCGAATCCGCCACGCAAACGGTGACGGTCGTACGATGACGCCGATGCCCTCCCCGCCCCGCCCGCGCGCCTACCGGCCGCCCCGCCCCGCCCGCCCGTTCCGCCGCGGGGGCGGGGTGGTCGCGCTCGGGCTGGCCGTTCTCGCCCTGTGGGCGCCCACGCTCGCCGCCCAGGCGCGCCTCCCCGCCCAGGTCACGGCGGCGGCCGTGTACCAGCAGGTCCTGGACGACTCGGCCCTGGGCGACTCGTCCGGGCTCCGCCAGATCGCGGTGCCGCTCGTGGTCCTCGTGCCCGTCGCGCGCGGGGTCGACCTCAGCCTGCGCGCGGCCTACGCGACGTCGTCGCGGGACGGCGGCGAGAGCGTGGGCGGGTTCGCCGACGCCGAGGTCGCGCTCAGCGTCCGCCGGCCGGTCGGGGGCGGGGCGGTGGCCGTCGGGCTCGCGGCGACGGTGCCGGCCGGCGGCGGCCTGACGCGGGCCGAGGCGGCGACGGCGTTCCTGGCAGCCCAGGACGTCTACGCCCTCGCCGCGCCGTATCCGCGTCGCGGGCCGAGCGTGATGCCGAGCGTGTCGGTCGCCGTCCCCGCCGGCCCCTCGGTCGTGGTCGGGGGCGGGGTGGCGTACCGGCTGCGGACGGGCTTCGAGCCGCGCGCCGACCTCGACGCCTCGTTCAACCCGGGCGATGAGTTGGCGCTCACGGCCGGCGTCGACGTGCTCCTCGCGGACGGATCGACGGTCGCCGTCGACGGCCACTACGTCCGCTTCGGGACGGACACGCTGGGGGAGCTGGAGTACACGACGGGCGACACGTTCGGGGCCTCGGCGGAGTGGGCCGGCCTCGTCGGCGGGCTGCCGGTGCGCGTGCTCGCGGCCGGCCGCCGGAAGGCGGGGAGCGACGCGGCGGGCGCCGCACTCACGCGCCTCGGCCAGGACGCTGCCGTCCCCACGCAGGCGCGCCTCGTCGCCACGCTCCGCGCCCGGTTCGGCCCAGCCCTGACGGCCGACGTGTCGGCCGGCGGCCGCTACTACGCCGAGAGCAACGCGTTCGCGTCGCGGGCGCTCGCCGACGTGCGCGTGGCGCCGGCCTACCGGGTCTCGGACCGGGTGGCCGTCGTGGGCCGCCTCGGCGGGACCGTCGGGAGCTTTACGGCCTTCGAGGCCGGGCTCGGGCTGAGCGTGGGCCTGTGAGGACCGTGGGCCGGTAGGTCAGTAGATCGGCCAAAACGCTCCGTCGTCCGCCGGGCGGGGAGGCCAAACCGCTCACTCGCCGCCCCGCCCACGCGGGGGAGGCGCCGTAGGAGACCGAACCCGAACGCCGCCGGGTCCGCCCCGCCCTTGGCCAAAACCCGCCGCCGTTCCCAGCCGACCGCCCGCGGGCGGGGTGGCGGCCCCGAGCGAGCGGAGCCCTCCACCGCCCCGCCCGCGCAAGGCGAGGCCCCACCGGGCGGAGTTCCGGTGGGGCCTCATGGACAACCCTGGCGGAGTTGTCCGGGGGGACCTGTGGAATGCGGAATCGAGAATGCGGAATGACGAAGGGCCTCAGACCACACGCCGCGTTCCGTGCCGATGCCTGGAGGCTACGAGTGGGGCGGTGTCACGAGTGCGTCACCGCCCCGCCCGCAGCTCCCTTTCCTCGTTCATCATTCCGCGTTCCGCATTCGGAAGTCAGTCCATCATCCTCCGCAGGAAGGCCGGCACGTCGGTGTCGTCCTTGTTGATGCGCTCCTGGCGCGGGACGTCCTGGGCGGGGAGGCGGCGGACGTTGCCCGGGCGCGCCACGTCGCTCTCGCCGCGGGGCGTCGGGCGCGGGCGCTCGCCCGGCAGCTCCTCGTCCTCGCGGAGCCGCTCGGGCGCCGGGCGGGGCGGCTCCGGCGGGCGGCGGCGCTCGAACGCCGGCTCGTCGAGGACCTTCAGGCTGTCCTCGCCCTTGTAGCGCGGCGCGCCCTGCCGCCCCGCCCCCAGCGTCACGCTGCGGCGCGGGGCCTCCTCCTCCTCCTCCCGAGCGACCTGGTCGAAGCCGGTCGCGATGACCGTCACGCGGAGCGAGTCGCCGAGCGTCTCGTCGATGACGGTCCCGAAGATGACCTCGGCCTCGTCGCCGGCCTCGTTCTGGATGACGGCCGTGGCCTGCGTCGCCTCGCGGACGCCGAGGTCGACGCCGGCCGTGATGTTGACGAGCACGTTGCGCGCGCCGGCGATCGAGATGCCGTCGAGGAGCGGGCTCGAGATGG
Organism: Rubrivirga litoralis; assembly: GCF_031846415.1. Taxonomy (NCBI): domain Bacteria; kingdom Pseudomonadati; phylum Rhodothermota; class Rhodothermia; order Rhodothermales; family Rubricoccaceae; genus Rubrivirga; species Rubrivirga litoralis. The sequence continues at coordinate 122,891 of NZ_JAVRHT010000001.1, read as the reverse complement.
CCTCCTGCGCCGCCTTCTGCGCCCGGTTCTCGCCCGTCTTGATGGCCGACGACATGAGCGCCGTCCCGCCGTCGAGCATCGTCGTGCGGATGTCGGCGAAGTCGAGGTTGATGAGGCCGTGGACCGTGATGAGCTCCGAGATGCCGCGCGTGGCGTTGTAGAGCACGTCGTCGGCCATCTCGAAGGCCTCGACGAGCGTGGTCGAGTCGTCGGCCACGTCGAGCAGGCGCTCGTTCGGGATGATGATGAGCGTGTCGACCGTCTCGCGGAGCGCCTCGATGCCCTGCTCGGCCATCCGGAGCCGCTTGCGGCCCTCGGCCACGAACGGCTTGGTCACGACGGCGACGGTGAGGATGCCCATCTCCTTGGCGATCGCCGCCACGACGGGCGCGGCGCCGGTCCCGGTGCCGCCGCCCATGCCAGCAGCGACGAACACCATGTCGGCCCCGTCGAGGGCCGCCTCGATGTCGCGGTGGCTCTCCTGGGCGGCCTCGGCGCCGACCGACGGCCGGGCGCCGGCCCCGAGCCCCTTCGTCAGCTCGCGGCCCATTTGAATGCGCGTGGGCGCCTCGTTGGCCTGGAGCGCCTGGGCGTCCGTGTTGACGGCGACGAATTCGACGCCGTGGATGCCCTTGGTGAGCATGTTGTTGACGGCGTTGCCGCCTCCGCCGCCGACGCCGATGACGCGAATGAGCGCCGTGTCTTGTGCGTCGTCGTCGAACGCGAAACGTGTGGAAAAGTCTGAGTTCATGATGAGTCCCCCCGGATGGGTGGCCAGGATTGTAGAGGGGCGGTGGGACCACCGGCAAAGTACCGGCTCCGCGGTCCCGCCGCCTGTGCTTTCTGTCGGTTGGGGCGTGCGGTCTAGAGCGTGCGCCGAGGGCGTGCCGTCTAGAGTTCGTCGAACCAGCTCCGCATGCGGCTGGTGATTTTCGAGACCAGGCGGTCGGGGTCGGCGTCGTAGCCGTCGCCGAAGGCCGGCTCGGGCGGAGCGGCGTCGGGCTCGGCGGCGTCGTGGGTGAGGAGCGAGGTGCCGGCCCCGGCGCCGGTGCGCAGGCCGTGGAGCACGAGGCCCACGCCGGTCGCGTACTTCGGGTCGTCGACCTCCTCGGCGAGGCCGCCGTCGAGCCCGAGCGGGCGGCCGATGCGGGCCTCAATGCCGAGGATCTCGGCGGCCAGCTCGGCCGTGCCCGGGATGAGCGCCCCGCCCCCGGTGAGGACGACGCCGGCCGAGAGGTGGCGGCCGTAGCCGGACCGCTTGATCTCGATGGCGACGATTTCCAGGATCTCCTCCAACCGCGGCTGGATGATCTGGGCGAGCGTCGATTGTCCAATGGACTTGTCGGGGCGCCCGCCGATCCCGGGGATCTGGATCTCTTTGTCCTCAGTCACGAGGTCGGTGTGGGCCACGCCGAACTGGCGCTTGAGCCGCTCAGCCTGGTCGTGCAAGATGCCGAGCCCCTTGCGCAAGTCGTCGGTCACCTTGTTACCGGCGACGGCGACGACGGCCGTGTGGCGGATCGTCTTGTCCTCGAAGACGGCGATGTCGGTCGTCCCGCCGCCGATGTCGACCAAGACCACGCCGACCTCCTTCTCGTCGTCGTGCAGGACGGCGAGCGACGAGGCCAGCGGCTCCAGGACGATGTCGTCGACGGCATAGCCGGCCTTCTCGATGCAGCGGTAGACGTTCTTGGCCGCCGAGACCAGCCCGGTGATGATGTGGACGTTCGCTTCGAGGCGCACGCCCGACATGCCGATGGGGTCGGCCACGCCGTCCTGGCCGTCGACGATAAAATCCTGCGGGAGCACGTGGAGGATCTCGCGGTCGGCCGGCATGGCCACGTGCTTGGTGTCTTCGAGGAGCCGCGTCACGTCCTCGCGGCTGATCTCGCCGCCGGTGACCGTGATCACGCCGCGGCTCTGGAAGCTCTGGATGTGGTCGCCGGCGATGCCGACGACGACGGACCGGGTCTCGACGCCGGCCGCGCGCTCGGCCTCGCCGACCGCCTTGCGGACGGCCTCGACGGTCTTGTCGATGTTGACGACGACGCCGCGGTTGAGCCCCTCGGAGGCGGCCCAGCCGACGCCCAGGACGTTCGTGCGGCCGAGGGCGTCGGTCGAGCCGACGACGGCGCAGATCTTGGTCGTCCCGATGTCTACGCTGACGACGATGCGTTCGGTGTCTTTCATGGGTCTGGGGGGAAGAGTGATGAGTAAAGAGTGATGAGTGACGGGCGGGGCGGGGGCGCGGCGCCCGGGGCTACCGCCCCGCCCTCGGGAGCGGCCGGCGGTGGGGCGGGGGCCTCTCCTGGAAGCGGTCGCAGGCGCCGCCTCGACCGCCCTCCTCTCCCACGTCTATCCCCGCGCAGGCGGGGACCCAGGAGTCGAGCGGCGCCGCCCTCCCATCCTGGATTCCCGCCTGCGCGGGAAGGACTCGTGTGAAAGAGCGTGCTGAGGAGCACACGCCTGCCCCTGGCCTCCTCCATCGAGGAGGAGGCCCGTTCCCGCCCCGCCCCGCCCCGCCCTCGTGGAGGGACGGCGGCGACACGCGGGCGGGGTGGCAGCGGGTGGTCACGGGAAGCAGAGCGAGGGCGGGGTGGCGGAGCGGGCGGGGTGGCCTGGATGTCGGGGACGAGCGGGTGGCGTCAGCCTCGGGACGCGGACTCGGGCTCGTCACCCGTCACCCGTGACCCGTCGGCCGCCCCGCCCTCGCGCGTCACGACCTGGCCGTCGAACCGCAGGTCGACGAGCCGGAAGTCGTGGGCGGGGCGGGGCAGGACGGCCTGGTCCCAGAAGGCGCGGAGCCGGCGGAGTTGGTCGGCCGGGTCGCCGCCCCGCCCGAGGCGGACCGGCACCGAGCCGTGGCCCGTCGTCGGCGTGGTCCAGAGCGTGGGCGACGGCCCCCACGCGACCTCGGAGACGAGGGCGCGCGTGGCGTCGTCGGCGCGGGAGAGGGCGGCGAGGAGCGAGCGGAGGTCGGCGTCGGCGACCGGCTGGACGGCGTGGTAGGGCGGCGCGTCGCGGAGGACGGGCACGTCGTAGAGGGCCGACGGCGAGGGCGGCATCATAAAGCCCTGAGCGTCGAGAAAGTGGCTGGGCCGGCCGTCGGCGCCCAGCGCGAGGGCGACCGGCTCGCGCTCCTCGACGCGCACGCGGAGCGTGCCGGTCGGCAGGCGGCGGACGCTCGCGCGGTGGACCCACGGGTGCCGCTCGGCGCGGCCCGCCAGGAGCCCCGGGTCGAGCGCGTAGAGCGCCGTCGAGTCCGGCGTGACGCCGACGAGCCGCTCGACCTCGGCGACCGGCGCGTGCGCCGTACCGACCACGGCGACGCGCTCGAACGGGAGCGTCCGCTGCCACACCCACGCGGCGACGAGGGCGAGGACCAGCGCCACCCCGCCCAGACGGCGGAGCCAGCGACGGCGAGTCGTGTGCTTGGAATCAGCCATCACGAGGTGGGCGGGGTGGCAGGCTGGAGCGACGCGAGGAACGCGTCCCCGTAGCGCCACACGTCGCCGGCCCCCATCGTGACGACGAGGTCGCCCGGCTGCGCGAGGCCGCGGAGCGTGTCCGGCAGCGCCGTCTTGTCGGCCTGGTAGTGGACGTCGCGGTGGCCGTACTGGCGCGCGAGGTCGGCGACCGTCTGGCCGCTCACGCCCTCGATGGGCGCCTCGCGGGCGGGGTACACGTCGGTCACGACGAGGACGTCGGCGTCGTAGAAGGCGCGCGCGAAGTCGTCGGCGAGGTCGCGCGTGCGGCTGTAGAGGTGGGGCTGGAAGACGGCCACCACGCGGCGGTCGGGCCAGCCGCGGGCGGCGGCGAGCAGCGTGGCCTCGACCTCGGTCGGGTGGTGGGCGTAGTCGTCGACGACGAGCACCGTGGCCGCCCCGCTCTCCACCCCGCCCTCGCCGTCCGGGTGGGGCGGGGCGGCGCCCTCGCCCTTGATCTGGAAGCGGCGGTCGACGCCGGCGTACTCGGCGAGCCCGGCGGCGATCTCGGCAAACGGGACGTCCAGCTCGCGCCCGACGGCGACGGCGGCCAGCGCGTTGCGGACGTTGTGGAGGCCGGGCGCCCCGAGCACCACCCCGCCCAGCCGCTCGGTCCCCTCGACCACGTCGAACCGCGTGACGGCGCCGGTCTGCTCGACGTTCTCGGCGCGCAGCGTGGCCTGCCGGCTCGTCCCGTACGTCACGACCGGCCGGTGGATCTGGCCCAGCACGCTCCGCACGTTCTCGTCGTCCAGGCACAGGATGGCCGCGCCGAAAAAGGGGACCGAGTTGGCAAACTGCACGAACGCCCGCTTGATGTCGTCGAGGTCGTCGTAGATGTCGAGGTGGTCGGCCTCGATGTTGGTCACGACCGCGACAATCGGCGTGAGCCGGAGGAACGTCCGGTCGTACTCGTCGGCCTCGACCACGATGAGCTCGCCGTGGCCGGCGACGGCGTTCGACCCGAACACGGCCACCTTGCCGCCGACGATGATCGTCGGGTCGAGCCCCGCCGCCTTCGCCACGAGCCCGACCATCGTCGTCGTCGTGGTCTTCCCGTGCGTGCCGGCGATGCCCACGCCGCGCTTGGCGCGCATGAGCTCGCCGAGCATCTCGGCCCGCTTGATGATGGGGATGAGCCGGCGCGTGGCCTCGGCGGTCTCCGGGTTCTCGTCCGGCCGGACGGCCGACGAGTAGACGACGACGTCGGCGTCGGCCACGTGCTCGGCGGCGTGGCCCTCGTAGACCGTCGCGCCGAGCGCTTCGAGGTGCGCCGTCACGTCGCCCTTTTTGAGGTCCGACCCCGAGACCTCGAAGCCGCGGTTGATCAGGACCTCGGCGATCGACGACATGCCGATCCCCCCGATCCCGACCATGTGGACGCACCGCACGCGGCCCATCTCGCCGTGCGCGGCCGGCCCGTTGGTCGGCCCATGGTTGGGAGTCGTCGGGGTCATCGGGCGGGGCGGTCTGCGATCGCGACGACGGCCTCGGCGATCGTGCGCGCGGCGTCGGGCCGGGCGATCTCGAGCGCCGCCCCGCCCATGGCGGCCAGGCGGTCGGCGTCGTGGAGGAGCGGGAGGACGACGGTCTCGAACTGCGCCGAGAGGTCGGCCTCGGGGAGCAGGACGGCGGCGCCGGCGTCGGCGAGCGCGCGGGCGTTCTTCGTCTGGTGGTCGGCTGTCACGTTGGGGCTGGGGACGAGGACCGACGGCGTGGCCGTGACCGCGAGCTCGGAGCACGTGATGGCGCCGGCGCGGCAGAGCGCGAGGTCGGCGGCGGCGTAGGCCAGGTCCATCCGGTCGAGGTACGGGACGAGCCGGAGCCGCGGGTGCGCGGGGACGGCCTCGCGGAGCGTGTCGTAGTAGCGGCTCCCGGCGGCCCAGAGCACGAACGCTGCCTCGTCGGCGAGGAGCGCGTCGAGGTAGAGCTTGAGGGCGCCGTTGATGGGGCCGGCGCCCAGCGAGCCGCCCATCGCGAGGAGCACGCGCGCGTCGTCGGGGATCTCCCAGTGCGCGCGGGCCTCGGCGCGGTCGGCGCGCGCGAGGTCGGCGCGGACCGGGTTGCCGGCGACCGTCACGTCCGCCCCGCCAAAGGCGGCGCGGGCGGCATCGAAGGCGACGAACACGCGCCGCGCCCGCCCCGCCAACAGCTTGTTGGTGGCGCCGGCGTAGGCGTTCTGCTCCTGGAGCACGAGCGGGATCCCGCGGAGCGTGGCGGCCAGCCCGACCGGCCCGCTCACGTAGCCGCCCGTGCCCACGACCACGTCGGGGTCGAACGCTGAGAGGGCGCGCCAGCTGTCCCACAGCCCCTTGGCGAGCTTGAGCGGGAACGTCGCGTTCCGCTTCAGGGCCTCCGCCGAGAGCCCGCGCTGGAACCCGCTGACCGTCACGGCGCGAATCGGGTAGCCCGCCTTCGGCACGGCCTCCCACTCCATCCGGTCGCGCGTGCCGACGAACGAGACGGCGGCGCCCGGCCGCAGCTCGCGCACGGCGTCGGCAATCGCGATGGCCGGGTAGACGTGCCCGCCCGTCCCGCCGCACGCGAAGAGCACGCGCGGCGTCCCCACCGCCTTGGAGGCGGGCCGGACTGCGGGCGGGGTGGCGTCGGTGGTCATGGGCGGGGTGGCGCTACGGTCGGGCCGGGGGGCCGTCGTTGGCTGAGGGCGGGGCGGAGTCAGGCCGTGGTTTTGCTGTGGCGCGACACGTTGAGCAGGATGCCCACCATGGCGCCGGTCGCGATCATCGACGTGCCGCCGTAGCTCACGAACGGCATGGCCAGCCCGGTGACCGGCAAGAGCCCCGTCGCCACGGCGGCGTTGACGAACCCGCCGAGCACGACGGCCGTGGTCAGGCCGGTCGCGAGGAACAGGCCGAGCGGGTCGGGCGCGTTCTTGGCCACGCGCAGGAAGCCCCGCCCGAGCAGCCACACGAACACGAACAGCACCACGCCCGCCCCCACGAGCCCGTACTCCTCGGCGATGATGGCGAAGATGAAGTCGTTGTAGGGCGCCGGCAGGAAGTCGCGCTGGAGGCTCTTGCCCGGCCCGACGCCCGCCACCCCGCCCATGGCGAACGCGATGCGCGCCTGGTCGGCCTGGTAGTTTTCGTCCTGGGCGCTGATCTCGACGGCCTCGTCGTTCGACGCGAACAGCTCGACGCCGGTCCACGCTTCGAGCCGGGCCGCCCGCTGCGGGCTCGACGACAGGAACCCGACGGCGAGCACGAGGCCCGCGAGCGCGACGGCCGCCATGTGCAGCACGCGGACGCGCCCGACGAACAGCATGGCGCCCATCGTGGCCGACAGCACGGCGGCCGTCGACAGGTCCTCCATGCCGATGAGCAGGATCGTCGGGGCGATCCACGCAAGGAGCGGCGCGAACCCGCGCCCCAGATCGCCGATGTACGCCTGCTTTTTGGCGAGCAGCACGGCCACGTGCACGATGAGGGCCACCTTCGCCAGGTCCGACGGCTGGAAGCTTATCGGCCCCAGCTCGATCCACCGCTGCGCCCCGTTCGTGACGGCGCCCATGACCTGGACGGCGACGAGGAGCGCGAGCGAGCCCAGGAGGGCCAGCTTCGACACGCGCGCGAGCCGCCGGTAGTCGACCAGCGACAGCACGCCGGCGGCGCCCAGCGCGAGCCCGACGCGGAGGAGGTGCCGGAACAGGAACCGCTCGGTGTCGCCGCCCGACTTCGTCTCGGCCAGGAACGACACGGCCGAGTACACGGCGACCACGCCCACCGCGCACAACGCGAGGACGCCCCAGATGATGGCGCGGTCGGCGTGCGGGCGGGCCACAGGCTGGCGGGACGGGGCGGCGGCGGTGGACACGGTGGAGATGCGGGGGCGGGGTGGCGAATCGGTAGGGACACCACGCGTGGTGTCCGTTCGGGCGGGGTGGCAGGTGGGCGGGGCGGCCAGACCACCCCGCCCTCGGCTAGAGAGCGGGCGGGATGGTGCGAGGCGAGCGCCCAGCGACCGCCCCGCCCTCGTGGAGGGCGCGGCGATGCGGGGGCGGGGTGGTTGCAGTCATCGGGACGGGGTCGGGCGGGGCGGGGCGGCGGGGCTGATTACTCGTCACGCTCACAGGGCGCGGACGAGCCGCTTGAAGGTGTCGCCCCGGTCTTCGTAGTCCTCGAACATGTCGAACGAGGCGCAGGCCGGGCTGAGGAGGACGGTGTCGCCGGGCGCGGCGAGGCGCCGGGCGGCCCCGATGGCCTCCTCCATCGACGCCGCGCGCGCGACGAGCGCCGTGTGCGGGCCGAGCTCGCGCTCGACGGCCTCGGCGCCCTCGCCGATCGCCACGATGCCCTTGACCTTTTCGGCGACGAGGCGCTCCAGCGGCTCGTAGTCGTTGCCCTTGTCGCGGCCGCCGGCGACGAGCACGACCGACGGCGAGCCGTCGTCGTGGGCCGGGACCGACTCGAGCGCGTACCACACGGCGTTCACGTTCGTCGCCTTCGAGTCGTTCACGAACCGGACGCCGTCGACCGTGCGGACGGTCTCCAGCCGGTGCGGGACGCCCTCGAACGACGTCAGGCTCTCGCGGACCACGTCGCTGCGGATCTCCATCGCCCGCGCGACGACGGCCGACGCGAGCGAGTTGTACAGGTTGTGGCGCCCGCGGAGCGCGAGGTCGGAGGTCGGCATGAGGGGGTCGTCGTGGATCACGGTGGGGGGGGAATCGGGTCCAGAACCGGGGGGCGGCAGCGCCAGCACCACCTCGCCGCCGCGCGCGAACGCGCCGCGCTCCACCCCGCCCGCAAGGGCAGCGTTGGGCGGGGTGGCCGCCCCGCCCTCGCCGGTGGGCGGGGTGGCGGGCTCGGGCGGGGCGGCGTCGTCGATGGCGACCGCGTAGGGCGTCAGGCCGCGCGCGGCGGCGACGGACAGGGCGCGCTCGCGGACGAGCGCGTCGTCGGCGTTGTAGACCAGCCAGTCGGCGGCCGTCAGGTTGTCGAACAGGCGGAACTTGGCCGCGGCGTAGGAGGCCAGGTCGCCGCCGTAGCGGTCGAGGTGGTCCGGCGTCACGTTGAGGAGCACGGCCACGTGCGGCCGGAACGTGGCGACGTGGTCGAGCTGGAAGCTGGAGACCTCGAGGACGACCGCCGTCTCGGCGTCCACGTCGTCGACGTAGTCCGCGAAGGCGAGCCCGATGTTGCCGGCGACCACGTGCTTCCGCCCCGCCGTCCTGAGCACGTGCGCGATGAGCGTCGTCGTGGTCGTCTTGCCGTTCGAGCCCGTGACCGCGATGATCGGCCCGTCGCAGAACCACGACGCCACCTCGATCTCGGAAAAAACCGGCCGCTTCTGCCGGAGCGCCGACTGCACCAGCTTCGAGGTCGTCGGCACGCCCGGGCTCACGACCAGCCAGTCGGCGTCGAGCGCGCGCGCCGAGTGGCCGCCGAACTCGCTCTCCACCCCGCCCCGCTTCAAGGTCTCCGCCACCCCGCCCGCGTCGGGGCCGGCGTCGGTGAGGAACACGGTCGCGCCGCGGCGCGCGAGGAGCCGGGCCGCGGCCTGCCCGCTCCGGGCGCCGCCCACGACGGTCACGCGGGCGCCCGGAACGGACGCGCGCAGGGCCTCGGCCGAGACGGGCGTCTCGGGCACGACGGGCGGGGCGAAGAGGCCGGCGCGCGTCATCGGATGCGGAACAGGAAGAGGGTCAGGATGGACAGCAGCGCCGTCACGATCCAGAACCGGATCACAATCTTCGACTCGTGGACGCCCATCGCCTCGTAGTGGTGGTGCAGGGGCGCCATGCGGAAAACGCGCCGGCCCTCGCCGTACTTCCGCTTCGTGTACTTGAAGTAGCCGGTCTGCACGATCACCGAGACCGTCTCGGCGAAGAACACGGCGCCCACGACCGGCAGGTACAGCTCCTTCTTGATCAGGATCGCCAGCGTCCCGATCGCGGCGCCCAGCGCGAGGCTCCCCGTGTCGCCCATGAAGACCTGGGCGGGGTAGCCGTTGTACCACAGGAACCCGAAGCACGCCGCCGCGAGCGCGGCCCCGAAGATGACGAGCTCGCTCGTGCCCGGGAGGAACACGTCGTTCACGAACTCGGCCAGGTTCGCATTCCCCGTCACGTACGTCATCGCGACGATCGCGAGCATGGAGAACGCCGCCGTCCCCGCCGTCAGCCCGTCCAGCCCGTCCGTCAGGTTGACGGCGTTCGAGACGCCGGTCAGGATGAACGTCACGACGACGATGTAGACCAGCCACCCGACCTCGACGCCGAGCAGCGGGCTCAGAAAGTCGTAGTCGATGCCGCCGTCGGTCACGAGCGGGAGCGACGTGAACGTGGTCGTCCCGTCGACGCGGGGCAGGAAAAACAGGACGCACACGGCGACGACCACGCCCAACGAGAGCTGCCCGGCGATCTTCACGCGCGGCGCGATCCCCTCCTTCCGCTTGCGGACCACCTTGATGTAGTCGTCGGCGAACCCGAAGGCGCCCATCCAGAACGTGGCCACGAGCGCGACCCAGACGAACGGGTTGCGCAAGTCGGCCCAGAGCAGGACGCCCGACGCGAGCGCGAGCAGCAGGACCACCCCGCCCATGGTCGGCGTGCCGGCCTTGTGCGCGTGGCTGACGGCGCCGGCGTCCTCGCCCTCGCGGACGGTCTCGCCCAGCTGGCGGCGGCGGAGCGCGATGATGATCCGCTTGCCGGCGAAGAGCGCGACCAGGAGCGCCGTCCCAGCCGCGAGGCCAGCGCGGACGGTCGAGAACTGGAAGACCTGGAACCCGGGCGGGGCGTAGGTCTGCTCGATCCACTCGGCGAGGAGGTACAGCACTAGCGGGCGGGGCGGCTCGTGAGGGCGTCGCGGAGGACGGCGCGGTCGTCGAAGTCGCGGCGCTCGTCGCCGACGATCTGGTAGGTCTCGTGCCCCTTGCCGGCGACCACGACCACGTCGCCCGGAGCCGCCCCGCCCGCGGCGAACCGGATGGCGTCGGCGCGGTCGGCCACGCGCTCGGCGCGGGCGGGGCGGTCGAGCCCGGCGGCGACGTCGTTGAGGATGGCCTCGGGGTCTTCGGTCCGCGGGTTGTCGCTGGTGAGGACCACGCGGTCGGCGACCGTTTCGGCCACGCGCGCCATGAGCGGGCGCTTGCCGGCGTCGCGGTCGCCGCCGGCGCCGAACACGGCCCACAGCGCGTTCCCCTCGGGGACGATCTCGCGGGCCGTCCGCAGCACGTTGTCGAGCGCGTCCGGCGTGTGCGCGTAGTCGACGACGCCGACGACGCCGCCCGCGCGGACGGTCTCGAAGCGGCCCGGCACGCCGGGCGCCGCGGCGAGCGCGTCGAGCACCGCCCCGCCCTCGTAGCCCAGCGCGACGCCGCAGGCGTACGCGGCGGCGAGGTTGAGCGCGTTGAACCGGCCGGCCATCTGGAACGGCCGCTCCTCCCCGCCCAGGCGGAGCCGCAGGCCGTCGAGGCTGTTGTCCAGGACCTCGACGCGGACATCGACGCCCTCGCTCGTCCCGAACGTGACGACGCGCGCCGCCGAGTCGGCGACCATCGCCTTCCAGTTATCGTCGTCGCCGTTGACGACGGCCGTGGCGTCCGGGCCGAGCCCGTCGAACAGGCGCTTTTTGGCGTCGCGGTACTCCTCGAACGTCCGGTGGTAGTCGAGGTGGTCCTGGCTCAGGTTGGTAAAGACGGCCACGTCGAACGCCACCCCGCCCACGCGGTCCAGCGCGAGCCCGTGGCTCGACACCTCCATCGCCGCCGCCGTGCAGCCGCCGTCGACGCACGCGCGCAGAAAGCGCTGGAGCGCCGGCGCCTCGGGTGTCGTGAAGGCCGTGGCGTAGCGCGTGCTCCCGATCCGGTTCTCGACCGTCCCCACGAGCCCAGCCGTCACACCGAGGGCGGTCAGCAGGTGATGAATCAGGAAGACCGTCGTGGTCTTGCCGTTCGTGCCGGTCACGCCGAGGGTGGTGAGCGCATCGCCGGGGCGTCCGTAGAACGCCGCCGCGACCTCCCCGAGCGCAGCCCTCGTGTCCGTTGCCGGAACGAAGGCCGCGCTGGAGAGGCGCTTACCCTTCCCCAAGGGCGCCGGTGCCGACGACGGGGCGGGGCGGTCGGCCAGCCACTCGTCCGAGACGAGGGCGGCGACGGCGCCGCGCGCGAGCGCGTCGTCGACGAAGTCGTGGCCGTCGCGGCCGTGGTGCGTGTCCGGGGTGACGGCGCCGAACAGGGCGCCCGGCGTCACGGCCCGGCTGTCGATCTGGACGTCCGTCACGAGCACGTCGGCGTCGCCGACGACGCGGCCCACCGCCCCGCCCGCCTGGAGCGGCGCGACGAGGTCGGCCAGCGCGCGGGGCGCGGCCTGGACGGCGGGCGGGGTGGCCTGGAGGCTCATCGGCTCGCCCCCGTGACGGTGACCTGGCGCGGGACCGCCCCGCCCGCCCGCGCCGACTGCTGGCGCACGACGCCGCGCCCGACGACGCGGGGCTCGACGCCCAGCGCGCGCAGCCACGCGACCGCCTCGCGGACGCTCCGGCCTCTCAGGTCGGGCATGACCGCCCCGCCCGCGCTCGTCTCCGTGGGCGGGGCGGCGTCCAGGCGGACCGTCTGGCTCAGCCGCACCGTGTCGCCCGGAGCGGGGCGGGTCACGGCCGGCGCCCACGTCTGGTCGCGGTCCGCCTTCACCGTCAGGCCCTCGGCCTGGAGGCGGTGGGCGGCGAGTGTGGTCGGCAGGCCGGTCACGCGCGGCAGGCGGATGGCCTCGCGCGGGGGCACCTCGCCGGCCGGCGCCACGCGCTCGGCCACGCGCGGGAACGTGCCCACCCAGCGCCGCGCCGTCGCGCCGAAGATGGGCGCCGCCACCTGGCCGCCGTAGAACCCGTTCGTCGCCCCGTCGAGCACGACCACGAGCACGACCTCGGGGTCCTCGACCGGGAACAGGCCGGCGAACGACGACCGGTAGCTCTTGGCGTAGCCGCCGCCGGTCGCCCGCTGCGCCGTGCCCGTCTTGCCGGCTACGCGCAACCCCTCGACGGCCGCGAGCGGGGCGGTCCCGCCTTTGCCCACGACGGCCTCGAAGTGCGGGAGCAGCGCCGCGGCGGTCTCGCGGCTGAACGCGCGGCGGACCGAGTCGGGCGGGGCGGACCACACCGTCTCGCCGGTCGCGGCGTTCCGGCGCTCGGCGACGACGTGCGGGCGAACCAAAAGGCCGCCGTTCGCGAGCGCGGCGTAGGCGACGGCGATCTGGAGCGGCGTGACCTCGACCGAGTAGCCGGTCGACATCCAGGGCAGCGTGAGCGTGCCCCAGTCCTCGGGCTTGCGGAGCGAGCCGCCGATCTCGCCCGGCAGGTCGACCGTCGTGGGCTGGCCGAAGCCGAGGTCGCGGGCGGCGCGGTAGAGCGGGCCGCGGCCCATCTTCTCGGCCGCGAGCGCCATCGCGATGTTCGACGACTTCTGGATCGCGTCGCCGAACGCGATGCGGCCGTAGCCGTGGCTGTCCTTCATGGTCCGCCCGTGGAAGACGTGCCAGCCCTGGCCCGTGTCGAAGACGGTCTGGGTCGTCGCCGCCCCGCTCTCGAGCGCCGCGACGGCCGTCACGAGCTTGAACGTCGAGCCGGGCTCGAGCCGGTCGACGACGGCGTGGTTGCGGCGGGCCGCGTTCGAGAAGGCGCCGGGCCGGTTGGGGTCGAACGTGGGCACGTTCGCGAGCGCCAGGATGGCGCCCGTCTTGGGGTCGAGCGCGACGGCCGTCCCCCACTGCGCGCCGGCCGCCTCGACGCCGCGCGCCAGCTCCTCCTCCAGGATCGCCTGGCGGACGAGGTCGATCGTCAGGACCACGTTCTCGCCGTGCTCCGGCTCCACGCGCGTCCCGCCGACGACGGCCTTGACCACGCCGCGCCGGTCGCGCTGGACGGCCTGCCGGCCGGGCGTCCCCTGGAGGTCTTGGTCGAGCAGCATCTCGATGCCGGCCACGCCGTCCATGTCGCGCGTGACGTGGCCGAGCACGTGCGACGCGAGCGTGCCGTAGTTGTAGCGGCGGCGGTACGAGCCGCGCACGATGAGCCCGTCGATGCCGGCCGCGTCGAGCCGGTCCTTGGCCGCCTCGCCCAGGTCGCGCACGAGCACCACGTACTGGCGGCTCGCCCGGTCGCGCACGAGCCGGCGGAAGTGGTCGCCGCCCCGCCCGGTCGCCTCGCCCAGGATCGCGTACAGCTCGCTGGCGTGGTCGTCGAAGCCCGGCACCGTCGGGTCCGCCGCGACCTCGTACCGCGCCGTGTTGACGGCGAGCGCCCGCCCGCGCCGGTCGAGGATGGCCCCGCGCTGCGCCGCCAGCTCGATCATGCTCTCCGCCTGCTGCTCCCCGCGCGCGCGCAGCTCGGCCCCTTCGCCCACGTGGATGCGGACCATCTGGGCCACGACGAGCCCGGGCAGCACGAGCAGCGCGCCGAGGACGACGTAGAGTCGGGTGAGGATGGAGTCGCGAGCGGCGATGGGAGGGGTGGGTAAAGGGTGATGGGTGACGAGTGATGGGCAATGCGGGAGGGCGGGGTGATGAGCGGGGCGGGGGAGGCCTCTTGCTCATCACCCGTCACTCGTTACTCGTCACTCATCTTGATCGGCGGCCCGTAGGCGACGCCCTCTTCGAGCCCGAGCGCGGCGGCGCGGCGCATGACCACGCTCGGGCCGACCATCTGGTCGACCTCGCCCTGGAGGCGCTGGTGCGTCAGGCGCAGCCGCTCGTTCTCGCGGCGCGCGTCCTGGAGGTCGCCCAGCGTGGCGCGCGTGGCGTAGACGTGGCTCACAAACAGCGTCGCGACGAGGCAGCCGAGGAGCACGAGCAGCCCGAACCGGAGGCTGGGGACGGCGTCGAGCGGGCGCGCCCGCCCCGCCCGCTTGGCCGCGCGCTTCGTCGCCTGCTTGGCGCCGGCCGTGGCCCGCCCCGCCCGCTTCGCGAGCGGACTGGGCTGGACCGTCTTGAGGTCGCCCCAGGCCGGCAGGCCCGCGCCGCGCCGGCCCGTCTTGGCCGACGCCGAGCGCGCCCGGCGAGCCGGGGCCTTCTTCTTCGGGCGGGGTGCGGTCTGGGTAGCCATCGGTGGACGAACGGGCGGGGTGGGGCGGGGCGGCAGGAGCAGTCCCCCTCCTGGACAGGAGGGGCTAGGGGTGGTGGACCGGGCGGAGCGCCACCCCGCCCGTGCGGCTTGGGCGATGGACTGAGCGCCCGGAAGCGAGGCGAGGCGTCAGCGGTCCCGTCGACGTCTGTCCCCCACCCCGCCCCTCCCCCGGTGGGGGGGGGAGAGTGCCCTGCCCGCCTTCTGCGGAGGCGGGGTGGTTGGTCAGAAGCGTCATTGTAGGCACGAGGGCGGGGCGGTCTAGAGGTCGGAGGGCTGCATGGGCGGGCTGCCGATGTCGGCCGCCTTCTCAGCGACGCGGAGGCGCGCGCTCCGCGAGCGCGGGTTCTGCTCGACCTCGGCCTCGCCGGCCGTGACTGGCTTGCGCGTGACGGCCTTCCACGGCGTGAGCGGGTTGCCGTAGAGGTCCTTCGGGACGTCGCGCGAGAAGGTGCCGGTGCGGAGGAACTGCTTGGCCCGGCGGTCCTCCAGGCTGTGGTAGGCGATGACGGCGAGGCGGCCGCCCCGCCCGAGCACGCCGAGCGCGGCCGGCAGCGCGGCCTCGAGCTGGTCGAGCTCGCCGTTGACGGCGATGCGGAGGGCCTGGAAGACGCGGGCCAGCGTCTTCGTCTCGTCGCGCGTCGGCGACGCCGAGCGGACGGCGTCGGCGAGGGCCGTCGTGGTCTCGGGCCGCGCCTCCTTGATGGCGCGGGCGATGCGGCGCGAGCGGCGCTCCTCGCCGTAGGCGTAGATCACGTCGGCCAGGTCGTCGGCGTCGAGGCGGGCGACGAGCTCGGCGGCCGTCTCGCCCCGCCCGCTCATCCGCATGTCGAGCGGGCCGTCGGCCGAGAACGCAAAGCCGCGCGCGTCGGCGTCGATCTGATGGCTCGACACGCCCAGGTCCAGCAGCACGCCCTGGGCGGGGCGGCCGTGGCGCGGGCCGAGGTCGTTCCGGCCGAGCAGGCCGTCGACGTCCGCGAACTCGCCCTGGAGCGCGAGGAACCGCCCCGCCCGCTCCGCCTCGGCGAGGCGCTCGCGGGCGGTGGCGATGGCTTCGGGGTCGCGGTCGATGCCCACAACGAGGGCGTTCGGGCCGAGGGCGTCGAGGAGGGCGGCCGAGTGGCCGCCGCCGCCGAGCGTGCCGTCGACGTAGAGGCCGGCGGTGTCGGTTACCAGGGAGTGGACGGTCTCGGCCGCGAGGACCGGCGCGTGGTAGGCCGTGGCATAGCGGAGCGGGTCCACCCCGCCCCCCCCCTGCGCGCCCCGATCGGACACGCCGGAGCCAGCGCCGGCCCCGGGGTGGGGGGCGTCGGCGCGGTCGGCGCGGCGTGGTCGGTCGGGGCGGGGCATGGAGGGGGGGGCGGTCATGGACAACTGGGCAGGATCTCCGGGGGGTTAGATCCCGCCCATCACTCGCTCCGCGAGCGATTCGTAGTCGGGTTGGTCGTTGATGTGGGACTCGAAGACGGTGGGGTCCCACACTTCGAGGCGGTCGAAGGCGCCGATGACGAGCGCCTTCTCGCCGGGCTGGAGGCCGGCGAACTCGACGAGCGGCTTGGGCACGGCGATGCGGCCCTGCCCGTCCATCGTCACCTCGTCGGCCCAGCGGTTGAGCTGGCGGACGAACACGCGGTCCTCCTGGTTGAACATGTTGAGCCCGCGCATGCGGGGCTCGATCTCGCCCTCCCAGTAGTCGAGCGGGTAGAGCACGACGCACTGCTCCTCCCCTCGCGTGGCGACAAACGTCTCCTTGGCGTCCGGGCTCAGGGCACGACGCATCTTCGCCGGCACGGGCAGTCGGCCCTTGCTGTCGAGGGAGTTCTCCGCTTGTCCTTTGAAGCCGGCCACGGCCGGGAGGGGGTGGTGATCAGGGGGGCCGCCAGGCTGCGGGGACGATTCCCCACTTTTCCCCACTGCCCTTCCAACATACCCCACCGGCCGAAAAACCCCCGGGAAGGCCGCTTTTTGTGGATAAGTGCCCCCTTCCGCGGCCCGTTTGGTAGGCGATCCGGGGCTCCGACCCCCCAAAGTGAAAATCCGTTCACCCTCTATTTCGGGTGGGTGAAAATGATTTCACCCCCTAGCTTTCGGTCGCCACCCCGCCCCACGCGCTCCAAACGGGGGCGGGGCGGCCCGCGGCGCCCCCATTCCCCACCCCGCCCCACCGCCCCCTCCGGCGGACTCGGCGGGCGGGGCGGTGCCTCCCCTTCTCTCCCGCCCCGCTCGCGGCGATCTGCGGGCGGGGGGACGTGACAACTCCGAGCCTCCACACCCCGCCCGACCCCTCTGCCCGATGCGCCCGCGCCTGACCGAGCGACAGAACCAGGTATACGAGTTCCTCCGCGACTACATCCGCCGGAACGGGAAGCCGCCGACGATCAAGGAGGTCGGGCAGAGCCTCGGCATCCGGTCCACGAACGGGGTCCACAAGATGCTGGTCGCGCTGGAGACCAAGGGCTATGTGGAGCGGACGCCGCACGAGGCGCGCGGCCTCTCGGTCGTCGACGACGCCGACCTCTACGCGTCCGACGACGAGCCGCCGGCCGTCTTCCTGCTCCGCCAGAAGGAGGGGGCGGGGCGGCGGGCGCGGCTGCTCACGTCGGAGAACGCGGCCCCCCCCCTCCCCCGCTCGCGGCGCTCGCTCGTCCTCGACCCGTCGCTGCTCCCCGACGACACCGACCTCGACGACTGCCTCGCGGTCACGGCCGGCGACGACGGCATGAACGGCGCCGGCGTCCGCAAGGGCGACACGGTTGTGGTCGAGGAGGCCGACTGGCGCGACCTCGCCGACGACGCGCTCGTGGCCGTCCTGTTCTACGACCGCCTCGTCGTCCGCCGGTTCGCGTTCGTCAACGAGCGCCTCCAGTTCCGCGCCGCCGACCGGACCTACGCCGACGAGTCGGCGCGGCCGGACGACCGGGAGTTTTTCGTCGTCGGCCGGGCGCTGGCGCTCGTGAGGAGGTTATAGGGTTTGGGGGTTCAGGGTTCAGAGGTTCAGGGTTCGTGTCTTCCACCTCGCCCTGCTGCGGCGGGCGGGGCGGTCTCCGAAGCGAGTGCGTGAGGGCAGGGCGGCCGGCCTTTCAACCCTGAACCCCGAACCAGCCAACCCCGAACCTCATCCCGCCAGCTGCCCCAGCATCCAGGCGCAGCCCAGCGCGGCGTAGATCCCCAGCACGTACCCGGCCACCGCCATCAGCAGGCCGACGGGCGCCATCGCCGGGAGGTAGACGCCGGCCACGATCGGCGCGCTCGCCGCCCCGCCCACGTTCGCCATGCTCCCCGTGGCGACGAAAAAGAGCGGGGCGCGGAGGAGCTTGGCCGCCAGGAACAGGAGCGCGATGTGGACCGACAGCCACACGACGCCCATCAGCAGGTAGGCCGGCGCCTGGAGCACGGCGGCGAGGTCGGCCGTGGCGCCGATCGAGGTGAGGAGGAGGTAGAGGCCGGCGAATCCGATCTGGCTGGCCCCGTCGCGCTCCAGCGTGCGGACCGGCGTGAACGACAGCGCGAGCCCGGCCGTGACGGCGATGAGCACGGCCCACGTCCCGCCCGAGATGATCGTCGGGTCGCCGAGGGCGGGGAGGAGCCCGCCGAGCACGCGCGACAGCACGGCCGCCCCGACGCCCAGCCCGACGATCATGGCGACGGTCGCCGTCGTGGACGGCTGCCGCGTCTGGTCGATCTCGCGGAGCGTCGCGTTGACGCGGTCGAGCGCCTTGGTGTCCGCCCCGACCCAGCGGTCGAACCGCTCCTGGTAGCCCGAGAGGAACAGGAGCACGGCCAGCCACCCGTACCCGACGACCGTGTCGACGACGATGATCGGGGCGAGCCCGGCGTCGCTCAGCCCGACCGACTCTTGGAGCGCGACCATGTTGGCGGTCCCCCCGATCCAGCTCCCGGCGAGGGCCGCCATGCCCTGCCACGCTTCCGCCCCGCCCAAAAACTGCCCGACGGCGAGGTAGGCCACGGGTCCGCCGATCACGATCCCGAGCGTGCCGACGACCATCATGAGGAGCGCGAGCCGCCCCAGGCTCAGGATCGCCCGCAGGTCGATCGTGATCATGAGCAGGAACAGCGCGAACGGGAGCAGGACGTAGCCGAACCAGTCGTAGGCCGCGTTCTGCGCCGGCGTCACGCCCGCCGTCGTCAGCAGCATGGGCACGAAGTAGGCCCAGATCACCGGCGGGATCACGCGGAACAGCTTGTCCAGCGCCGGCACCCGCGACAGCGCGAACACGGCGCCCAGGACAGCGGCGAGCAGCGCCGCGACCTGGGTCGGGTCGGTGACGAGGGCGGCGGTGACGTCGGGCTCCATGGGGCGGGGCGGGTGGGGCGGCGCGAAGATAGGAGGACCGCCCCGCCCTCACCGGCCGCTGCCTGCGCCGGGCCAGTCCCGGTCGCTCTCCGGGAACGGGATGTCGGCGCTCAGGCCCATCCCGTCGTACAGCGCCTCGACATCGAGGGAGACGCCGAGCGCGTCGAGCAGAAACTGCCGGTCGGCGTCGGGCTCGATCAGGACCCACCGCTCGCCGTCGCGCGCGAGCCCTTCGACGCTCTGCCGGTCGGTCGCCACGAACACGATCGCCTGGAGTGACGGGACGCGGCGGTACACTTCGGCCTTGCCGCCGCGGTCCCAGCGGGCCGTACTCGGACTCAGCACCTCGACAACCACGGTAGGATTCGTGGCCGCTGGCCCGTGCTCGCTCCGTTCGACCGGGCCGCAGACGACTGTGAGGTCAGGGTAGCAGTAGTGCCCGCCCGGCTCTAGCTCGACGGCGAGGTCCGAAGAGAACGTCTGGCAAGGACCGCCTGCTAGCGCGCGTTCGAGTTGAAACGCGGCTCGGATCGCCAGACGGGCGTGCTCCGGCGTCCCCCCGGCCATCGAGAACACCTCGCCGTGGTAGAACTCGTGCTTGTCGAGCTGCCCGGCCTCCCACTCGAAAAACTCGGAGGCCGACAGGGCGGGGCGGACAACGGTAGACATGGGCGGGGCGGGAGGGCTTGGGGCAAGGTAGGCCTCCTCCCCGCCCCGCTCACACCGGCGGCTCGGGTGGGGCGGAGCGCCCCAGGTTCAACACGCCGTCGCACACCCGCTCCAGCAAGTCCGCGCGGTGGCTCGACAGCACCACCACCCCGCCCCCGTCGCGGAATGCTTCGAGCAGGCCGAGCGCCGCCTCGGTCGCCGCCGTGTCTAGGCCGCGGAAGGGCTCGTCCAGAAGCAGGACCGACGGGGCGCCGACGAATGCCGCGGCGAGCTGCGCCTTCCGCGTCATCCCTGCCGAGTAGGTGCCCGTCCGCTGCGCGCGGCGCTCGTCCAGGAGCACCGCGTCCAAGAGCGCCTCGTGGCGGGGCGGGGCGGCATCGTTCCACGTCCCGCGCTCGCGGGCGATCCACTCCAGCGTCTCGACGGCCGAAAGGAAGCCCGGCAGGTCGGGCTGGTCGTGGACCACGCCGACCGACGCGAGGTAGCGGTGCGGCGCCGCGTGCGCGTCCACCCCGCCCACCCCGCCCAGCAGCACGCGGCCGGCCGTGGGCACGCTGAGTGCCGAGAGAATGCGGAGCAGCGTCGACTTGCCAGATCCATTCGGGCCGACCAAGCCCGTTGCCGTGCCCGGCGCGAACGTGTGCGACAGGTCGCGGAGGACGAACGGGCCGCCCACGTACTTTTTGGTCACGCCGTCGACCACGAGCGGCCGACGGCGCTCAGGCGCGACGGTTAGGAGCGGGGCGAGGCTAAGCGAGAGCACGGCGGAAAGCAAAACGTTCAACGATCGTCACCGCGAGGGAGCTGACGGCGGCGGTAGCGAGGTAAACGAGTGACCACATGAGGATTGAGCGGGCCTCGACATCTGTCAGCCACGCGAGTAGCGCCAGCACAGCGATCAGCAGTGGCAGCCAGCGGACGTTCATCAGGAACCGGGCCGCCGCCCACCCCGCCCCGCCGTGGAGCCGGTACGCCAGAGCCGAGGGAATGAGGGCGGGGCGGGCCGTGAACGCGACCGCTCCGTTGACGGCCGCGATCCACAGCAGGACAGCTCCGGCGAAAACGCCTTCGGGCACGCCCGCGAACGCGACGATGGCGACGAGCGCGAGGCCACCGAGCGCGAGCCGACCCAGCGGCAGCCGCCGGTCGAGGCTCAGGAGTCCAGCCCAGACGGCGGGGCGGAGGGCCGGCGGCGCCCAGTACACGGCGTCGTAGGCGAGCGCCTCCCGCCCGTCCTCCTCGGTCCCCGTCGATTGGAAGGCGTCGGCCCAGACGCCGTTCGTGGTCCAAAACGAGCGGTCGTACGTTTCGGCGCGGCGCAAGAGGACGACCCCCGCGAGCCCCAACGCCGCGACTGGCCCCCCGATGCCCCACCCCGCCCCGAGCGCCTGCCCGAGAATGGCGAGCACGGAGCCGACAAGAAACACCTCCGCCGTGGTGAGGAGGGACGGCGCGGTGAACGCGTCGGCCTCTGGCGACCGTGCGCCCGTCGTGGCCCACGTGAGGACGCGGCGCCGTCCGCTCGCCCCGTTCTGCTCCCACGCCTGGACGCGCAGGCCGAGCGAGGCGTACCGCCCAAGCGCGTACAGCCCGACTGTCCACACGGCGAGCGCTCCCTCGACGCCCAAGAACCACTGCCCCGCTCCCCACGAAACCGCGAGGGCGGGGAGGGACAGCACAGCGAGGATCGGCGCCACGCGCTCGATCTGGTGCCGGAGGAGCCGCCCCGCCCACGGATTCGACAGCTGGAGCCGCCCCGCCGCCGGATCGGGGTACAGGAGGTGTGGTGTGCCGATCGCAAGGGCGCCCGAGATCAAGATGCCCAGATAGCGGACGAGCGTACCGCGTCCGGTAGCATCCAAACCGTCAGCGGTTGTTGACGCGAGCGCGCCGAGGGCGAGAGCCGCGGCTACGCCCGCCCCGCCCCGCATCCAGCGGGCGGGGCGGCTCTGCGACCCGGGCAGGACGCTGCTCATCGGAACGTGCCGAGGTAGACGGTGCCTTCGGGAAAACCGGCGCGGGCGTCGCGGGCGAGGCGGTCTGCGAACGGCTCGGGGTAGAGCGTGATCGACTCCAGCTCGTCGAAGGGGACGAGGCGGAGGCGGCGCAGAATTTGGTCGTCGCCTAGCTCGGGGTCCGTCCCCAGGCGCGCGGCGGCGAGGGCGGGGCGGCTGGCGCGGCACTCGACGTAGAACGAGACAGCGTGGAGCGGCGGGCGCACAAAGTCGAGCGCGTAGCGCACGGCTCCGACCTCGACGTCAACACCTGTTTCCTCCTTCACCTCGCGGGCGAGGGCTTCGGCTAGCCCCTCACCGAACTCCACCCCGCCCCCGGGCGGCGTCCAGAACGGCTCGTCCGACCACAGGCCCGAATGCTCGGCGAGGAGAAGGGCCGTCGGTGCGTCGGGGTCGTCGAACACGAGCGCGCCGACGCGGACCCGGACGTGCCCCGCGAGCCGGTCCGGGACGTGGCCGCCGGAGGACGTGCCCGTGCTGCTCACCGTCCCGTCCCGCCGGAGCCGCCCCGCCCCGCCCGCCGAGCGTGTTCACCTCCACCAGGCGTGGCTGTTGTGTCGGGCGGGGTGGCGTCCGTGCGAGCACGTCCCAACGCAGGCCGCCCCGCCCCGCTCAGCGGCTCTTCCCCAGTTCCCGGTCCCCAGTCCCCAGTCCCCCTGTTCATCCGTCGGAGAGGACGCGCGCCGTCGCGCGGCGGACGCGCCGCGTGCGGCTCGGCGCTTGCGGCTCGCCGAGTTGGCCGGCGGCGCGCGCGTAATCGGCGGCCGCGCCGACGAAGGAGGCGAACAGCGGGTGCGGCGCGCGGACCGTCGTCCGGTATTCGGGGTGGAACTGGACGCCGACGAACCACGGGTGCGTCGGCCCCTCCGCCTGGCCGTCGCCCTGGGCGGGGCGGGGCAGCTCAATGATTTCGACGAGGTCGCGGTCGGGGTTCATGCCTGAGAAGACCAACCCGCCCTCGCGGAGCCGGTACCGCAGGTCGTTGTTGACCTCGTAGCGGTGGCGGTGCCGCTCGCGGACCGTCTCGGTGCCGCCGTAGACTTCGGCCGCGAGCGAGCCCGGCGCGAGCGCGCAGGTGTAGGCGCCGAGCCGCATCGTACCGCCCTTGTCCGTCACCGTCTTCTGCTCGGCCATCATCGAGATGACCGGGAACGGGGCGTCGGGCTCGAACTCGGTCGAGTGCGCGCCCTCCAGCCCGCACACGTTGCGCGCGAACTCGATCGTCGCCACCTGCATCCCGAGGCAGATGCCCAGGAACGGGACGCCGCCCTCGCGCGCCCAGCGGACCGCTTCGATCTTGCCGTCGACGCCGCGGTCGCCGAAGCCGGGTGCGACGAGGACGCCGGAGACGCCGTCCAGCCGCTCGGCCACGTTCTCGTCCGTGAGGTCGTCCGAGAGCACGCTCCGCACCTCGACCTGGACGCCGCGGTGGGCGCCGGCGAGCAGGAAGCTCTCGGAAATCGACTTGTAGGCGTCCTGGTGCTCGACGTACTTGCCCACGAGGGCGACCGTCACCTTCTCGTCGGGGCTCTTGAGTCCGCGCAGGAACGCGACCCAGTTTTCGAGGTCCGGCCCCGGATCGACGTCGAGCGGGGCGGCCAGCTGGAGCCGCCGTAAGACGACCTCGTCGAGGCGCTGCTCGCGGAGCAGGAGCGGGACCTCGTAGATCGACTCGGCATCGAGCGACTCGATGACGGCCTCGGGCTCGACGTTGCAGAACAGGCCGATCTTGCGGCGGACGTCGTCCGGCAGCGGGTGCTCGGTCCGCGCAACGAGCACATCGGGCTGGAGCCCGTACGACTGGAGCGTCTTGACCGAGTGTTGGGTCGGCTTCGTCTTGAGCTCGCCGGCGGCGGCGAGGTACGGGACGAGCGTGAGGTGGACGAGCGCCGTGTTGGCCCGCCCCTCTTCGAGCACGAGCTGGCGGATGGCTTCGAGGTAGGGCAGGCTCTCGATGTCGCCGGCCGTCCCCCCGATCTCGGTGATGATGACGTCGTAGTCGCCGGTCTCGGCGAGCCGCCGCATCCACCCCTTGATCTCGTCGATCACGTGGGGCACGACCTGGACCGTCTTGCCCAGGTAGGCGCCGGCCCGCTCCTTCGCGATCACGCCCGAGTAGACGCGGCCGGTCGTCACGTTGTTGGCCTGCGACATGGGCACGCCGAGGTAGCGCTCGTAGTGGCCCAGGTCGAGGTCGGTCTCGGCCCCGTCGTCGGTCACGTACACCTCGCCGTGCTCGTACGGGTTCATCGTCCCCGCGTCGACGTTGATGTACGGGTCGAACTTCTGGATCGTCACCTGGAGCCCGCGCGCTTCGAGCAGGCGCCCGAGGCTGGCCGAGACGATCCCCTTGCCCAGCGACGACGTCACGCCGCCGGTCACGAAGAGGAACTTGACCGGGCGGTCGGCGGGGCCTGCGGGCATGGGCGGGGCGGTGGCTCGCCCGAAAAGGTACGGGCCGACCCAAAGGGCGAGGCGGGGCGGAACTGTGAGTTCTCCGCCCCGCCCGCGCTTTCACACGACCGCCCCGCCCGCGCTTCCGAAGCGTCGGGGGCGGGCGGGCTCGGAGCGGCGCCGTCTCCACCCCGCCCCGCCGGAAGGGGGCGGGGCGGCGGACTCCGTGGGCGGGGTGGTGCGCGTTCGTCCCTCTCGGGCGGAGCGGCCGACCCGCCTTGAGCCGTAAGGACTACGGCAGGTTGTCCACCCCTTCTGGCAAGCGCGGTGGCCACGTCTCGGGATGCCACGAGTCCTCGCCATGCTGCAACTGCGTCACACTCGGACCGGAAGGGCGAAAGGGACGTTCTACACGGAGCCGAACCAGCACGTAGAATTATGGAGCGCCATGAGGTCTACCACTCCGACCCTGAGATCATGGGAGGCACTCCTGTCTTCCAGGGCACTCGCGTCCCCGTCCAAACCCTTCTCGACTATCTCGAAGGAGGCGAGACCCTCGACGAGTTCCTCGACGGGTTTCCAGGTGTGAGCCGGGAGCAAGCCGTCGCGTTCCTGGAGATGGCGAAGGACGCCCTCCTCGACGCGGCCTGATGCACGTGCTGCTGGACGAGAACGTGGACCGGAAGCTAAAGCGCTCTTTCGACCCCCAGCACGAGGTCGTGACCGTGCGCGAGCACGGGTGGAGCGGAAAAAAGAACGGTGACCTGCTCCGCTCGGCCGAGGCCGAGTTCGACGTCATGGTGACGCTCGACAAGAGCATGCAGCACCAGCAGAACCTCCCTGCGTACGACCTCGCTGTCGTCCTCATCACCGCCCGGAGCAACAAACGGAGCGCGATCGAACCGGCGATGCCGAACGTGAACCGGGTGCTCCTTACGGTGGAGCCGGGTCGGCTCTACGTCATCGCGGCGTAGCGACCACGCCGGACCGCCCCGCCCGCGCGTTCGACAAGGCGGGGCGGGGTGGATCACCCACCGTCATCGGGGGCGGGGCGGCTACCCGACCTCCGCCCGAACCTCCTCCACCCCGCCCTCGACGCGCCGCACGCGGGCCTCGTGCATCTCGGCCCCCAGCTGCACGCGGACTGACCGGGCGCCCGCTAGGTCGTCCAGCGACGGGGCCGGGTCGTCGGCGTAGGCGTCGCCGTACCAGAGGACGCGGCCGTCGAGCTCGACGGCGCGGAAGTGGCCCCAACGGAGCGCCTTGCGCGCGGCGGCGTCCGCCTGCGGCAGCCGCGTGGCGGCGGGGCCGACGATGCGGAGCGCTCCCTGCCCCTCGTCCAGCGGCGTCATGCGGCTCGCGGCCGGCTCGACGACGATCTCGACAGCCGGCTCCTGCCCGCTCAGCGCCTCGGTCCCGTTCGCGGGGTAGCGGAGCGTGAGGCGCCCCTCAGGCGTGTCTATGCCGGCTTTGATGCTCGTGATCGTGGCCGCGCGGCGCTTGGCGACGACCTCAGGGAGGGCGCGCAGGAGGGCCGCGTAGATCTCGGGCGGCCAGCCGCTCGGCGCCGCCCCGCCCGGCGTGAACCGGGCCGCGACCGGGTAGCCCCCGTCCCAGACGGGCGGGCCGAGTGCGCGGAGGCGCTCGGCGTCGGCCTCGGCGAGCATCGCGGCCGGGTAGAGCGTGAGTCCCTCGGCCGGGCCAACTTCGTCGAGCGCCTCCAGCCCCTGACCTTCCAAGGGCGGGGCGGCGTAGACGAACCGGCACAGCGCGAGCCAGTCGCTGAACAGCGCGAGCCCCGGTTGCTCGCCGGCCTGCCCCATCACGTTGGCGTAGAGCCAGGGGCCGTCGTCGAGGCGGAGGGCGAGGTAGCGGTCGCCGCGCAGGCGCGACCACGGGGCGGACTCGTAGAACCCCCGGGCGGCGTCGAGGAGCGCGCTCAGGTCGTCGTCGCTCGTCTCCGTCAGGAGCGCCACATCGAGCCGGTTGCCGCCGGGTCCCATCATGAACAGGGCCTCGCTCGCGGCGTCGGCGTCCGGCGTCGGGCCGGTCTCCAGGCCGACGTGGGCCTTTTTGAGGAGCGCCTTCAGACCGCCCCGCCCCAGGTCCGCGTCGGCAAAGCGGATGCGGGCGGGGCGGCCCGCCGTCAGCCCGGCCTCGGGGCGCGCGTGCGTGGCCTCGAACACGGCGTCCGCGAGCACGGGCGGGGCGAGCGCGCCCGGGTGGAGCGCCGTGCCGCGGACCTCCCCG
The DNA here is from genome assembly GCF_031846415.1 of Rubrivirga litoralis. Taxonomy (NCBI): domain Bacteria; kingdom Pseudomonadati; phylum Rhodothermota; class Rhodothermia; order Rhodothermales; family Rubricoccaceae; genus Rubrivirga; species Rubrivirga litoralis. The sequence continues at coordinate 96,688 of NZ_JAVRHT010000001.1, read as the reverse complement.
CCCGCGTCGGTCACGACGACCAGGTAGATCGGGACGAACCGCCCGTCGACTTCGGCCACGTCGGTCTCGCGCACCGACAGCTCCCACGTCTCGTCCAGCTTCGGGAGGCGCCGGACCTCGGTCGGCGTCGGCGTCGGGCGCTCGGACCGGCGGGCGACCTCCTCCAGCCGCTCGGAGAACACGGGCCACGGCACGGTCGCGCCGGGTCCGGTCAGGTGGACCGCCGCCGAGACGTCGTCGCCGTCGAGCCGGAAGCCCCGGGCACCGTACGGTGGCGCGCCCGCTTCGTCGGACAGGCCGAACAGGTCTTCGAGGAGCGCGAAATGGCACTGCGCGCCCTCGCTCCACCCGAGCTCCCAGACGTCCGGCGGGATGTCGATTCCCGTCACCTCGAGTTCGGCCTCGACGATCTGGATGCGGTCGCCCGTGAACGGGCAGCGGTCGACGGCCACGTCGATCCAGACGAGGCCGGGGGGTGGGGCGGTTTCCATGTCGCGCTAGCGTGTAGGGCGGGGCGGCTTCTGCGCTGTGACGAGCAGCCCGGTTCCGGTGTCGTTGTCGCGGCGCAGGTCGACGGCGTTGAGCGCCAGCCCGACCGGCCCGGCGCCGAGGTAGTAGGCGCCCACGAGCGGGGTGAGGAGCGGGCTCCGATTTAGCATCGTGATCGGCCACTTGACGAGGAGCCGCCACGCGGCCGAGCCGACCGGGCCATACGTGTAGTCGGTGTCCGTCACGCGGAGGCCGGCCGTTTCCAGCTTCTCGACGAGGTCATCGACCGCGTACCCGTCGCGGACGTGCTCGCCGATAAAGCTCTCCTCCCCCGCCCCGCTCACCCCGCTCCCGCCCTGGTCGCTCGGCGTGTTGACGACGAGGTGCCCGCCCGGCACGAGCGCGTCGCGGACGTTGCGGAACACGGCGCGGTCGTCCTCGATGTGCTCCATCACGTCGACGGACAGCGCGAGGTCGAACGCCTCCTCGTGCGGCAGCGGCTGCGTCAGGTCGGCCCGCTCGAACGTGACGCGGCCGGCGTACGGCGTCTGCGCCACGAACGCCTCGGCCCGCCTCAGGTAGTCGTCCTTGACGTCGGCGGCCACGACCTCGACGTTCGGGAACGTGCGGACGAGCCAGTAGGCGTACTGCCCGAACCCGGTCCCGGCGTCCAGCACGCGAACGGGCCGCCCCGCCCGAGCGCCCACGAGGCGCCGGAGCGTGCGGCGGACGTACCACGACCGCAGAAAGACGGCGTCGAGCGTACGGTAGAACGCCTTGGTGCGGGTCGGGGTAGTCCAAAAAAACCGGCCGAGGCGGTCTTTGACGGGGTCGTAGTCCACGGGGCGGGGCGGTCGGGTGTGGGGGCAGGGTACGGAGCACTCGGTACGGGGTACGAGGCTGAGGTGACCTCCTGCACCCCGTACCCTGTACCTCGTACCCGGTACCCGGTTACTCCTGTCGGGGCGGGGTGGTGCCGGCGAGATGTTCGACAGCTTCGGCGACGCGGCCCCACGACGCGGCGTCGCGGACGCGGCGGACGCCGGCTTCGAGCGTCTCTTCCAGGTCCTCCTCAACGAACCGAACGAGCGCCGCCGCCAGCGCGGCCGGATCGTCTGGCGGGACTACAAGACCAGCCTCACCGTCGGGGACGGCCTCGGCCAGTCCGCCTACGTCCGTCGTAATCACCGGGCGACCGTAGTGGAACGCGATCTGCGCCACCCCGCTCTGCGTTGCCGTCACGTACGGCTGCACGACCGCGCTCGCTGCGCTGAAGTAGAGGCCGACGCGGCTGTCCGAGATGTACCCGGCGTCGAAGCGGACGGGCGCTCCAAACGGTGCCGCCTGGGCGCGCAGAGCGTCCTCATCCGCGTAAAACTCGCCGGCGACGACGAGGCGCGCGTCGGGCACGCGCTGCACCACCCCGCCCCACGCGTCGAGCAGAACGTGGAGACCTTTGTACGGGCGAACGAATCCGAAGAACAAGAACACCGGCGCGTGGGCGGGGAGGCCGAGCGCCTGCCGCGCCTCGGCGCGGGGCGGGGCGGCGCCGAACCCGTCGTAGACCGGGTGCGGCACCGTACGAACGGGCGCCGTCACGCCGAGCCGCCGCACGTCGGCAGCGACGCGGTCGCTGAGGGCCAGCAGCCCGTCCGCCCCGCCCAGGGCGAAGCGGCCCAGCAAGAGATCGCCCGGCCGCCGCTCGTGCGGGATCGCGTTGTGGACGAGGGCCAGAACCGTCACGCCTCGTCGCCGGAGCCGGCGCGTGACGACGCCCCACATCGGCGCCAACAGCGGCGTCCAGTACGGGATGACGGCGACCTCCCCGCCCTCGTCTGCGATGCGGTCGGCCGTGCGCGTCCAGGTGCGGGGGGCGAGCGTGTCGAGTTCTACCGGCGCGCGCGGCACGCCGGGCGGGGCGGGACCGGTCTCGAACTGCGTGGCGCCGGGGAACAGCCGGTCTGGGTACTGCCGCCGGAACGTGACCGTGCGGACGTCGTGGCCGCGCGCCGCGAGCGACCGGGCGAGGCCGGCGCCAAAGTGGGCGATGCCGCCGCGGTAGGGCCAGAACGGACCGAGAAGCGTGATGCGAGCCATGCCGCAAGATGCGGCCCCGCTCCTCACCCCGCCCGTGCATTCGCGCAGAGGGCGGGGCGGCTTGGTCTATGGCCTCACGCGACGGGGACCGCGCGGGGCGGGGCGGTCGCGTGCTCCACCCCGCCCCGCCCGGCGGTGGGCGGGGCGGTCTCCTCGCGCACGTCGTAGCGGTCCGCCCGCTCCATCTCGGGGCGCACGATCATCTCGCCCAGGAAGCCGGCTAGAAACGACTGCGCGCCGAGCAAGATGAGGAGCACGCCGAAGGTCAGCAGCGGGCGACCTCCGATGGGCTCGCCAAACGCCACTTTGAGGACGGTGAGGTAGGCCAGCATCAGGAAGCCGACGAGGAACGCCACCGTCCCTGCCCCGCCAAAAAACATCATCGGGCGCCGCGCGAACCGCGTGATAAAGACGACTGTGATGAGGTCGAGGAAGCCGCGGAGGTAACGCTCGATCCCAAACTTGGTCCGCCCGTGGACGCGCGGCCGGTGGTTCACCTTCTGCTCCTCGATCCGCGTGTAGCCCTCCCACTTGGCCAGGAGCGGGATGTAGCGGTGGAGCTCGCCGTACACGCGGACGCTCTGGACCACCTCGGCGCGGTACGCCTTGATGCCGCTGTTGAAGTCGTGAAGCGGGATGCCCGACACGACGCGCGTGACCCAGTTAAAGAACTTGCTCGGCAGGCGTTTTTCCCACGGGTCGTTCCGCTCTCGCTTCCACCCGCTCACGAGGTCCGCCCCGCCCTCCAGGCGCGCCACCATTTCGGGAAGCTCGGCGGGGTCGTCCTGGAGGTCGGCGTCGAGCGTCGCGATAAAGCGGCCCTGGCACCGCGCGAAGCCGGCGGCCAGCGCCGCGCTCTTGCCGTAGTTCCGCCGGAAGCGGACGCCGCCGAACCGGATGTCTTCGGCTTGTAGCCGCTCGATGACTGCCCAGGACTCATCGGTCGAGCCGTCGTCCACGAGCCACACCTCGAAGGTGAGCCCGCCAAGCGCCGCGCGGATCTCGTCGGCGAGGGCGGGGAGGCTCTCGGCCTCGTCGTACACGGGAACGACGACCGAAAGGTCAGGGCGGGGTGGGACCTCGGACATAGGGGTCAACCTAGCGACCGGCGGGCCACCCCGCCCCGCTCTAGAGCGTGACTGTGACCGGCGCGTCTGGGGCGAGCACAGACCGCTCGCGCTCGCCTTCATGGCCAAAGAAACGGAGGCGGCCGTCTGCCTCACAGACCCACACCTCCTGCGCGCCGCGCGCGAGGTAGAGCGTGACCTTCTCGCTCATCTCCGCCCACGAGTTCGACCGGGACATGACCTCAACGCAGACGTCCGGTGCCACTCGATACACCGTCGCCTCGGCGTGCTCAGCGGCGAACTCGTCGGACATCCAGACCACGTCTGGCACCTTAACGCCGTCCCTCGTTTCGACTGGGGCCTCTGTCGCTGGGACTCCTCCCAGTGCGTCTTCCAGCATCCGGGCAATCTTGTACTGGAGGCGGGCGTGCCGTGCGAACGGGGGACTCATAACGATGCGGCCGTAGCGGTCCTGCTCAACCTTGAACGGCAGATCCTGGAGCGCCGGATGGGCACACACGTCCTCCCACGTCATCGGACCATCCGGCCGCCCCGCCCCGCCCTCGCGGGGCGAGTCGAGCGGCGCGGGGCGGGGCGGGGTGGCAGTCGCGGACATGGGCGGGGCGGCTAGGTGTCGATCGTCGCGTACTTCGCGTTCCGCTCGATAAACTTGCGCCGGGGCTCGACGGCGTCGCCCATGAGCGTCGAGAACGTCTTGTCGGCCGCCGCGGCGTCCTCGACGGTCACGATCTGGAGCATCCGCGTGTCGGGGTCCATCGTCGTGCTCCAGAGCTGCTCGGGGTTCATCTCGCCGAGGCCCTTGTAGCGCTGCACACCGACGCCCTTCGGCCCGCCCAACTCGGAGATCGCCTCCTGGAGCTGCTGGTCGTTCCAGCAGTAGATCTCCTTCGAACCCTTTTTAGCGCGGTACAGCGGGGGCAGCGCGATGTAGATGTAGCCGGCTTCGAGGAGCGGGCGGAGGTAGCGGTAGATGAACGTGAGCAGCAGCGTGCGGATGTGCGCGCCGTCCACGTCGGCGTCCGTCATCAGGACGATTTTGTGGTAGCGGAGCCGCTCGTCGGAGAACTCGTCGGCGCCGGCGGCGATCTGCACGCCCAGAGCCGTCACCATGTTCTTGATTTCCTCGTTGTCGAGGATCTTATCGAGGCGCGCCTTCTCGACGTTCAGGATCTTGCCGCGGAGCGGGAGGATGGCTTGGAAGTGCCGGTCGCGCGCCTGCTTGGCGCTCCCGCCCGCCGAGTCGCCCTCGACGAGGTACAGCTCGGACTCGGTCGCGTCCTTGCTCGCGCAGTCGGCCAGCTTGCCCGGAAGGCCGCCGCCGCCGAACGCGCTCTTGCGCTGGACGAGCTCGCGGGCACGACGGGCCGCCGTTCGCGCCTGAGCGCTCAGGATCACCTTCTGGACGATCGTCTTGGCCTCGCGCGGGTGGTCTTCGAGCCACTCGCCCAGCTTCTGCGCCACGAGGCTCTCGACGGCGCCCTGGACGTCGCTGTTGCCCAGCTTGGTCTTGGTCTGGCCCTCGAACTGCGGCTCCTGCACCTTCACCGACAGGACGGCCGTCATGCCCTCGCGGAAGTCGTCGCCGGAGAGCGTGACCTTGGCCTTTTTGAGCAGGTCGTTCTTCTCGGCGTAGCCCTTGAGCACGCGCGTGAGCGCCCGGCGGAAGCCAGAGACGTGCGTGCCGCCCTCGTGCGTGTTGATGTTGTTGACGAACGAGAGCACGTTCTCCTGATACCCCGTGTTGTAGCGGAGCGCGAGCTCGACCGGCACGTCGCCGCTCTCGTCGTCGAGAGTGACGGCGCCGTCGAAGAGCGGCTCGCGCGTCTCGTCGAGGTAGGCCACGAACTCCTCCAGCCCGCCCTCGGAGTGGTAAACCTCCTGCCCCAGCTCCTCGTCCTCCTCGCGGAGGTCTTGGAGCGTGATCGTGACGCCCTTGTTGAGGTAGGCCAGCTCGCGCATCCGCCCCGCGAGCGTGTCGAAGCGGTAGACCGGGTCGAAGAAGATGGTGGTGTCGGGCTTAAAGTGGACGGTCGTCCCCGTCTCTTCGCCCGGCTCCATGTCGCGGACGCGCTGGAGCGGGTCGACCGTGTGGCCGCGCTCGAAGGCCATCTCGAACACGCCGCCGTCGCGGCGGACCGTCACCTCGAGCCGGCCCGAGAGCGCGTTCACGCACGACACGCCGACGCCGTGGAGACCGCCCGACACCTTGTAGGTGTCCTTGTCGAACTTGCCGCCCGCGTGGAGCACGGTCATGACCACCTCGACGGCCGGCTTCCCCTCACCGGCGTGCATCTCGACCGGGATGCCGCGCCCGTCGTCGGAGACGGTAATCGAGTTGTCCTCGTGGATCGTAACCGAGATGGTGTCGCAGTAGCCGGCGAGCGCCTCGTCGATCGAGTTGTCGACGACCTCGTAAACGAGGTGGTGCAGCCCGCGCACGCCGACGTCACCGATGTACATGGCCGGCCGCTTGCGCACGGCCTCCAGGCCTTCGAGAACCTGGATGTTCGACGCGCCGTAGTCGCCGCGCGCGGCGAGCGGGGCGGCCCCGTCGCCCCCGGCGTCGGGCGTGGGCAGCGCGTTGGGCGGGGTGGTCGGCGTCTCGTCGCCAGCGGGGAGGTTCTCGTACGGGGCGTTCTCAGACATCGGTCGGGGGGCGGGGGGACGGCCCTCAAGGGGCGGGGCGGGCGCGACAGCGCGCCTGGCCGGATCGGGACAATTTAAGGCTGGACGGCCTCAAAAGCCGGGGTTTTAGAGCCGATAGGCCGACTAAGTCAACGCAAACCGCTCGCGGTTATTGGCTAGGCCGCCCCGCCCAGAGCGGTCTGCGCCGCCTGTAGACGCCGCGGACGACGGCCCACCCCGCCCCGCCCGCGCAGAGGTCGGCAGGCGGCCAGTGGGGCGGGGCGGCGTTGGCGGCCTACGCGTCCAGAACGTCCGCGAGGGCGTCCAGCCAGTCGGCCACTCGACGCGCGAGGTCGCCGAGGGCGGGGCGGTCGGCGTCGATCTCCTCGGCCGCCGCCGTGGCAAGGCGGCGGGCCTCCTCGACCACGCCCTCGGGCACGGCGGGGTACAGGCTCAGGAGCTTCTGGTGCGCCCGGCGGACCGCCCCGCCCAGGTCGTCCACGAGCACGTGGTCCTCGAAGGCCTGGGCGAGCGCGGCGGCCTCGGAGTCGGGAGCGTCCGCGACCGCTCGGAGGCGGAGCTGCACGACAAGCGCGCGGAGGTCGGCGCGGAGCGCGTCGAGGTCGAGCCGCGCCACGTCCTCGGACTCCTGCGCCGACGGCTCCCGCCCCGCCCGGCGGTCGGCGACCGACCGCGACGCGCCGTACGCCGCGCGGATGGTGGCGACGAGCGTCATGGCGTGGAAGGCGGTGGGCATCGGGTACGGGGTACGGGGTACGGGGTACGGGGTACGGGGAGATGAGGGCCGCCCCGCCCCCAAAGTCAAGGGCGGGGCGGCGCGTTGGCTGGGACTTTTCCGCCCCGCCCGCAGGGGCGGTTGGTGGCAAGGCCACGGGGCGCCAACCCTAGGTTGTACCTCGTACCCCGTATTCTGTACCCGCCCGGAGGGTGTCTTACACCTCGAGGTAGCGGAGGAAGGCGGCGGCCCGCTCCTCCAGGTCGCCCTCGGCCTCGTCGAACGAGCCGACGACGTGGTACCCGTAGTGCGTCATGATGTGGCGGACGCGGGCCGTGTCGGTCACGTTCAGCTTGAGCGTCACGCGCACGCGGCCCTCACCGGGATCGTCCTCGGTCGAGACCGACAGGATGCGGACCCCGTTCTGCTCGACGATCTGGGCCACCTGACCCAGCGAAAAGTCCTGGCGGGCGGCGTCGAGGACCATGATCGCGCCCGGCTCCTCGGTCGCGAGCATGTGGGCCAGCTGCCCGAACACGTCCTGGCGCACGACCAAACCTGCGTACTCACCCTCGCCCGCGAGGACGGGGACGACGCTCAGCCCGTGCTGCCGCATCACGTGGGCGGCGTCGAACACGTGCGTGTCGAGGCCGATCGAGACCGGCTCGCCGGCCATGAGCGACCCGAGCGGAGCCTCGGAATCCGGGTGCGCCCGGAGCGCCTCCTCGATCACGATCGAGTCAAGGCGGCCGTCGGAGTCGAGCACCGGGAGGTGCGAGACGTGGTCCTCTGCGAGCGCGAGCAAGGCTTCGGCGACGGTGTCGTCTGTCGAGAGCGCGTCGAGGTCGCTGAGCAGGGTGGCAACAGTCATGGTCGGAGGGGGGACGACCCGGTAATGGGAAAGCTACCGCGGGGCGGCTCCCCCTAGACGTACAAGCCACGTTCCATATGACGCGGGCGGGGCGGAGAATCCGACCATTCGGGATCCTCCTTGGTCCGCTGGGGGAATTCGCCCCTCACCCCGCCCTCGCTGCGAGGGCGGGGCGGCGCCGTGGCGGGTTACTCCGCCCGATCCGCCAGGGTGGCAGGGGTCTCGGCACCGTCGCCGGCGGGGTCGGCAATGGCCTCGTCCCAGCGGAGGCTGCCGTAGCGCTCGAGCATCCGGTCGAGGTCGGGCGCGTTCTTGCGCGAAGCCCTAAACCAAAGGCGGACCACGGGCACGCGGCCGGCGCTCGCGTCGAATGCGTCCTCGGCGTAACCGACCTCCTCGTCGGTCACCTCGGCCACCCGGTGGACGTGGGCGCGGGCCTTGGCCTCGGTGACGGGCAGGATGGCCGTGCGGTCGACGTAGTCGGACTCGACGAGCGCGAGCGTCCGCTCGCGGAGGTCGTCGAGGCCGATGCCGCGGGCGGCCGAGATGAACACGGCGTCGTCGTACTGAGCGCGGAGAGCGTCGAGCAGGCCGCGGTCTTCCAGCGCGTCCACCTTGTTGAACACCATGAGCGTCGGCTTGTCGAGCGCGCCGAGCTCCTTGAGCGTCTCGTTCACGACGCGGACGTGGTCCTCGGCGTTCGGGTGCGTCACGTCGACGACGTGGAGCAACAGGTCGGCCTCGCGGGTCTCGTCCAGCGTGCTCTTAAAGCTCTCGACGAGCGCGTGCGGGAGCTTGCGGATAAAGCCGACTGTGTCGGCGAGCAGGACCGACTTGTTCGTGTCGAGCTCGACCTGACGCGTGGTCGCGTCTAGGGTCGCGAACAGGCGGTTCTCGGCGAACACCGACTCGTCGGCGAGCGCGTTCATGAGCGTGCTCTTGCCGGCGTTCGTGTAGCCCACGAGGGCCACGCGCGTTTCGTCGGCGCGGCCCTTGCGCTGGGTCGTCCGCTGGCGGTCGATGGTGTCGAGCTGGTCCTTGAGGACCGCGATCCGCTTGCCGATCAGGCGGCGGTCGGTCTCGATCTGGGTCTCGCCCGGCCCGCGCATCCCGATGCCGCCCTTCTGGCGTTCGAGGTGCGTCCAGGCGCGCGTGAGGCGGCTGCGGAGGTACTCGAGCTGGGCGAGCTCGACCTGGGCCTTGGCCTGCGACGACCGAGCGCGCTCGGCGAAGATGTCCAGGATGAGGCCCGAGCGGTCGACGAGCTTGACCTCGGTGTCCTCGGACTTGAGCGCCTTTTCGAGGTTGCGGACCTGGACCGGCGTGAGGTCGTCGTCGAACACGACGAGGTCGGCCTTGTGCTTTTCGGCGGCCTGGCGGAGCTCCTCGACCTTCCCCTTGCCGATAAACGTGGCGGAGTGGATGCGGGGGAGCGACTGCGTGAGCCGGTGAGCCGTGTCGGCGCCGGCCGTGTCGGCGAGGAGTTCGAGCTCGTCGAGGCCGTCGCGGAGGTCGTCCTTCGTGGTGTCGGGCGTCTGGACGCCGACGAGGATGGCGGTCTCGCGGCGGCGGGCGGGGCGGGGCGTCAAAAGGCGGGCGGGGCGGGCGGGGTGGGGACCGGCGGAGCCGGCAGGAGATAACGCGGGGGAAGCTAAATCGGTATGCGCTGAGCCGCTCTGGCGCGCGGGTCTGCACGGGCGGGGCGGTCTGGAAACCGCTCTGGCCGCCCCGCCCCCGCGGCGGCAGACGGGCCACCGACGGCGCCTGACCGCCCCGCCCCCAGAGCGCGCGGGCTAGCCCGCGGGCGGGGCGGCGGCCTTTTTCCAACGCGTCGTCAGCGCCGTTTCGGCGAGCAGGCACGCGAGCGCGAGCGCGAGGGAGACGGTCCACAGCGGCGTCCCGGCCGCCCCGCCCGCCGAGAGCGCCGCGGGCGCGGCGTCGAGCACGCGGACCGGCCGGCCGGTGACGGCTTCGAGCCGCTCCGCGGCGACGGCCGGGTCGAGGGCCGCTGGGTCCGACTCGCGCGCGTCCTCGTTGACGGCGACCACGCGGAGCGTCCGCTCGCCCTGGACGACGCGGTAGAGGCCGGCGCGCGCCGTGGCGTCGTCGAGGTCCAGGACGACGGCTCCCGGAACCGTCCGCTGGAGCGGCGTCGTGGTGATGCCGTCGGGGCCGACGAGGCGGAGCGGCTGGCCTGCGTCCACGCCCTCGACGCGGACCGTTCCGTCCGCCCCGCCCGTCTCGCCCACGACCGAGCCGGCAGCGAGGTAGGCCGCGGCGCGGTAGAGGAGCGGGACGAACAGGCCGCGCTGCGGGAGGTCGCTCCACGCGAGGTCCGGCGCGACGGCGACCAGGAGCACGCTCCCCTCACCCCGCCGGATCTCCTGGAGGAACGGCGGCCCCGCCTGGAGCCCGATCAGCGTCGACTCGTCGCCCCCGCCCGGGCGGTACCGCGCCGCCTGCGCCACGTCGACCTGTTCGAGGGCGGGGCGGGACGCATCGAACACGCCGGCGAAAAGCGGGTGCTCCAGGTCGGCGTCAGTCGTCGTCCCGATCGGAGCGCCGCCCCGCTCGCCCATGACGCCGTCGATGCGGCCGCCGCCGACGGCCTGGAGGAGCGGGTTGAGAGCCTCAGGCTGGTCACCTGGAAACGCGAGGACGCCGCCGCCATTCGCCACGAACGCTTCGAGCCGCCCCGCCGACGCGCCCACGTCGCGGGGGCCAACCAGAACGACGGCGTCGTAGCGGTCGAGGTCAGCGCCCGGCAGCGCGCCCTCGTCGATCTCGTTGAGCGCCACCCCGCCCCCTTCGGCCGTGACGCCGAGCGCGAGTGTGACGAGGTCCGCCCGCTGCCCGTCGCCGCGGACGATCAGGACGCGGGGCGGCGGCGGCACGCGGAGCGCAAAGGAGCGCGCGTCGTCCCACTCCGCCGCGTCGGCCTCGATGCGGACCTCCCCGCCCAGCCAGCCGCGCGCGGGCGGGGTGACGGTAAATCGCGCCGTGGTCGGCGTGCCGGGGACCACGTCAACGGCCGTTTCAGCCACGCGCTGCCCGTCCAGGCTCAGCGACGCGCCGACGGTGCCGGGGCGCCCGCCGTAGCGCGCGACCGTCGCCTCGACCTGGACCGGCCGCCCCGGCTCGATGATCCGGCTGACGACGCGCACGTCGGTTACGGCCGTGTTGACCTGCCGGCGCCCGCCGAACGGGATCAGCGTCACGTCCACGTCCGGCGGGAGCGCTGCGCTGACGGAGTCGGTAAACGTGGCCGCCTGGAGATCGCTCAGGACGACCACCTCGCGGCGCGGGTGGAGGGCGCCGTCCAGCACGCTCCCCGCCCGCGCGACCGCGGCCGTGAGCGGCTCGGCGCCCGCCAGCGCCTCGGTCGCCGCCACGCCGTCGAGCGCCGGCCCGGGCGTCGTGAACGGGACCGGCCGGTACCCCGCGGGCGGGGCGGTCGGGAGCACGGTCCGCTCGTCGCCCCGCCCGGTCGCGTCGATGAGGGCGGCGGCGGTCGTCTTGGCTTGATCCAGGAGCGCACCCTGCGCGTCGCGGAGCGTCATCGAGCGGCTGTTGTCGAGAACGACGACGAGGCTTCTCGCGGCGCCCGCCTCGAACGCGCCAGCGTCGGCCGTTGGCACCGGCCGCGCGAACGCGAGGACCAGGAACACGACGGCGAGCGCGCGGAGCGCGAGCAGCAGCCACTGCCGGATGCGGACGCGCCGCATCGCCGTCGCCTCGATCTCGCGCAGGAACCGGAGCGTCGAGAAGTCAATGCGCTGCGGCCGCCGAAAGTTGAACAGGTGGATGGCGATGGGGATCGCCACCGCCGCGAGGCCGGCGAGGAGCAGGGGGTTCAGGAACGTCACGGGCGGAGGCTACGGCTGCCCCGCCCCCAACGCACGCCCCGCCCCGCTCGCGCCTGCACATACGCGCCCGCATGCGAGGGCGGGGTGGCGCGTTGCACTCTGGACTCCGCCCCGCCCCAGGTCCGCCATGACTGACCGCTCCGCCCTCTCCGCGCGGCTTCAGCAACTCTTCCCGGCGGAGGCAAAACGCCGGTTCGCCTTCCGGGACCGCCCTCTGCCAGAGGGAACGGCGGAGTTCATCGATGGCGAGGTGATCGTTCACCCGCCCCGCCCCGCCCGCGACATCTCGGCTGCGGGCCGCCTCTGCGTCCTTCTGAGCACCTACGTCCAGATCAACGCGCTCGGGTGGATCGGTACGGGCAGAACGCTCGTGGGGTTGACCCGGAACGACTACCGGCCCAGCCTCTGCTTCTTCGGCCAGGAAAAGGCTGAGACCATCACGCCGACGACACTCCTGTTCCCCGCCCCCGACCTCGCAGTTGAGGTCCTGTCGCCGAATACCGCCGCCCGCGACCGTGGCGTCAAGCACGACGACTACGCCGCGCACGGCGTCGACGAGTATTGGATCGTAGACGCCGAGCACGAGACGGTCGAGCAGTACCTCCTGCACGACGACGTGTACCAGCTGGCGATCAAGGCGAACACGGGCGAGATCGCGTCGCGCGCCGTCGACGGGTTCGTCATCCCCGTCCGCGCCGTGTGCGACGACGCCGCCAACCTCGACGTCCTCCGCGCGCTCCTAGCGTGACCGTCCCGCCCGAGCGGGCGGGGCGGGGTGGCGCAGGGCGGAGCGGATGACACGGCGGCTTCACCCCGCCCTGGCACCTTGGGCGCGCGGGGCGCGTTTTCTCCTCCCCCACCCCGCCCTTTGGGTCCGCCCCCGATGCCCGAGACGACCGCCCCGCCCGCTGCCCGCGCCAAAAACCGCTTTGTCGGGCGCGACCTCGTCGTCAAAGGCGCACGCCAGCACAACCTGAAGGGCGTCGACCTGACGATCCCCAAGCGGCAGCTCGTCGTCGTGACCGGGCCGAGCGGGTCGGGCAAGTCGTCGCTCGTGTTCGACACGATCTACGCTGAGGGCCAGCGCCGCTACGTCGAGAGCCTGAGCGCCTACGCGCGCCAGTTTCTCGACCGGATGGACAAGCCGGACGTGGACCTCATCACGGGCCTAGCGCCGGCGATCGCGATCGAGCAGCAGACGGGCACCAAGAACCCGCGCTCGACGGTCGCCACGCAGACCGAGGTGTACGACTACCTCCGCCTGCTCTACGCCCGCGTCGGCACGACGGTCTCGCCGGTGAGCGGGGAGGTGGTCACCCGCGACAGCCCGCGCTCGACGGCCGAGGCCATCCAGGAGGCGCTGTCGGCGAAGACGCGGTTCTACCTCTGCTTCCCCTTCCCCGACCACAAGGGCGCCAAAAAGGTGGAGGAGCTCGAAGCGCTCCTCGCGCGCGGCTTTTTCCGCCTCGTCGCCCTGCCGACCGAGAAGCAGGCCGAAAAGGGCAAGGCGCCCGAGGTCCTCGACCTCAACACCACCCCGCCCGCCGACGTCAAGACGCCCACGAAGCGGCTCCTGGTGCTCGTCGACCGCCTCGCCACCAAGCCCGGCGACGACGCGACGACGAACCGGATCGCGGACTCGGTCGAGCAGGCGTTCCGCGAGGGCGGCGAGCGGGCCGTCGTGGTCACCGCCCCGCCCCCGTCGTCGGGTGGCGAGCCGTTCGAGACGCTGACGTTCTCGGCCCTTTTCGAGCGCGACGGGATGACGTTCGAGGAGCCGACAGCCCAGCTGTTCTCGTTCAACTCGCCGCTCGGCGCCTGCCCCGCCTGCCAGGGCTTCGGCCGCGTGCCCGGCGTCGACCCCGACCTCGTCGTCCCCAACCCCGAGCTCTCCATTCGGCAGGGCGCCGTCGCCCCGTTCCGCACCGAGCAGTGGTCGAAGCACCAGCGGACGCTGCTCCGCGTGGCGGCCAAGGAGAGCGTCGACCTGGACGCGCCGTACACGCTCCTCCCGCAGGAGCACAAGGATCTCGTGTGGGCGGGGCGGGGCGACTACGTCGGCGTCAAGGGCTTCTTCGACTACCTCCAGAAGAAGCAGTACAAGATGCACTACCGCATCTACTCGGCCCGCTTCCGCGGCTACACGCGCTGCCCCGCGTGCGACGGCTACCGGCTCCGGCCCCAAGCGTTGCACGTGAAACTATGCGGCCCGGCGCTGGGCACCGACGGCGACACGACCCGGTGGACGCACATCGGCGAGCTCGCCGAGCTCACGACGGCCGACGCGCAGACGTTTTTCGAGTCCGTCGAGCTGTCGGACCACGACGAGGAGGTGGCGGGGCGGATCCTGACCGAGATCCGCAAGCGCCTGGGCTACCTCGTCGAAGTCGGCCTGGACTACCTCACGCTCGACCGCCTCGCCATGGCGCTCTCGGGCGGGGAGACGCAGCGGATCAACCTCGCCACGTCGCTGGGCTCGTCGCTCGTCGGCAGCCTCTACGTCCTCGACGAGCCGACGATCGGGCTCCACCCGCGCGACAACGACCGGCTCATCACGATCCTCGAAGGGCTCCGCGACATCGGCAACACGGTCCTCGTGGTCGAGCACGACGAGCAGATGATGCGCCGCGCCGACCAACTCGTCGATGTCGGCCCCGGCTCGGGCGCGCTGGGCGGGGAGGTCATGTTCCAGGGCACGTACGACCAAGCCCTCGACAGCGACGACTCGCTCACGGGCGCCTACCTCTCGGGCCGCCAGTCGATCCCTGTTCCGGCGGAGCGCCGGCCGCTCGACCCGAACCGCGTGATCACGGTCGAGGGCGCGCGCGAGCACAACCTCAAGCGGCTGACGGTCTCGTTCCCGCTCGACCGGATCACCGTCGTCACCGGCGTGTCGGGCAGCGGCAAGTCGACGCTCGTGAACGCGACGCTCTACACGGCGCTCCAGCGCCTCAAGGGCCGCGACTTCGAGGGCAAGGTGGGCGCCCACGATGCCGTCCACGGCTCCGAGCTGATCGAGAACGTCGAGATGATCGACCAGACGCCGATTGGAAAGTCGCCGCGGTCGAACCCCGTCACCTACGTCAAGGCGTTCGACGCCATCCGCGACCTGCTCGCGAGCACGCATCAGGCCAAGATCCGCGGCTACCGCGCTGGCACGTTCTCGTTCAACGTGCCCGGCGGCCGGTGCGAAGTGTGCCAGGGCGAGGGCGTGGTGCAGGTCGAGATGCAGTTCCTGGCCGACCTGTACCTCGAGTGCGAGGCGTGCCACGGCAGACGGTTCAAGCAGGACGTGCTCGAGATCCGCTACAAGGGGAAAAACGTGGCCGAGATCCTCGACCTCACGGTCGACGAGGCCGTCACGTTTTTCGAGGGGCAGAAGCGGGTCCTCAACAAGCTCCAGTCGCTCCAGGATGTCGGGCTGGGCTACCTCACGCTGGGGCAGCCGTCGAACACGCTCTCGGGCGGGGAGGCGCAGCGGGTCAAGCTGGCGTCGCACCTCTCGAAGCAGCACGCCGGCCACACGCTCTACCTGTTCGACGAGCCCACGACGGGCCTCCACTTCGACGACATCAAGACGCTGCTCGGCGCCTTCAACGCACTCGTGGATGCGGGCCACTCGGTCGTCCTTATCGAGCACAACCTGGACGTGATCAAGGCGGCCGACTGGGTCATCGATATCGGCCCCGAGGGCGGCCGGCGCGGCGGGTTCGTCGTGGCCGAGGGGACGCCGGAGCAGGTCGCAGACGTCGAGGCCAGCCACACGGCCCCGTTCCTCCGCGACGCACTCGCGCGTGCGTAAGCGGGCGGGGTGGCGTTTCTTTCGTAGCCCCCTCCCCCACCCCGCCCTCGCGTCCGTGCCCACCCCGCCCGATCCCCTCCGGGTCGCCCTGTTCACGGGCAACTACAACCACATCGAGGACGGCGTCTCGCGGACGCTCGGGCGGCTCGTCGGGTACCTGGAGGAGCAGGGGCACTCGGTCCTCGTGGTCGGGCCGACGGTCCCAGATCCGCCCCTGACGCAGCCGGGGGAGTTTGTGGAGGCGCCGTCGGTGCCGTTTTTCAACCGGGCCGAGTACCGGCTGGCGACGGGATTTCCGCGTTCTCTCCGCGCCCGCGTCGAAGCCTTCAGGCCAGACCTTGTTCACGTCGCGTCGCCGGATGTGCTGGGTCACCGTGCGGTGACGTGGGGGCGGAAGCACGGGCTCCCCGTCGTTTCGACGTACCACACGCACTTCCCCGCGTACCTGGGCTACTGGGGACCGACGTGGCTGGAGCCGGTCTCGTGGGCCGTCGCCCGTGGGTTTTACGGCCGCTGCAACGAGGTCTACGTCCCGACGCCGACGTTGCTCGAGGAGCTGCGGTCGCACGGCATCCAGACGACGTTCCGCCTGTGGCCGCGGGGGATCGAACTCGACCGCTTTTCGCCAGCTTACCGATCCGATGCGTGGCGGGCGGGGCGGGGGTTTGAGCCGTCGGATGTGGTCGTTTCGTTCGTCAGCCGTCTGGTCAAGGAAAAAGGAATCGACGTGTACGTCGAGGTCGTCCGCCGATTGCAAGCGAGCGGCGCGCCGGTGCGCGCGCTCGTCGTCGGGGATGGCCCGGAGCGCGCATCGCTCGAAGCCCGCCTGCCGGGCGCCGTGTTCACCGGGCACCTGGGCGGGGTGGAGCTAGCGACGGCTTACGCCTCGTCCGACGTGTTCCTCTTCCCCAGCGAGACCGAAACGTTCGGGAACGTGACGCTGGAAGCGATGGCGTCCGGCCTCGCCGTCGTCTGCGCGGACGCGGCGGGCAGCCGGAGCCTAGTGACCGACGGCGTGACGGGCCTCCTGTGCCCGCCCCGTAACGCGGACGCGTTCGAGGCCGCCGTCCGCCGCCTCCTCGACCGCCCCGCCCTCCGCGCTGATTTGGGCGGGGCGGCGCGAGACGCCGCCGGCGACTACAGCTGGCCCACGGTCCTCGCGACGATGGAGGACTATTACCGAGGCGTGCTCGCCTCCACGTCTCGATGACCGTTTGCGACCTGACCCACGCCTACCACGAGACGAGCGGGGGCATCCGCACCTACATCGATGCCAAGCGCCGGTACGTGCTGGAGAACACGGACCACACGCACGTCCTCGTGGTCCCGGGGAGCGAGGACCGGGTGGAGCGGGGCGAGCGGTGGGCGACCTACTGGATCAAGAGCCCCCTCATCCCCGGCGCGGCGCCGTACCGCTTCTTGCTGCGTCGCGGCGCCATGGTTGAGGCGCTGGGGGCCGCTCGCCCCGACGTCGTCGAGCTGAACAGCCTGTACCGCGAGCCATCGGCCGCGTTCGAGTACCGGCGGCGCCACCCGGGTGCGGTCGTCTCTGGGTACTACTTCACCGACCTCCCGAGTGCCTACGTCCGCCCCGCCGCCGAGGCCGTAGCGGGGCAATGGGCGGCGGGGCACGCCGAGCGGTGGGCCGAGCGCTATGTCCGCTCCACATTCGACCACTGCAACCTCGTCTGCGCTCCGTCTCCTGCCCAGGCCGAGCGGCTCACGCGGATCGGCGTCGAGGACGTTCACATCGTCGTTCCCGGCGTGGACCTGGAGACGTTCCACCCCGCCCGCGCCTCCAACACAGTGCGCGCCGACCTGAGCGTGCCGGGCGGGGCGGTCTTCGCGGTCTACGTCGGCCGCCTCGACTCGGAAAAGCGGACGGCGACGATGGTCGAGGCGGTCCGCCTGGCGAACGAGACGGCGCCGGTCGTCCTCGTCCTCGCCGGCAACGGCCCCCACCGCCCCGCCCTCGAAGAAGCCCAGGCCGAGGGCGCCGCCATCCGCGTCCTCCCGTACCAGGACAACCGCGACCAGCTCGCGCGCCTCCTCGCCTCCGCCGACGTCTACCTCACGGCCGGACCGCATGAGACGTTCGGCCTGTCGGTCGTCGAGGCGCAGGCGTGCGGCTTGCCCGTCGTCGGCGTCGAGGCCGGCGCGCTCGTCGAGCGCGTCCCCCCCACCGTCGGGCGGCTCGGCCCCGTGGACGACGCCGCGGCCATGGCGGCGA
This sequence comes from Rubrivirga litoralis, assembly GCF_031846415.1. Classification (NCBI taxonomy): domain Bacteria; kingdom Pseudomonadati; phylum Rhodothermota; class Rhodothermia; order Rhodothermales; family Rubricoccaceae; genus Rubrivirga; species Rubrivirga litoralis. The sequence continues at coordinate 78,884 of NZ_JAVRHT010000001.1, read as the reverse complement.
ACCTGCTCTGGGTAGCTGCCCGACGCGACGCGCTCGGACCCGCCGCCCGCCGCCATGTCGAGGAGCAGTTCTCGTGGGCCGCCTCGTTCGAGACGCTGTTCGCGCTGTACCGAGAGGCGCTCGGTCGCCCCGCCCCGCCCGCTTAAGGGGCCAAGCGCCGCCCCGCCCTCGTAGCGCCTCGCGGGCGGGGTGGCAGCTTTACTTCGTGCTCTCCGAGGGGGCGTGAAGCTTGAACACGGGGTGGCGGAGCGCGTCGGGGTCGCCCACGTCGTGTCGCTTCCGGCGCGGGCGGGGCTCGAGCCAGCGGTTGTCCTCGGCGACCTGGAGCAGGGCGGGGAAAAAGGCGAGCGTCGCTACGAGCGTCGTCCCGATCCCGACGACAGCGAGGACGCCGATCGACCGGAGGCCGGGGTGGTTCGAGACGAGGAGCCCACCGAAGCCGATCAGGTTTGTAAGCGCCCCCATCGTCACGTGCTCGCCCGTCGAGCGGAGCACGCGGCGGATCGAGCCCCGCCCCTCCTCGCGGTAGCGGTGCGTCAGGTGGACCCCGCCGTCGTTCCCGATCCCGAGTACCGTGGGCAGGACGACGAGGTTGTAGAACGTGAGCTGCACGTCGAGCAAGACCATCGCGCCCAGCATCCACACCAGCCCCACCGCGAGCGGGGTGACAGCGACGAGCGTCCACCGCAGCGACCGGAACGACACGAAGACGAGCACGAAGACGAGCACGAAGGTCACGCCCACCATCAGCTGGCTCTCCTCCTGCATCAGCTTCAACATGTCGGCCGCGACCAGCTGCGTCGACGCCGCGAAAAACTCCCCGCCGTCGGGCGTCGTCACCTGGCCAATCAGTTCGCCAAAGCGGATCGACCGCCGGCCGTCCGACAGCTTTCCTCGGGGGAACACGATGACGAAGTTGCCCACCGTCCCCTCTCGCGTCATAAACGGCCGCGTGATAAACGCGGGGACGCTGTCGAGCGGAATGGGCGTGGTGGCCGAAGCCGCTTCACGAAGCCGCTGGATCTGCCCCGTCGTGTCGGCCGCGAGGAACGGGTCCTGAAGGACCTCCCGGACTTCTGCCAGCCGGTCCAGCTTCCGCCGTGTCGTCTCAGGGTCGGTGGGGAACCGCTCCTGGAGGCTCTCGACGGCCAGGATCATCGAGTCGCGCTCTGCGAGCCGCTTGAGCGCCGCCGTTACGGAGCGGACGTCCTGCGGGTCATCGAGGAGGATATACGCTGGGTTCCGGCGCTCGCTCTGCCCAAGTGCCGGCGTCAAGGCCTGGGCTCGCCGCTCGTAGTCGGGGTACTCCGGCTCCAGGTTCGAGAAGTTGTACTCGAACCGCACGTCGGGCACCGCCAGTACGCAAAGAGCCGTAATGCCTAGACACACCGAGACAACCGTCCGGGAAAAGGGGAACCGGACGTCGGGCTCGTATGCCGACGCCTCGCCCCGCGAGCGCAGGTTGAGAGCCCCCACACGCTCGGCGATGCTGAGGAGGGCGGGGAGGACGAAGAGCATCGAGATCAGCGCGAACACGATGCCCATGCCCCCGATGAGCCCGAACTCGCTGAACCCCCGGAAGTCCGCGATTTGGAGCACGAACAGGGCAAACGCCGTCGTAAAGGCCGAAACAGCGATGCCCTGCCCCGTGCTCACGAACGTCTCCTCGACGGCGTCCGAGACACCCCGCCCCGCCCCACGCTCTTCGGCATACCGAGCGTAAAAGTGGATGCCATAGTCGATCCCGAGCCCGAACAAGACCAACCCGAGCGTCGACGTCATCAGGTTGAGCGTCCCGAACGCAGCCCCCGCCACGCCCGCCGTCCAGCTCAGGCTGATCAGCAAGGGAACCGTGAGGAGGAGCGCCGTGACCGGCGTCCGCAGCAGCTCGACCGCGACGACGCGCCATACGAGCCTCCCCCCCGTCCGCGCTTGAACCGATTTGTAGAGGAAATACAGGACGACCGTTAGAACCACCGCGAGCACGCCGCCGCCGAACGAGTTCTGGACGTCCGACGTGATCGACCGGACCTCGACCGCCTGCTTCAGGATCTGCCCCGCCGGCGTCACCACCATCTCCGGGTGGTACCGCCCCGGCTGCATGCGGATGACGAGTTCGTCTACGTCGGCGTAGAGTTGCTCGACGAACCCGATGTCCGTCTTCGAGCCCGTCGGGTAGAACCGGACGACGAGCGTCGTCGAGTCCGGGCTCATCGTGTACTCCGTCAGCGCGAGTTGCGCGAGGTCAGCCCGAAGCTCGTCCTGCTCTTGTTGACGCTGTTGCTGAAAGGCGTCTGCCTCGTCACCAAACAGGTCCATCCGCAGCGGATCCGTGGTAGACCGTACCTGGGACGCCGTCTGGCGGAGGAAGTCTTCGAGGCGGTCGAGCTCATCGAAGGTGGCGAAGTACAGCGCGTTCTCCGTCACGAACCGCACGTCTCGGCGGAAGTCGTACCGCGAGAAGTAGGGGTCTCCAGATACCCCCTGGAGCTCCATCATTCGGGGGATAAAGTCTTCGGCGAACGCCAGGTTCGCCTCGAAGTCTGGGCTCGTGATCGCCACGTCGACGGTCGTCTCGGCACCCACCGCCTGCTGCAGCTTGTTCAGCGCCTGGACGCTGTCAAAGTCCGGCGGCAGCAGCGTCGCAATGTTCGTATCAATCCGCAGCTTGACCGCCTGACTCACGCCCAGGGCGACAAACGCAAACGCGACGACCAAGACCGTCAGCGGGTGCCGTACGATCCATCGGGGAATGATGCGGAGTCTCTCGTTCAACGCTGCGGGGGCGTGGGGGGGAGGAGCAAGCGTAGTCTAGGAACAGACGGCGGCGGGCCGTTTCACGTGAAACCAAACCTCTTTCGTCCCCCTGATGCCCAACACATACGACTCGCTAACGGTCGGCGACACCTTTTCGTGGTCCCGCACCGTCACGATGCAAGACGTGCAGACGTTTGCAGACGTGACCGGCGACGACAACCCGATCCACATCGACGAGGAGGCTGGAAAAGCCAGCCGGTTTGGACAGCCCGTCGTGCACGGCGTCTACGTCCTGGGACTGGCGTCGAAGGTGCTCGGCCGTGACTTTCCTGGGCCGGGCTCGATCGCGGTCTCGCTGTCCGCCAAGTTTCTCCGCCCCGTCCCCGTTGGCGCCGAGGTCACGATCGAAGTCAAAGTGGCGGAAAAGATCGAGCGCCACCGCCACGTCCGCATCCGGCTCTACGCCTACGTCGGCGGCGAGATGTGCCTGGGCGGGGAGGCCGTCGTGATCCCGCCCGACGCGTGACCGCCCCGCCCACGACGTGGGGCGGGGCGGGGATCGCACGCTGCGGCCGAGTTGCCCCCACCCCGCCCCTGTCGCTCGGGCGGGGTGGGGGCATTCACTAGGACGGGAGCTTGACGGAGCGGCCGCTGGGGATCGTCTCGTCCAGCGTCACCTGGTTCATAATGGCCACCTCCTCCGCGGTGAACCCCGGGGGGAGCGTCCGGCCCCGGAGCATCGACCGCAGCGTCGTCGGGCGCTGGACCGTCGTGACCTCCAAGCGGGAGGGCTGGCGGTTCAGGTACCGCTGGTTGGTCAGCCGCTCGAAGCTGTCTGCGACGGACCGGAACGTCCGCGCGTACTGGCGTAGCCCGTCGGGCGACGTGATTCCCAGGATCTGATACACGTTCCCACCAAACTCTACGAACGTCGCTGAAAACCCGACGGCACCCTGCTGCTGCTGGGCTTGCCCTTCGACACGGAACGCCTGTCCCGCGCCTACGGACACCGGCCCGCTCCCCGACACCTGAACGCCTTGCTGGCGCGCAAACGCTTCGGCCGCCGCTCGCGCAGACGGCTCCTGCGCGAGTGAGAGCTGGATCAACGCCTGCCCGTTCGGCTCGCCAATTAGGAAGGCGGCCGGCGAGTTCTGCGTCTGCCACCCGCTCGGGAATGAAAGCTGAAACCGGAGGTCCGGGTGGTAGAACGTGTTTCCCTCGACGAACCCCTGCCGCGGGTCTTCGCCGACGACGATCCCCTCGATCTCCCGGAGGTACGGCACCGCGTCGACTGTCGTCCCCTGCGGGTCGTACTGGGCGGCCAGTTCGGGGATCGTCTGCGCCCGCTCGCCCGGGTTCGGGTGCGTAGAGAGGAAGTTGGGCAGCGCGCCCCCCGACTGCTCGCCCAGACGCTGGAGCGCACGGAAAAAGCCCGCCGCCTGCGTCGCGTCGTACCCCGCGTACTCGGCGTAGGCGACGCCCGCACGGTCCGCCTCGCGCTCAGCGCCCCGCCCGTACTTGAGCGTCAGGAGCTGCGTCGCCTGGCTGCCGTAGTTGAGGATGCCTTCGGCGATGTCCCCGCCACCGACCACCCCGCCCACGACGGCGGCGCCGAGCAGTCCGAGCTGGTTGAGCTGGGACCGCGCCGCCTGTTCGGACGAGTGCCGCGCCAGCACGTGACCGATCTCGTGTCCGAGAACGACGGCCAGCTGCGCCTCGTTCTCGAGGTGCGACAGGAGCCCGCGCGTCACGTAGATGTACCCGCCGGGGAGCGCGAAGGCGTTGACGACGGGCGAGTCGAGCACCCGGAAGTGGAACGGCGTGTTGCGGACTTCGACCGGTGTGTTGGCGTCCGTGTACGCGCTCGTCTGGAGCACCTCCTGTCCAATCCGCTCGACGTAGGCGTTCAGGGCGGGGTTGTCGTAGAGGCCGAACTGGGCCGTGATCTGCTGGTCCGACTGCCGCCCCAACTCGACCTCCTGCTCCCAGGTGTAGGCGCCCCGTTGGGACTCGCCCGTCACGTAGTTGGTGTTGGCCGTCCCGCACCCCGCGAGAAGGACGAGAAGGAGGAGGGCGGGGCGGGGCAACCGGCGGAGTCGGGAAGGGCGCATAAGAGTCAAGGCGAGGGAGCGAGGGTAGAGTAGACGGAGCCCTGTTCCACGTGAAACAGCGCGTGCGCGTCCGTTTCGAATGAGAGCAGGGACTCGAAGGGGTCGAGGGACGCTGCTGTAATGAACGACTGCCCCACGTCCCCCGACGCGAGAAGGTCGAGGACGAGCCGTGTGCGGTCGGGGTCGAGCGGGCCGAACACGTCGTCAAGGAGGAGGAGCGGGCGTTCGTCGGACGCCTCGTGGAGGTACAACGCCTGGCCGACACGGACGGCGAGGGCGAACGTCCGGTGCTGGCCGTGCGATCCGAACGCGCGGAGGTCGTGGCCTCCGACGCGGAAGTCGACCTCATCAAGATGTGGGCCAACGGTCGTGCGGCCCGTCTCGCGGCTCCGCGCCCGCGTCCGGTTCAGCGCCCGGCGCAACGCGTCCTCCGCCCCGCCCGATTCCTCCGCCCCGCCCTCGTCCGGCGCGACCGACGGCACGTACGTCATGGTGAGAGGCTCGCCCGGCTCCCCGAGGCGCGCGTAAGCGTCGGCGAGGTAGCGCTCGAACTCCTGCACGAAGGCGGAGCGGCGCGACACGATCCGCCCGCCCGACACGGCGATCTCCTCGTCCCACGCGTCGAGCGTGCCCGGCGGGAGCGCGCGGCCGCGGCGGACCTGCTGGAGCAACGCGTTCCGCTGCCGGAGCGCTCGTCGGTAGCGGACGAGGTCGTCGAGGTAGACCGGATACGCCTGGCTGAGCGTAGCGTCAAGGAACCGGCGCCGCTCGGACGGTCCACCCGCCGTCAGCTCGTGGTCCGCCGGCGACAGGATCACGACGGGCGTCCGTCCGACGAGGTCGACGAGGCGGTCGAGCGGCGCCTTGTTGATGAACGCGCGCTTGCCCTCGCCGGGGACGACCGCGACCCGGGCGTGGAACCCAGAGCGGACGTCTCCCTCGATGTCGGCCTCGACGTCGAAGTGAGCGGCGCCCCGCCGCACGACGTGCGCGTCACGAGCGGCGAGGAAGCTCTTCCCCAGGCAGAGGTAGCTGATCGCCTCGAGCAGGTTGGTCTTTCCCGCCCCGTTCGGCCCGACGATCAGGTTGACGCCGGGGGCGGGGTGGAGCTCGGTCTGCGCGTGGGCGCGGAAGTCGGCGAGTCGAAGGCGCGTAAGGTGCACGGGGGCGGGGCGGGGCACCCGTCGTACCGACAGATCAGAACGCGGTTCGACGGCGTAGGCCGCCCCTCTCCCCCACCCCGCCCCGCTCATGCCCACCCCGCCCGCCACCGGACAGGCGCTGTTCGACCAACTCAAAAGCCTCACGACCGAGAAACGAAACCCGCGCACCTTCGGGATCGACACCGCTCCGCTCGCCGACGTGCTCCAGATGCTCCACGAGGAGGACCAGCGGGCCGTCGACGCCGTGACGCCCGAGCTGCCCTACGTGGCGCAGGCGGTCGAGATCGTCGAAGAGGCGTTCCGCTCGGGCGGGCGCCTGTTCTACGTCGGCGCCGGGACGAGCGGGCGGCTCGGCGTACTCGACGCCGCCGAGTGCCCGCCCACGTTCGGGACCCCGCCCGAGCTCGTGCAGGGCCTGATCGCCGGCGGGCGCGAGGCGATGTTCGAAGCGCAGGAGGGCGCCGAAGACAAAGAAGAGAACGGCGCCGAGGCGGTAGACGCTGCCGGCGTGACGAGCCGCGACGTGGTCTGCGGCATCGCCGCGAGCCGGCGGACGCCCTACGTGGTCGGCGCCGTCGCCCGGGCGCGCGAGATCGGCGCGCGGACGCTGTTCGTCACGTGCAACCCCCGCAGCCAGTTCACGCTCGACGTGGACGTCGCCATCTGCCCCGACGTCGGCCCGGAGCCCATCATGGGCTCGACGCGCATGAAGAGCGGGACGGCGACGAAGCTGGTCCTCAACATGCTCTCGACGGCTACCATGATCCGTCTGGGGAAGGTCTACGAGAACATGATGGTCGATCTCCAGATGACCAACCAGAAGCTCGTCGAGCGCTCCAAAAAGATCGTGATGGCGGCAACCGGCGTCGGCTACGACGAGGCGGCCGAAGCGCTCGGCGCCGCAGACGGCCACGTGAAAACCGCCCTCGTCATGCTCCTCGCCGACGTGGACGCGGACGAGGCACGCGACCGGATCGAGCGGGGCGGCGGGTTCGTGCGCCACGCCATCGCAGACGAGGCGGCGGAGAGCGGGGCGTGAGGCCACCCCGCCCCGCCCCTGCTGGACGGGCGGGGTGGGCAGCGCCATGAACCGCCCCGCCTGGCGCTCCCCCCGCGTTCTTCCCATCGCTCCGCTCAGGGGAAGAACGCTGTCCCCCTCACGCGTGACGGGGGGAGCCGCGCCACCGCCCCGCCCTCGCTCGGCGGGCGGGGCGGGGCGGCCCCTCCCCTTTTCGTGCAGACTCAGCCGGGCGCACGAACCAGAGCGCGGGCGGGGCGGTTGTCTCCCCTCCTCCACCCCGCCCGGGCGCCACGCGTGCCGGGCCGACCGCATGCCCACGACGCTCACCGACCTCCGCGCCCGGCTCTCGGCCCTCCCCTTTTTCGAGCGCGTCCGCGACGAGGTTGACGGCCTCACGCCGGGCGACTCGCTCCGCCTCAAGGGGACAGTCGGCTCGCTGCCCGCCTTCGTCCTGGCCGACCTGCTGGACGAGACCGGCGGCCCGGTCGTCGCCCTGCTCGCCGAGAGCGAGAGCGCGGACTACCTCCGCTCCGACCTGGAGCAGCTGTTGGGCGGGGTGGAGCGCGTCCTGTTCCTCCCGCCGACCGGGCAGGACCCGTACGACCCCGAGCAGCTCAGCGACACGCTCCCGCTCGTCCAGCGCGCCGACGCGCTCGGCCGCCTCCGCGACGGCTTCGACGGCCTTCTGGTCACGAGCGTCGAGGCCATCTCCGAGCTCGTGCCGCTCCCCGAGACCGTCTCCGACGAGACGCTGACGATCCGCGTGGGCGACACCGCCCCGCCCGAGGAGCTCATGGACCGCCTGAGCGGGCAGGGCTTCCAGCCCGTCGAGTTCGTGAGCGAGCCCGGCGAGCTGGCGCTCCGCGGCGGCATCCTCGACGTGTACCCGTTCGCCGGCGGCTACCCGGTGCGCCTGGAGTTTTTCGGCGACGAGGTCGACCAGATCCGCGAGTTCGACCCGCAGTCGCAGCGGTCGATCACGCGGCTGGAGTCGACGCGGCTCGTGCCCAACCTGGACGCCGAGCGGTACGCCGAAGCGGGCCACGTCACGCCGCTCGACTACCTCCCCGCCCAGACGCCGCTGGCGCTGTTCGACGCGCAGCGGCTCGTCGAGAAGGCGCAGGAGCTGTACGACGCGGCGGCCGAAGCGTACACCGAACGCGTCGACGCGCTCGACGAGGACGAGGAGCCGCCCACCCCGCCCGAGACGCAGTATCTCGCGGGCGGGGCGCTCTCGGCGCTCATCACAACCCGCCCCGCCCTCCTCTTCGGCACGTTCTCGGGCGAAGGCGACCGGACGCTGGAGCTCGCGGCGACGCCGCAGCCGTCGTACAACGGCGACCTCGGCCGCCTCCGCGACGACATCGACGGGCGGGGCGGAACGGATTATGTCGTGCTCTGCGACAGCGCATCACAGAAAAACCGGCTGTGGGAGCTGCTCGGCGGCGATCTGGAAACGGGCAAGCCGCCCAAGGCGGATCTCCTGGTCGAGTCGCTTCACGAGGGGTTTGAGGTGCCCGCGGCCGGCCTAGCCGTCTACACCGACCACCAGCTGTTCAACCGCTACCACCGGCCCACGTCGCGGAAAAAGGCGAAGGCGCGGGGTGGTCTGTCGCTCCGCGAGGTCAAGGCGCTCCGCCCCGGCGACTTCGTGGTCCACGTGGACTACGGGATCGGCAAGTTCGCGGGGATGCAGACGATCACGGTGCGAGAGCAGAAGCAGGAGGCGGTCCGGCTCCTCTTCAAAGGCGGCGACGAGCTCTTCGTCAACGTGGCGGCGCTCCACAAGCTGCACAAGTACACCGGCAAGGAAGGCCACCAGCCCAAGCTGACCAAGCTGGGAACGGGCGCCTGGGACCGCCTCAAGGCGCGGACCAAGAAGCGCGTCAAGGACATCGCCCGCGACCTCATCAAGATCTACGCGAAGCGGCGCGCCTCGCAGGGCTTCGCCTTCAAGGGCGACACGATCTGGCAGCGCGAGCTCGAAGCCGCCTTCGAGTTCGACGAGACGCCCGACCAGGCAGCGGCCATTGACGCGATCAAGGAGGACATGCAGCAGCCGATCCCGATGGACCGCCTCGTCTGCGGCGACGTCGGGTTCGGCAAGACCGAGGTGGCCGTCCGCGCCGCGTTCAAGGCGGTCCAGGAGGGGAAGCAGGTGGCCGTCGTGGTGCCGACGACGGTCCTCGCGAGGCAGCACACCGAGACGTTCACGAAGCGCATGGGCCGCTTCCCTATCCGCATCGCCCAACTGAGCCGGTTCGTCACGCCGGCCGAGCAGAAGGAGGTGGTCGCCAAGCTAAAGACGGGCGAGGTCGACGTTGTGATCGGTACGCAGCGGGTGCTCTCGAAAGACATCGAGTTCAAGGACCTCGGCCTGCTCGTCGTGGACGAGGAGCAGCGGTTCGGCGTGGGCTCCAAGGAAAAGCTCCGCAAGCTCCGCCCCAACGTCGACACGCTCACGCTGACCGCCACGCCGATCCCGCGCACGCTCCAGTTCTCGCTGCTCGGCGCCCGCGACCTGTCGCTCATCCAGACGCCGCCGCAGAACCGGCAGCCGGTCACGACTGAGATCCACACGTTCAACCGCGACCTCATCCGCGACGCCGTCCTCTACGAGGTCGGGCGGGGTGGTCAGGTGTTCTTTATCCACAACCGCGTGCAGACGATCGACGAGATGGCGGCCATCATCCGCTCGCTCGTCCCCGACGTACGCATTCGGACGGCGCACGGGCAGATGTCGCCGTCGGAGCTCGAAAAGGCCATGCTCGGGTTCATGGACCGCGAGTACGACGTCCTCGTCTGCACCAACATCGTCGAGAGCGGGCTCGACGTGTCGAACGCCAACACCATCATCATCGACCACGCCGAGCGCCACGGGCTGGCCGACCTCCACCAGCTGCGCGGGCGGGTTGGCCGCAACGACCAGCGGGCGTTCTGCTACCTGCTCGTCCCCAGCGTCCACAGCCTGACCAAAGAGGCGCGGCAGCGGCTCCAGGCCGTCGAGGAGTTTTCGGACCTGGGCGCTGGGTTCAACCTGTCCATGCGCGACCTCGACATCCGCGGGGCCGGCAACATGCTCGGCGCCGAGCAGTCAGGGTTTATCGAGGACGTCGGCTTCGAGACGTACCACAAAATCCTGGACGAGGCCGTGCAGGAGCTTCGCGCCGACGAGTTCGCCGAGGTCTTCGCCGATCAGGACACTGCCCCGCCCCCGCCCGAGCCCACGGTCGATGTGGACGACGACGTGTTCATCCCCCAAGACTACGTCACGAACCCGGTCGAGCGGCTCAACCTGTACCGCCGAATCGCCGACGTCGAGACGGACGAAGCGGTCGCTGAGTTCAAGGCCGAGCTCGAAGACCGCTTCGGCCCCGCCCCGCCCGAGGTTGGCACGCTGCTGGGGCTGGCCGCCATGCGCCCGCTCGCCATGCGGCTGCGGCTGCCGCGCGTGGTGTGGAAAAACGAGCGCCTGTTCCTGACGGTCCCGGAGCCGAAAGACGACCCGTACTTCCACACGAAGGTGTTCGACCGTTTCCTCCAGGCCCTCAACGGCCTGGGCCGGCGCTACGCCATGAAGGACAGCCGCTCGGGCAAGCTCCGCGCAATCGTCCAGGACGTGTCAACGCTCGCCGACGCACGCGAGGTGCTGGAGACGTTGGCCGCAGCTGTCGAGGCCACCGCCCCGCCCGAGCCAGCTCAGGTGTAGGTGTAGCTCGGGTTCCGCCGGCGGATCGCCGTGTCGACCGCGTACCGCCCCGCCCCCATGACGGCGAACGCGAGGCCGACGACGAGATAGAGGAGGGCGAGTTCGCGGTCCGTGAACGCGTCCCCCGCGTGCCGTCCGAACGCGGCGACGCCGAGCGTGAAGGCGACGAAGAGCCCAGCGGGCCGCGTAAGGAGGCCGACGGCAAGCAAGAGGCCGCCGACGAACTCGGCCAGGCCCGCCGCCCATGCGAACAGGGTCGGGAGCGGAAAGCCGATCGCGGCGACGCCGTCTACGAACCCTGGGGAGGGCGGGAGCTTCCCCAGGCCGTGCGCGAACGCGAGCGTGAGGCCGAACCCGAGCCGGATCAGCAGGAGGCCGAGGTCGGTCAGGCGCGACGTGGTGCCGGTGCCGAACAGGAGGGAGCGGAACGTCATAGGGCGGGGCGGTGCACGCGCTCCCTACGCCGCCCCGCCCCGCCGGTTCGCGCGGGCGGGGCGGTCAGTCGGCGTCCGTGGGTACGATGACGGGCAGCGCCTGCTCGCGGACGAGCGCGTTGAACGCGGGCACGTCGCGGTCGAGGATCTGGCGGAGCGTGACGAGTTCGGCCTCGATCTCTGCCATCACCTCGTCGCGGTAGGCGTAGGCCTGGTCCGTCGGCCGGAAGTCGCCGGCGGCGACGGTCCCGCCCAGTGCCGAGAGCTCGTTGCCCAGGTTGATCCCGTAGTTCAGCGGGTCCTGTCGGCTCTGGCTCCGCGTCTCGTACAGCGCCTCTTCGACGGCCGTCATCCGCTCCACCAGGCTCTCCCCCGCCGCGCGGACCGTGTCGGCACCCGTTGCCTGGACGGGGAGGCGCTCGAGGTACGCGTTGACTTGATTGCGCAGGTCGCGGACGCGGCCGACGGACTCATTCACCTCGGTCACCTTGTCGCGGACCTCGCGGAGAAACACGAACTGCGCCTCCAAGTCCGCCGGCGTGGCCGACGAGCGGGGGTCGAGGCGGATCTCGAACGGGCGCTCCAGACTGTCCTCGCCCACGATGAGGCGCGCGGTGTAGGTGCCGGGCACGGCTTCCGGCCCGCTCAGGCCGCCGCCCCAGAAGATCATGCCGTCGAACCGGGCCGCGTCCGGGTAGCGGCGGCCCCAGACGACGCGGTTCATGCCAACCTTCGTGGGCATCTGGAGGCCGTCGTCCTCGGCATCCGACGTGAACGTCTGGACCGTCTCGCCGTCGCGGTCGAGGATGCGGAGAGCCACCGTTTCCGTGCTGTCAGGCGCCTCGGCGAGGCGGTAGTGGATCGTCACGCCGGGCTCCGGGTTCGTCCCCGCCGCGCGCGTGTCCGTCGAGCGGTAGCCGTCGACGCGGTAGGTCGACTTGGGCTGGAACAGCCACACGTCGGCCTCAGCGACGGCCGAGTTGATCTGGTAGAGCGGCGTCAGGTCGTCGAGCACCCAAAAGCTCCGCCCCTGCGTGGCGACGACGAGTTCGCCCTGCCGCACGGCAAGGTCGGTGATGGGGACAACGGGCAGGTTCAGCTGGAACGGCTGCCACCCCGCCCCGTCGCTGAACGAGACGTACATGCCTTGCTCTGTGCCAGTGTAGAGGAGCCCCGGGCGGGCGGGGTCCGCACGGATCACGCGCGTAAAGGCGCCGTCGGGGATGCCCTCATCGATGCGGCGCCAGGACTGGCCGTAGTCGTCCGTGTGGAGCAGGAACGGGCGGAAGTCGTCGACCTTATAGCGCGTGGCGGCGACGTAGAGGCCGCCGGGGCGCCGGGGATCGGGCTCAACCGAGTTGATCATCGAGCCCTCGGGCAGAAGGCGCACGGGCGGGGTGGCGTCGGTCCACGCCCCGCCCCCGTCGCGTGTCACGTGGAGCAGGCCGTCGTCGCTGCCGACCCACAGGACGCCGGGCTCGTGCGGGCTCTCGGCGAGCGCGAAGATCGTCCCGTAGTACTCGACGCTCGTGTTGTCCTGCGTGATCGGGCCGCCCGACGAGCCCAGCGTTTCAGGATCGGCGCGCGTGAGGTCAGGTGAGATGCGCTCCCACGATTGGCCTAGGTTAAGCGAGCGGTAGAGGTGGTTTCCAGCCGCGTAGAGCGGGTAATCGCCTGTTGCCTCGTCTCGGTACTGCGAGAACAGGAGCGGGAAGTTCCACTGAAACCGGATCTTCAGGTCTTTCGCCGGCGCCCCGATCGGGTTCTCCGGCCACACGTTGACGATCCGGCTCTCGCCCGTCCGGTGGTTGACCATCTGGAGGAAGCCGCCGTAGGAGCCACCGAATACGATGTCCGGGTCCTCGGGGTGCGGGGCGAGCCAGCCCGACTCGCCGCCGGCCGAGGGCTCCCAGTCGCGCTCGGTGATCGTGCCGCCGGCGCTCCGGTGGGCGATGCGGATGGTCGAGTTGTCCTGCTGGCCGCCGTAGATGCGGTACGGGAAGTGGGTGTCCGTCGTGACGCGGTAGAACTGAGCCGTCGGCTGGTTCATGTAGGTGCTCCACGTCCGCCCGCCGTCGAACGTGACCTGGGCGCCGCCGTCGTCGGCGATCACGATCCGGTCGCCGTCTTCGGGCGCGATCCAGATGTCGTGGTGGTCGGCGTGCGGCGTATCCACGCTCTCGAACGTCTTGCCGCCGTCGGTGCTCACCCAGAGCTGGACGTTGAGGACCCAGACCTTGTCGGGGTCTTGCGGGTCGGCGCCGAGGCGCGTGAAGTACCAGGCGCGCTGGCGCAGGTTGCGGTCGGTCGAGACGCGCGTCCAGGTCTCGCCGGCGTCGTCGGACCGGAAGAGGCCGCCGTCCTCGTTCTCGACGAGCGCGTAGACGCGGTCGGGGTCGGCCGGCGAGATCGAGACGGCGCTGATGCCCCAGATGCCGTCGGGGAGCCCCTCACGATTCGAGATGTCGGTCCACGTGTCGCCGCCGTCGGTCGACTTCCAGATCGACGAGCCCTCCCCGCCCGACGAGAAGCTGTACGGCGTGCGGCGGACGCGCCAGATGCTGGCGTAGAGGATGCGCGGGTTGGTCGGGTCCATTTCGAGCTCGAAGGCGCCCGCGTCCTCGTTGACGAACAGGACGTGCTCCCACGTGTCGCCGCCGTCCGTCGAGCGGAAGACGCCGCGGTCCGCGTTCGGGCCGAACGCGTGGCCGAGGACGGCCGCGTAGACCACGTCCTCGTCCCGGGGGTGGACCACCATGCGCGGGATGTGCTGGCCGCCCTCGAACCCGAGGCTCCGCCACGAACGGCCCGCGTCCTCGCTTTTCCACATCCCCCAGCCCGGCGACACGTTGCCGCGGAGCGACTTTTCCCCGCCCCCGACATAGATCACGTTGGGGTCACTGGGCGCGACGGCCACGCTCCCGATCGAGCCGCCGAAGGAGCCGTCGGAGATGTTCTCCCACGTGCCGCCGGCGTCGGTCGTCCGCCACACGCCGCCGCCGGTCGCGGCCTGGTAGTAGGTCAGCGGGTCGCCCGCGATGCCGGCGACGCCCGACGCGCGCCCACCCCGGAACGGGCCGACGAGCCGGTACTCGAGCGACGAGAACAGCGCCGAGTCGACGGGGGCGGGTTGGGCACGGGGACCGACCGCGCCGAGCAGGAGTCCAGTGAGACTGAGGAGCAAGAGGCGCATGGGAACGAACGCAGGGGGCAGGGTGGACGGGCGGAAGTCTACGCCCTTCACACGCCGCTCATGCTCCGCCCCGCCCCATGCTGCTCCCAGACGCGCGGGCGGGGCGGCCTTCAGCGGAGGCCACCCCGCTCCGACGGAACGGCCGGGGGCGGGGCGGGTTGATCCGAGCCGCCCCCACCCCGCCCCAGACTCGCCCCGTGCCCGACCTGACCTCGAAGCAACGCGCCCACCTCCGCGGCCTCGCCCACAGCCTCAAGCCCGTCGCCCACATCGGCAAGGAGGGCGTGACGGAGGCGGCGGTCGACGCGCTCCGCCAGACGTTCGCGACGCACGAGGTGGTCAAGGTCCGCGTGCTGGAGGCGGCGCCCGATGACGCCCGCACGACAGCGCAGGCGCTCGCTCAGAAGATCGACGGCGCAGCCGTCGTGCAGACGGTCGGCCGCAACGCGACGCTCTACCGCCCGGACCCCGACGACCCGACGATTCGGCTTCCTACGCGCTGAATGGGCGGGGTGGGGACTGAAACGGTCGTTTACCGCCTAGCAGGAACGAGCGGGGCGGTCCACCCCGACCGAGACGTGCGGGCGGGGCGGTCAGTGCGTACCGGGGCCGAGCACTCGGCGGGCGGGGCCAGGTGCCGGTCGAAAAACGAGACGACCCGCTCGGCGTACGCCTCCGGCGCCGTCTTGAACGCGTCGAGGTGCTCGGCGACAGCGACCGTCCACCGCTCGCAGCGGATGCCGGCCCGCGCGAACGCCGGCACGTAGCGGCGGACGCCGGCCGGGGGCGAGAGGTCGTCCGCCCCGCCCGCGATCATCAGCACGCCGCGTAGGCCGGTGGCCCGAGACGCTTGGCGGAGCGGGTTGAGAGTTGGGAACAGCGGCCGTCCCCACCGCACGACCGCGCTCTGCACGCGGCGCGCGCGCGACGGCGCGTCGCTGTTCGACATGGCATGGAGCGCATCGACCTCGTTCGCGTACGGCGCGTCGAGGACGGCGGCCTGGAACGGGTGGCCTGGCGTCGCGAAGGCGCAGGCGCCGTAGACGGCCCCGAAGCACACGCCGAGGAAGCCGACCGGCAGCCCCGGCGCCCGTCGCTCCGCCTCCTCACCGGCTGCGAGCACGTCGCGGGGGAAGAGGACGCTCTGCTGCGGGGTCTCGCCAAACCCGCCGAAGTCGAACAGGAGGACGTGGTACCCCGCCCGGCGGAGCATGGCGGCATGGCCGTGCTCCAGAAAGAACCCTTTCCCGCTCCGCTTGAACGGGTGCGCGCAGACGGCGACGCCGCGCGCTCCGCCCTCGGCTCGTCCCCAGAGCCCGGCCACGCCGTGCCCGTCGGACCGGGAGCACCAGACGGACTCCCACGCCCTGGACGCCGCCCCGCCCTCGGGGCGCGCCTGGGGCGTCTGGGCGGGGCGGAACACGAACCGGCGGTAGAGCCGGACGCCGATGGGGTCGAGGGCACGGGAAGCGAGCGCCCTCAGCATGGCTTCTGGGGGAAGCGGTCGTCGAAGTCGGGGTTGGCCACGACGCCGGAGTCTGATCCCGGCCCGCCCGGCCCACCGGGATGGATGTCGCAGTTGGTCGCCGTTCGGTCGTGGATCAGGCCGAGGTCGATGAGCGATGGGGACTCGTACGCGCGCGGTGCCGCGGCGGGTGTCGTCTCGGAGGGGGTGCGGGAGGTCATAGCGAAGCGCCCGAAAGGGCGGGGTGGTGAAAGGGAAAGCCCGCGTTGGAGGGAGTGGCCACGCTGCGGGCGTGCGTGACGACAGAGTCGGCTAGCCGGGGCAACTCGTCGAGTGAGCGGGGCACCGTCAGCCGAAACAGTGGGACGTACCGGGCGAGCGCGGCGTAACTGCGAAGGCAGCGGTCGCCGGATCCGGTCGAGCGCGCAATGGCGCCGGTAAACGCATGATGAGCGACCTGCTGGAACGCGTCGAGAATGGAGAGCCGTTCGGTGTGGAGAGTTAGTCCGGGCTCGAGTACGTAGACCGCGCGCAGGGGGCACGCCGTGGACACCGTTGAGACGGTCTTTCTCCACTTGGCGACAGCCGAATAGGCGGGGCGGAGGGCGTTCAGGTCGTCGTCCAGCGCCTGTGCCGTGTCCTGCGTCACCTTGAGGAACGGATAGCCGCCCGCGACGCTCGGAGCTGCTGCGTCGAGGTTGCGCACCGGCAGCACGTCGTCCGTGATGAGTCGTCCGCCCCGCTCGACGAGCGCCGCCGCCGTCGTCGACTTGCCGGCGCCCTGATCGCCCAGGAACGCGACCGCCCCGCCCTCGACGGCGACGGCACTCGCGTGGAGCGTCAGGACGCCGCGCTGGTGGAGGATGGTTGCGAGCCCTTGCCCGAGCACGAGCGAGGTCAACGCCTCGCGGTCGTCGCCGTCGACCAGGATCTCCCGCCCATGCCGAGCCAGGACCACCCCGCCCCCGAGCGTCCCGAGAAACACGTGGCCCGGCGACGCCTCGAAGCAGCCGGGGCGGGGCGGCCGCGTGGCGAGCGAACGCGCGGGACCAAACCGGACCACGACGTCGGGCTCGCCGTCCGCCGAGGGCGCCCCCCCGAGCGGCAACTCGGTGCCGACGCGGAGGCCGTAGAGCGAACAGGTGGGCAGACGAGGCACGGGACGAGCGGGGTGGAGCCTCCCCACCCTGCTCATTCCGGTCCAGTCTCACCAATCGGCACTATAAACCTCTAAAACGGCGCATATCGGAGCGGGCCGTGCCTGCCGGTCTCCGCGCGCGCCGCCCCGCCCCTACGCCTCCTCGTCCCGCACGTTGACCGACAGCTTATAGAGCCCGCGCCCGACGCGCGCCACCCGTCCCCGCTTTACCAGCTGCCCCAGGATGCGCCCCGCGTAATCGGGCGTGGTCCCGGCCGCCTCGGCGAGCGTGTCGCGGTGGACGGCGCCGGGGATGCGGGCGAGGTGGTACAGAACAGTCTGCGTAACGGACGGGGAGTCGAGGGCTTCCACGGGCGGGGCGGGATGGTGTAGGGCGGCGCGTTGTACGGCCGCCCCGCCCGGAGAGGTCCGGCGGGGCGGGGCGGCTCCTACTCTCCCCACCCCACCCTCGCGTGTCTCGCAGGCGGGGCGGTCTCTGCGCTACACGTTGAACCGGAACAGCATCACGTCGCCGTCGGCGACCACGTACTCTTTCCCTTCGCTCCGCATGGCGCCGGCCTCGCGGGCGGACGCCTCCGACCCCAGCCGGTCGTAGTCGGCGAACTTGATGGTCTCGGCGCGGATAAAGCCCTTCTCGAAGTCCGTGTGGATGACGCCGGCCGCCTGGGGCGCCTTCGTGCCGCGCGAGATCTGCCACGCGCGCGACTCCTTCGGGCCGGCCGTGAAGTAGGTGATGAGCCCGAGCAGCTCGTACGCCGCCTGCGCGAGCCGGTCGAGCCCGGACTCCTCGACGCCGGCGGCCTCCAGGAACTCGGCGCGGTCCTCGTCGGGGAGGTCGGCGAGCTGGGCCTCGAACTCGGCCGAGACGACCACGACGCCCGCGCCCTCCTCGGCCGCCCGCTCGCGGACCTGGTCGACGTAGGCGTTGCCGTCGGGGAGGTCGCCCTCGCCCACGTTCGCGGCGTAGAGGACGGGCTTGGCGGTCAGCAGGAACTGCTCGCGGAGGACGGGCGCCTCGGCGTCCGACACCTCGACGGTGCGGGCGGGGCGGCCGTCGCCGAGGTGCTCTTCGAGGCGCTCCAGGAAGTCGGCCTCCAGCTTGGCGCCCTTGTCGCCGGTCTTGACCGACTTCGCCACGCGCTCGCGCCGCTTCGAGACCGTGTCGAGGTCCTTCAGGAGCAGCTCGGTCTCGATCGTCTCGATGTCGCGGAGCGGGTCGACCGAGCCCTCGACGTGGACCACGTTGGGGTCCTCGAAGCACCGCACGACGTGGACGACGGCGTCGACCTCGCGGATGTGGGCGAGAAACTGGTTGCCCAGCCCCTCCCCCTTCGACGCGCCCGCCACGAGACCCGCGATGTCGACGAACTCGATGACGGCCGGGAGCGTCTGCGCCGAGCCCGCGAGTTCGGCGAGCCGGTCGAGCCGAGTGTCCGGCACCGGCACGACGCCCACGTTGGGCTCGATCGTGCAGAACGGGTAGTTCGCCGCCTCGGCGCCCGCCTCGGAGAGCGCGTTGAACAGGGTGCTCTTCCCGACGTTGGGGAGCCCGACGATGCCGACGCGGAGGGCCATGCGAGTAACGGGTGATGGGTCACGGGTGACGGGTCGGAGACTAGCGAGCGGGGCGGGGCGGGGCGGGGGAGTCAGCGCGAAATGCGGAGCAACGGCGCACCGGGGGCGGGGTGGCCCCGTGATCGCCCGTTCCGCCACCCCGCCCGTTGCTCGTGCCGCCCCGCCCGCGGTTCCCACCCCGCCCTCGCCTCTGCCCATCCCTCCGTCCCGTATTCCTCCACCCCTCCTGCTACCTTCCGCCATGCGCCGCCTCCTCCCCGCCCTCGCCCTCGTCTGGTGCGCCCTGCCGGCGTCGGCGCAGGACGCCGCGCCGGGCGCCGCCCCGCTCGGGAGCGCGCCGCGGCTCTACGTCGGCGTGGGCGCGCTGCCGGGCGTAGGCGTCGTGGCCTTCGGGACGGCCCCGGTCGTCGACGTGTTCACACGCGAGCTCGTCCTCTACGCCGACTACGTCCCGCGCGTGACGGGCGGGGCGGGGCGGCTGGAGACGGCCGTCGGGCTGGGCGGGGCGGTCCGCGCGCTGCGGATCGTCGAGATCGTCCGAGACAGCGACCCGGGGCCGCTCGACCTCGACCTCGGGCTCCGCATCGGGCCGTCGTTCTACACGGCCTTTTTCGAGCAGTCGGCCGAGAGCCGGTCGCGCGCCTTTAGCGTCATGCTCGACCCGTTCGCGCGGGGCACACTGCGCCTGCCGTCGGGCCGCGTCGTGTTCGCTGAGCTGGGAGCGCAGAGCCCGTCGCTCCGGGTCGGGCTGTCGACGGCGCTGGGGGCGGGGCGGTAGCGCCTGGGCGGGGCGGTCGTCCAAGGCGGGGCGGTCGCCCAAGCGGACACCATGCATGGTGTCCCTACGGGTGCCTGAACGCGAGCGGGGCGGCCACCCCGCCCTCCACACGGACGCCGTGCGGGGTGGTCCTACGGGTGGATGCCTGGAAAGGGGTGGGGTGGTCCCTCCACCGCCCCGCCCTCACACGGCCAGTTCGGCGGTCTCCACCGACAGGAACCGGCGCTCGGGGAGCGAGACGCCCGTAAGGCGACCCAGGCCCGGGCGGTTGGGGAACACGGCGCCCGTGTCGATCCCGATCAGCCGCGGCGTGTCGAGCGGCTCGGTGACGGGAGTGTGGCCGCAGACGACCGGCATCTCCCACGCCGCGAGGTTGGCGTCGAGGTGCTTCCGCGTCCAGAGCAGGATGGCCGGGTTGGGGTCGGCGAGGTTCTCGGCGACCGACTTCCGCGTGTCGAGCCCGGCGTGGACGAAGGCGAACCCGCCCCGCTCGACGGCCAACTCGGTCCGGCGCAGGAAGTCAACGTGCTCGGAGGGAATGGCGAAGTCGCCGCGGCGCTCGTAGGCCGCGAGCGTGGTCCGCCCGCCGTTGGCCCACCACAGCTCGACGTCGCCGGCGCCGTCGACGTAGTCGAGCATCATCTGGTCGTGGTTGCCGCGGAGGAACACGTACTCCGCCCCGCCCTCCTGCGCCTCCAGCGCGAGGAGGCGGTCGATGACGCCCGGGCTGTCCGGCCCGCGGTCCACGTAGTCGCCCACGAAGACGAGCGTGTCGCCGGGTCCGAGCGCGCCGCCGGCGTCGGCGTCGAGGGCGGCGAGCAGGGCGTCGAGCGTGCGCGCGCAGCCGTGGACGTCGCCGATGGCGTAGAGGCGGTCCACTTAGCCCTTCGTGCTCGTGTTGACGAGGCCGCGGCCCGTCTTCTTCATCCGGTCCGTCCCTTCGAGCTCGCGCAGGACGGCGTCGAGGACGCCGTTGACGAACGCCGGGCTCTTGTCGGTCCCGAACACGCGGGCCACCTCGACGGCCTCGTTCAGCGTCACCTTGGGCGGGATGTCCTCGAAGTAGAGGAGCTCCGCGATCGCGATCCACAGCACGTAGCGGTCGGTCCGCGCGAGGCGGTTGAGGTCCCAGTTCTCGATGTGCCGGTCGATGAGGACGTCGGCCTCGGCGCGCGCGTCGGCGCTCTTGAGGAACAGGCGCTCGGCAAAGCGGAGGTACGTCTTCTCCTCGCCGAACGTGGGCCGGATAAGCGTGTCGATCACGTGCTCGACGGTGTCTTCGCTGGCCTCATACGCGTAGATCGCTTGCAGAACGCGCTCGCGCACCTGACGGCGTTTGCTGAGGCGGGGCGGCTGCGACACGGGACGGCGGGGTCAGAGAGCGGGCCGACGAAGATACCGGGCGGGGCGGGGCGGGAGCGGTCAAAAGGAGGCGAAGCGGGGGGAGGGATGGAGAGATACGCGCTCCGCGCGGGGTGGAGGAACAGGCACCCGCCACGCCCCACTCGCCGCGCAAAGACCCACCCCGCCCCATTGCAGCGGCAAGAGGTCTCGTGCGCGGCGATCCGTGAGGGCCCTCGCCCAACAACCACCCCGCCCTTTGGGTCCTAGCCCCTCCTGGCTGCGCCGATGCTGCGCGGTGTCCAGGAGGGGGATTCGTCTCACCCCGCCCCGCTCGGTCCGAACGCCGATCACGCAGGAGACCGCCCCGCCCTCGGCGAAGGCTCCGGCCGGGTTGGATCGGGCGCGCGTCCGGGTCTACCGCCTGTGCCGCTCGCCCCGCCTCCGCCCCCGCTCCGACCGTCCGGGCGCCCTCTCCTCGTCGCCGCCGTCGCGTTCGGGTGTGGGATCGCCCTCGCCCATGCCGCCCCGCCCGTCGGCGTGGCGGCGTGGGCGGGCGGGGCGGCCGCGCTCGCGCTCGCGGCCGGCGCCTACGCGTGGGCCACGCGGGGCCGCCTCGTCACGCTGCGCGGGCTCGTGCTCGCCCTGGCCGTCGCGGGCGGGGCGGTCGGCGTCGGCGCAGCGCGCCTCGCAGCGTGGCGCGCGCTGCCGGCGGACCACGTCGCGCACCTCGCCCAAGCCGCGGACTACGCGGACCTCGACCGGGACGACCGCGCGCCCGTCACGCTCTGGGGCACGGTCGACAGCGTGCCCACGGGCTCGGGGTGGAGCGTCCGGTTCCGGCTCCGCCCGGACTCGGCCGCGCGGGGCGGGGCGGCGCGGCCCGTCGCGGGACCGGTCCAGGTGTCGCTCCTGACGCCCGACGACCGGCGCCCCGTCTACCCCGCCCTCCGCCTGGGCGACCGTGTGCGGCTGTCGGGCCGCCTCGCCACCCCGCCCCGCCCGCGCAACCCGGCGCAGATGGACTACGGCGCCTACCTCCGCGGCCAGGGCATCTGGGCCACGCTCCGCGTGGACGACGAAACGGGCGCGGCCTTTCTCGCCCCGAGCGCGCGGTGGGCCGACCGCGTCGCCGTCGCCGTGCAGCGGCACGTCCGCGTGGCGCTGGCGCGGACGGTCCCGAGCGCCGAGGCGCGCGGCGTGCTGCTCGCGCTCCTCCTGGCCGACCGGAGCCGCGTCGACGGCGAGGCGCTCGACGCGTTCCGGCAGACCGGGCTCATGCACCTGCTGGCCGTTTCGGGGCTCCACGTCGGGCTCGTAGGGCTCGCGCTCTACGGGCTCCTCAAGCCACTCCTCGGGCGGCTGGGGCTGCGCCACCGGACAGTCGAGGCGCTCCGCGCGGCCGTCACGCTCGCCGTGCTGGCCGTCTACGTGCTCGTCACGGGCGGGTCGGTGTCGGTCGTCCGTGCGTTCGTGATGGTGGCGCTCGTGCTGGCGGGGCGGGCACTCGAGCGGCCGTCGGACACGCTGAACACGCTGGGGGCGGCGGCGCTCGTGCTCCTGGTCTCGCGGCCGACGGCGCTCTTCGACGTGGGCTTCCAGCTCTCGTTCGCCGCCGTCGCCGCGATCGTCACGCTGACGCCGCTCCTGACGGCGGCGGTCTCGGCGCGCGTCCGTGAGCGGACCGTGGGCGGGGCGGTCGTGGGCTCCGTCGCCGTGTCGCTGGCGGCGACCGTGGGGACGGCGCCGGTGCTCCTGGCGCACTTTGGGCGGCTCCCGCTGGGCGCGCTCGTCCTCAACCTCCCCGCCATCCCGCTCACCGGGCTCACGCTGGGGAGCGGGCTCGCGGCCGTCGCCACGTCGGGGTGGCTCGCGCCGGCCGCCGCCGCGTTCGGCGCGCTCGCCGACCTGAGCGCCCGCGCGCTCCTGCTCACGAGCCGCGTCGGGGCGGGGTGGCTGGACTGGGCCGCGCTCGACGTCTACGTCGAGAGCCCGCTCGTGCTCGCCGCGCTCGCACTCGGCGCCGCGGCGCTGGCCGTGTGGCGCCGCCCCGCCCTCCGCCTGCGTCTCGCGCTCACGGCCGCCGCGTGCCTGGGCGGGGCGGCCTGGGCGCACGCGCTGAGCGCCGAGGCCCGCCCGCACCTGGACGCCGTGTTCCTCGACGTGGGGCAGGGCGACGCGACGCTCCTCGCGCTCCCGAACGGCCGCCACGTGCTGGTCGACGCCGGCCTCCGCTCGCCCTACGTCGACGAGGGCGAGCGGACCGTGCTCCCCCACCTCGCCCGCTACGGGATCGACCGCGTCGACGCCCTCGTGCTCACGCACGCCGACGCGGACCACATCGGCGGAGCGGCGGCCGTGATGCGGGGCGTCCGTGTGGATCGCCTCGTCGTGAACGGGCGGGGCGGCGAGACGGACCTGTGGGCCAAGGTCGTGCGCACGGCCGACTCGCTGGGGGTCCCGGTGCAGGTGGCGGCGGCCGGCGACACGCTCGCGCTCGACCCGGCGGTGCGGCTCCGCGTGCTCGGTCCCGCCGGCTTGCGGTCCGCTCCGCCCCGCCCGGGCAGCGGCGCGGGCAGCCAACGGCCGGCGTCAGCCAACGAGGCGTCGGTCGTCCTGCGCGTCGAGTACGGGCGGACGCGGTGGCTCCTCACCGGCGACGCCGAGCGGGGCGGGGAGGCCGCCGTCGTCGCGCGCTACGGGCCGCTCCTGGCCTCGGACGTGGTCAAGGTGGGCCACCACGGCTCGCGGACGAGCTCGACGCCGGCGCTCGTGGCGGCGGCGGGGCGGCCGGCGTTCGCCGTCGTGTCGGTCGCGCGGCGCAACCGCTACGGGCTCCCGGACGAGGAGCCGATTGCGCGGTGGGGGCAGACGGGCGCTCAGACCCTCCTCACGTCCGCCGAGGGCGCCGTCTGGCTCCGGTCCGACGGCGAGCGCGTGTGGCGCGTCGCGTGGCGCTGACGGGGCCGCCCCGCCCTCGCGGGCGGGGTGGTCACTCCCGCCGGAGCTTCCGGCCGAGATCTTGTCGGCCGTGGAGCACCGCGAGAACGTCGACCGTGTCTCGGGACACGACGTAGACGATCCGGTAACCCTCCCGCACGAGCTCCCGGATGTGGTCGACTCCGAACTCTGGTACCACACGTCCGAGTTGCGGGTGGTCCGCCAGCGCCTCGGGGGCCGCGTAGAGACGCGCCACGACCGACCGTGCGTACTGCTGCGACGCACGCTCGAAGTATTCGCCGATGCCGTCCAGGTCGTCGAGCGCTCCAGGAGCCACCCGACGCTAGCCATCGCTTCGGGGCGTGCTTCCGAGCCAGCGGCTCAACCGGGTCCGTGCCTCCTCGTGCGTGACGCTCTGGCCCTCCTCCACCTCCCGGAGCCCCCGCTCGACCTGCTGGACGACGTAGAGCTCGTACTGGATGTCCTCGAACGAGGCGTCGTCGTCGAGCCGGTCGATCAAGCGACGGGCTACTTGTTTCGGGCTTACGGTGGGCATGACGGCGAGGGCGGGGCGGGCATGATACCCGCGTCGGCCTCTGGAGGTGCCCCGGCTCCGCCGAGTCGCATGTTGCGAGCGAGTCGCGCGGGATGGCGCCGCCCCGCCCGCGAGGGCGGGGTGGGTGCCTCCCCGTCCTCAGTGGTACAGGAACAGCGGGACGCGGGCCTCGTCGAGCAGCCGCGTGGCCGACGACCCGAACACGAGCCGCCGGAGGCCGGTCTTCGCGTACGCCCCCGACACCACGAGGTTGGCCCGCTCGCCCGTGGCGTAGCCGAGGATGACGTCGGCAGGGTCGCCGCTCTCGACGCCCGTCGTCTCGACCCGGTCGAACCCGTACGCGCGGAGGTACGACGCGGCCCCTTCGAGGAGCTGGCCGCTCGCCCGGCGGTCCTCGCCGGAGCTGCCGTGGACGTGGACGACCTCGACGTCCACGTCCGTCCCGAACGGGGCGAGGTGGGCAAACTTCTGGAGCGTCCGGGCCGCCGCCGCGCTCCCGTCGTAGGCGACTGCGACGCGGCGCACGTCGGGCGTCTCGGTGCCCACGATGAGCGTGGCGGCCGCCGACTGCTCGAGGACCTTGGCCAGCGTGTGCGTCCGCTGCGTCGGGTTGGCGTAGTAGAAGTGGCTCTCGCGTCCTGCGATGAGAAGGTCGTGGACCCGCATCTCGTCGACGATGCTCTGAACGAGCCCCTCCTCGCGGATGGCGTCGGGCGTGTGGCGGACGCCGGCGGCCTCGATCTGCTCGCCGAACGACTGGGCCAGCGCGACCGCCTTCTGCTTGGTCTCCTCGGCCAGCTCGTTGCGGAGCCTCTCGGCGAAGTACATCGACCCGATGCCGCCGCCGGCCGTGTCGCGCTGGATGGCCTCGCGGTCCACGAAGGCCAAGCCGGTCACTTCGGCGTCGTGGCGTTTGGCGATGTCGATCGCCGTCTGGATCGCGGCGGGCGTGTCGGAGTCGGGGTCGAGGGCGACGAGGATGCGGCGGGTCATGGGAGGCGGAGAGAGGGGCAGGCCAAAAGCTACGCGTGCGGGAGCAGGCGGGGCTGGAGGGGAGCGTAAGACGCTCGTATCAGGTGGTATACCCTCGTGTACCACGTGGTCTGCTCGCGTTCGGGCCTCGCTCCGGGTTCTCCACACCCCTCTGTATTTCTCTTTAGAAAGTTAAGTAATGCAGAGGTAGTACTAGGTCTGTGGACAGCGTGGACAACTCCGGGCCGCCCCGCCCTCGTGGACAACCCGGCCGTCGTCCACGCGCTATCCACACTCCCGTCCACCCCGCCCGCCCGTGCGGAGGTCGCTGGGGCGGGCGCCAGCGCCGATCTCGCCCCGGCCGTCCACAAGTCCACACGTCTCCACACGAGGGCGGGGGCTCTAGCCCGGACGGCGGGGTGGACAACGCCTGGTGGACAACCCTCGGGATGCCCCGTGGACAGGTGGGGGTTGACGGAGGGCGTCCCTTCCCCATGCCCCGCGCCGTCCACAGGCGTCCCCGAGGGCGGGGTGGTTATCCACACCGTTCTCCACGGTGTGGATAGCGGTTTCCAGTGCAGAATCGACGGTCGGGAGGTCACCTCGTGCGCCCGAGCGGGCACGCAACGGAGGACCGCCCCGCCCTCAGGGAATCGGCGAGACGAGCGTCGACTTAAGGGGCTGATCGAAGCGTCCCGCCGCTGCCGGCCGGCTGAGCGACGGCCGCACAGCGGCGGCTCGAAGCGGCGGGCGCGCATGCAGAACCGCCCCGCCCCCTGGCGAGGGCGGGGCGGTCGAGAGGGGCGGTGGAGCCTCTGGGGAGGAGCCGTTCCGCCTTAGCTGGGCTTCCCGAGCAGCGAGAACATCTTCTGCTTGTAGTTCTCGACGCCCGGCTGGTTGAACGGGTTGACGCCGAGGAGCTTCCCGCTAACTGAAACGGCGTGCTCGTAGAAGTGGATGAGGCGACCCACGTTCTCGGCGTCCAGGCGCGGGAGCGTGACGGTCCAGTTGGGGACGCCACCCTCGGCGTGGGCCTCGGCTGTCGCCGCGTACGCCTTCTCGTTGATCTCGCCGTAGGTCTTGCCCGCGAGGTAGTTCAGGCCGTCGCCGTTGTCGTCCTGCTCCGCGACCTCGAGCCCTTCGCCGGCGTCGTCGATGCGGAGGAAGCTCTCGACGAGCGTCCGCTGCCCCTGCTGGACGTACTGGCCGACCGAGTGGAGGTCGGTCGTGTACTGGAGCACGACCGGGAACAGGCCCTTGCCGTCCTTCCCCTCGCTCTCGCCGAACAGCTGCTGCCACCACGCGCCGATCCCGCGCAGCGCCGGGTCCATGACGGCCATGACCTCGGTCTTGTAGCCCTGCTCGCCCAGCGCGTAGCGGTCGCCGGCGTACTGGAGGGCGGGGTGGCCGGCGTCGGCGTCCGTCACCTCGCGCGCGCCGGCGACGGCGCCGTAGAACAAGGAGCGCGTGTCGACGCCCGACGCGGCGATCGGCAGGAGGCCCACGGGCGTGAGCACAGAAAACCGGCCGCCGACGCCGTTCGGGACCACGTAGCGGCGGTAGCCCTTGTCGACGGCGAGGTCGTGGAGCGCGCCGCGGTCGGCGTCGGTCGTGGCGATGATGCGGCGGTCGGCGTCGTCGAAGTGCCGCTCCACGAACCGGCGCGCAAAGCGGAAGGCGAGGGCCGGCTCGAGCGTCGTCCCCGACTTCGAGATCACGTTGACGTAGACGCTCTTGCCGTCGAGGTACTGGAACAGCCGCTCGTGGTACTCCGGCCCGAGGTGGTGGCCGGCAAAGAGGATCTCGGGGCCGTCGTCCGAGAACGGCGTGTCGAGCGCCTGCATGACGGCCTCGGCGCCCAGGTACGACCCGCCGATCCCAATACAAAGGAGGACGTCGGCACGGTCGCGGATCTCGGCGGCCGTCTCGGCGACCGACTCCAGGAGCGCGTCGTCGGGGTCGAGCAGCATCCGACGCCACCCGAGCATCTCGGGCATCTCGGTCTCGCCGTCGAGCACGCGGCGGTGGGCCTGCGCCACGCGGTCGTCGAGGGCGGGGCGGTCGTCGAGGAAGGGGAGGACGTGCGAGCGGTCGAGGGTGAGGGGCATGGGTGTGGGAGAGGTGGAGGGGTGGAACGTCCCGCCCCGCTCGCGGTGCCGCCGCCCCGCCCTGGCTTCCGCTACCGCCCCGCTCGGGTGCCGCCACGCGAACGGGGCGGGGCGGAGCGTTGGCCGGGCGCCCGTCCTCCCCGCCCTCTGAGTCCGCCCATGCGCGCCGTTCTCGCTGCTGTCCTCCTGTTTGCCGCGTCGGCGGCGTGTGCTCAGGGCGGGGTGCAGGTCGCGCGCGTCCAGTACGGCGGCGGCGGCGACTGGTACTCGGGCGACCCGCTCCCGACGCTCCTCGCCTACGCGCGGCAGCACACGCTCCTGGACCTCGACCCGGAGCCGGTCACGGTCGAGCTGGGGAGCGACCGGCTGTTCGCGGTGCCCCTGCTGTTCCTCAACGGCCACGGCAACGTCGCCCTCACCGACGACGAGGCGGGGCGGCTCCGGCGCTACCTCGACGGCGGCGGCTTCCTCATCGTCAACGACGACTACGGGCTGGACGAGTCGGTTCGCCGCGAGCTCAAAAAGGTGTACCCCGAGCAGGAGCTCCAGCCGCTCCCGGCGAGCCACCCGGTCTACCACGCCCACTTCGACTTTCCCGACGGGCTCCCCAAGATCCACGAGCACGACGGCGAGCCGGCGCGGGGCTACGGGCTGTTCCACGAGGGCCGCCTCGTCGTGTTCTACGCCCACGAGAGCGACCTCGCCGACGGCTGGGAGCCGGAGGGCGTCCACGCCGACCCGCCCGAGGCGCGCGAGGCGGCGCTGCGGATGGGCGTGAACCTCCTGGTCTACGCGACGACGCAGGGCGGGGCGGTCCAGTAGCATCGGTAGGTCAGGACGATCAGTGGGTCAGTAGGGCGGGGTGGGCAAGGATTGGACTGACGCGCCGTCCCGCCCCTGGCGCCGCGCGGGCGGGGCGGGCATCTTCCGGCTCACCAACTCACCGACTCTCCCGGACATGACCCCTTTCCGCGTCCTCCTCGTCGGGCTGCTCCTGATCGCCGGCCTCCTGTACGTCCTCAATCCAGGGCCGGAGGCGTTCCGGCGGTTTCTGACCGAGGAACTCGCCGCGCAGGCCGAGCAGCGGGCGCGAGACGCGGGCGAGGAGGTCGGCGGCTCGTCCGGCGGCCGCGTGGCCGGCGTGATCGCCAGGCGCCTCGGGCGCGAGGCCGGCGCGCTCGCCTCGGAGGCGTTCGAGCGCGAGGACTACTACGTCGCCAGCGTCTACCGCGTCGACATCAACGGCCGCCGGCCGGGCGGGGAGTGGGCGTTCCTCGGGATCGCGAATCAGTTTTTCCCGATCGAGGCGCCCGAGCTGTAGGGCGGGGCGGAGCGGATCGGGGAGAGCAGGTAGAGCGCAAGAGCAGGTAGAGCGAGACCACCCCGCCCCGCTCGTCGGAAAGGGGGCGGGGCGGCGCACGGGCTCCTTCCACCCCGGCCCGCTCCTGAAAAAGGGCGGGGTGGCGGAAAAAGACTGCCCCGCCCCGCCCGTGCCGTCACCTTCCGCTCTCCCCGCTCTCCCCGCTCTCCCCGCTCTCCCCGCTCTCCCCGCTCTCCCCGCTCTCCCCGGCTCTCCCCGCGGCACCCGGGCGGGGCGGCGGCGTATGGACCCCCGTCCCCACCCCGCCCCGACCCATGTCCGCCCTCCAGGAAACCGACCCCGCCGTGTTCGACCTCGTCCGTGCCGAGGTCGAGCGGCAGAACGACGGGCTCGAGCTCATCGCGTCCGAGAACTTTGTGAGCCCGGCTGTGCTCCAGGCGCTCGGGAGCCCGCTCACCAACAAGTACGCCGAGGGCCTGCCCGGCAAGCGGTACTACGGCGGCTGCGAAGTCGTCGACCAGATCGAGGACCTCGCCCGCGACCGGGCCAAAGAGCTGTTCGGGGCCGAGTGGGTCAACGTCCAGCCGCACTCGGGCGCGACGGCCAACCTGGCCATCTACCTCGCCTTTATGGAGCCCGGCGACCGGCTCCTCGGGCTCGACCTCGCCCACGGCGGCCACCTCACGCACGGCAGCCCGGTCAACTTCTCGGGCAAGCTCTACGACGCCCACTTCTACGGCGTCGACGAGGACGGCGAGCGGGCGGGCTACGTCGACCTGGACAAGGTGCGCGAGGCGGCCCGCGAGGTGCGGCCGACGATGCTCTCGGTCGGGGCCAGCGCCTACAGCCGCGACTTCAACTACGTCGCGCTCCGCGAGATCGCCGACGAGGTCGACGCGCTGCTCTGGGTGGACATGGCGCACACGGCGGGCCTCATCGCCGCCGGCCTGCTCAACGACCCGCTCCCCCACGCCCACGTCGTCTCGACGACGACGCACAAGACGCTCCGCGGCCCGCGCGGCGGGATGCTCCTCGTCGGCCGCGACGCGCCCTCGCCGACGGGCGAGACGTGGAAAAAGAGCGGCAACCCGAAGTCGACCGGGCAGGTCCTCGACTCGGCCATGTTCCCCGGCGCCATCGGCGGCCCGCTCATGCACTCGATCGCCGCCAAGGCCGTCGCCTTTGGCGAGGCGCTCCGGCCGGAGTTCGCTGAGTACCAGCGGCAGACGGTCGCCAACGCCCGCGCGCTCGCCGCGGCGTTCGTCGAGCGCGGCTACGCCGTCGTCTCCGGCGGGACCGACAACCACCTCGCGCTCGTCGACCTCCGCTCCAAGGGCGTCACGGGCAAGGAGGCCGAGGCGTGGCTGGGCGAGGCCGAGATCACGGTCAACAAGAACATGGTCCCGGGCGACCCCGAGAGCCCGTTCGTGACGTCGGGCATCCGCGTCGGCACGCCGGCGCTGACCACGCGCGGGTTCGGCGAGGACGAGTTCCGCACCGTCGTCGCGCTCATGGATCGCGTGCTGGCGAGCCGGGGCGGCGACGCCGAGGCCGTGCGCTCCGAGGTCCGCGCGCTGTGCGACGCGTTCCCGCTCTACGACGTGCCCTCGCTGGGGACCGAGCCCGTCCGCGCCGCCGTCGCGCAGTGACGGGCGTGTTTGCGGTGGGGGAGCGGTTCGGTCGCAGGCGCGGAATGCCTTCCCGCTAAGCAACTGTTTGGGAGCCGATTTCAGTCTCCTCCCCCCAGCGGGGGGAGGTTGGGCGGGGGGACCTCGGGCGGCCACCCCGCCCGAGACGCCCGCTCGACGTCCGTCTCCCACCCCGCCCTTTGGGTCCGGCCCTGCCCCGGTGGGAGAGGGAGAACCTCTACCAGACAGCTTCTGAGGCGCGCCCCACGGACTCGTCGTCCTGGGCTCCGGTCTGGGACCGCGCAGCCGCTCTGCGCCCACGGGAGCGACCGCCCCGCCCGGTGAACGGCCGGTGAGTTCGGCCGCCGACACCGAGACGTCACGGGCGGGGCGGGGTGGCCGGCCGATACTGCGCCGCCCCGCCCGCTCTGCCTCCACCGCCGGAGGCCGCCCCGCCCGTGCCCGACCTGCTCGCCTCCCTCATCGCGGCGTTCCTCCCGCTGTTCGTCGCCATCAACATCCCGGGCATCCTCCCGCTCTACGTGGGGATGACCGAGTCGTTCACGGCCGACGACCGGCGGGCGCTCCTTGTGCGCGCGCTCGCCGCGGCCCTCGTGCTCGCCGTGCTCATGCTGTTCGCGGGCGGGGTCATCTTCCGCACGCTCGGCATCACGGTCGACGACCTCCGCGTGGGCGGCGGGCTCATCCTGCTCGTCATCGCCATCACCGACCTCGCCTTCGGGGACACGAAGGACCGACGGGCCGGGAGCAAGGAGGCGCAGGAGGAGATCGCCGAGGCCGACGAGCCCATCGACCTCCCGGTCGTCCCGCTGGGCATCCCGCTCATCATCGGGCCGGGCGCCATCACGACGATCCTGATCGCCGACGGACAGGTCGGGTGGGAGCTTACGTTGCTCTCGATCGCGCTCAACATGGTGCTCGTGTTCGTCGCGTTCACCTTTGGGCCGTCGCTGCTCCGGCTGTTCGGGCCGGGCACGTCGAAGGCCGTCGCGAAGGTGGCCAGCCTGTTCCTCGCGGCCATCTCGGTCGCCATGATCCGGGGTGGCATCACGGCCATGATCGCCGCCGCGTCGTCGTGAGCGAGCCCGCCGCCCCGCCCGCGCCCGGGCCGTACCGGACCGTTGAGGTCCGCTGGTTTCTGCCCGGCGAGGTGCCGGCCGCCGTCGCCGCGTGGTTCGACGCGCTCGGGCCGCCGGTCGAGGAGGGCGTGCGGACCGACCGCTACCTCGGAGGCACCGGCGCCGAGCTCGGCCTGAAGGTCCGCGAGGGGCGCGTCGAGGCCAAGCAGCGCACGGGCGGGGCGGGGCGGGTGCACGGCGCCCCGGCCGCGGCGTGGGCCAAGTGGCTGTTCCCGGTCGAGGGCGACCCCGCCCCGCCCGGGTGGGTCGAGGTCCGCAAGCGGCGGCGGCAGCGGCGCGTCGAGGCCGCCGGCGGCGCGTGCGCCGTCGAGCTCTCGCGCGTCGAGGCGGGCGGGGCGGTCTGGTGGAGCGTCTGCCTGGAGGCGGCCGGACCGAGCGCGGACGCCCGCCGCGCGGCGCTCGCGCACGCGGCCGCGCTGTGGCTGGACCGCGACGACGCGCCGGCGCTGCGCCCCGAAGCGGCCCAGGGCTACCCGGCGTGGCTCGCCCACGTCGGAGCGTAGGCGTGCGGTGGTACGGGGTACGAGGTACCGGGTACGCAGCCAAGACGGCCCGCCCCGGCCCTGATCCGTGCGGGGGTGCTCTATTCTGGTGGCGCCCCACCACCCCGCCCCGCCCGATGCCGACTCCGCCGATTGCCCAGTTCCGCCCCGCCCTAGCGTTCCCGCTCGGCGTCGTCCTGTGCCTGCTCCTGGCCGCGGGCGGGGCGGTCGCGCAGCCGGCGATTCTCCCCGCTCCGGTCGAGGCCGCGTTCTCGGCCGGCTCGTTCGTGGTGACCACCGAGACGCCCATCGTGGTCCCGCCGGGCGACGCCGAGGCCGCGCGCGTCGGGCAGCTCCTGGACGAGCTGATCGGCCCGGCCGTCGACGGCGCGCCGGCGGTCGACGCGGGCGGGGCGGTGGGCGCCATCGTGCTCGACCGGCGGCCGGACCGAACGGACCTCGGCGCCGAGGGCTACGAGCTGGAGGTGACCGACCGCGGCGTCACGATCACGGCGCCCGAGGCGGCCGGGCTGTTCTACGGCGCCCAGACGCTCCGGCACCTCATGCCGCCCCACGTCGAGTTCACGGCCGCCCTCCCGCGCCCGCTCCCCGTCCCGCTCGGGCGCGTGGTCGACCGCCCGCGGTTCGCGTGGCGCGGCGCCATGCTTGACGTGGCCCGCCACTTTTTCAGCGTCGACGACGTGAAGCGGTTCGTCGACCTGATGGCGCTCTACAAGCTGAACCGGCTCCACCTCCACCTGTCCGACGACCAGGGCTGGCGCGTCGAGATCCCGGGCCGCCCCGCCCTCACCGACGTCGGCGGGCGGACCGAGGTGGGCGACGGGCAGGGCGGGTACTACACGGTCGCGGACTACGCCGAGATCGTCCGGTACGCGGCCGAGCGGTTCGTCGTGGTCGTCCCCGAGATTGACGTGCCGGGGCACACGAACGCGGCCCTCGCGTCGCTCCCCGAGCTGACCTGCGACGGCGTCGCCCCGGCCCCGTACACGGGCATCCGCGTCGGGTTCAGCGCCGTGTGCGTCGAGAAGGAGGAGACGTACGCGTTCCTGGACGACGTCGTGGGCGCGCTCGCCCGGGCCACGCCCGGCCCGTACCTCCACCTGGGCGGCGACGAGGTCAAAACGCTCTCGGCGGAGCAGTACGCGGCGTTCATGGCGCGCGCGCAGCAGATCGTGGCCGCCCACGGCAAGCGCTTTGTCGGGTGGGACGAGGTGGCGGAGGTGCCGCTCCAGCCCGGCGCGGTCGTCCAGGTGTGGCGGCCGCAGGCGCCGGCGGTCGCGGCGTCGGTGGCCGAGGCCGTCGCGGGCGGGGCGGCCGTCGTGCTCTCGCCGTCGGACCGCATCTACCTCGACATGAAGCCGGACTCGGCCGCCGTGCTCGGGCTCACGTGGGCCGGGCTGAACGGGGTCCGCGACAGCTACGACTGGGACCCCGCCGCGCTGCTCCCGGGCGTCCCCGAGGCGTCGGTTCTGGGCATCGAGGCGCCGCTGTGGTCCGAGACGCTGGGGACGCTTTCAGACGTGACGCTCATGGCGTTCCCGCGCCTGGCGGCCGTCGCCGAGCTCGCGTGGTCGCCGCAGGCCGTGCGGTCGTGGCCGGGCGTCCGCCGGCGGCTCGCCGCGCAGGCGCCGCGGTGGACGGCGCTCGGGGTCACGTTCGACCGCTCGGCCGAGGTGCCGTGGGAGCGGTAAGGCGGTGGGTCAGTCCGTCGGTGCGTCAGTGGGACGGTGAGCCGGCCCACCCCGCCCGAAACGCTTGAGCGGGGCGGGGCGGCGGTCCAGGGCACCCGAGCGGGCGGGGCGGGTTGGACGCGGCTCCGCCCGCATCTCCGCCCCGCCCGTGCGCCTCCGCCTCCTGCTCGCCCCGGTCCTCCTGCTCGTCGCCGGCGGGTGCGGCCTCGTCAAGTCCGTCGGCGTCGACCTGTTCTACGAGAGGGTCCCGCTCCCGGCCGAGAACGTGCGCCGCGACCTCGCCTACCTCGACGACGGCGACCCGAAGCACCGGCTCAACCTGTTCATGCCCCTCGCCGACTCGGTCCGCCGCGAGCCGTGGCCGACGGTCGTGTTCGTCCACGGGGGCGGGTGGGACTCGGGCGACCGCGACTTCACGTACGGCGGCGAGGACCTGTACAACAACGTGGGCCGGTTTTTGGCGCGGCACGGCATCGGCGCCGCCGTCATCAGCTACCGGCTCCAGCCGGGCGTCCGGTACCCGGCGCAGGTCGAGGACATGGCCGACGCGGTCGCGTACGTCCACCGCGAGATCGGGGCCTACGGCGGCGACCCGGACGCGCTGTTCCTCATGGGCCACTCGGCCGGCGCGCAGCTGGCGGCGCGCGTGGCGCTCGACCCCGCCCCGCTCCAGCGCGCGGGAGCCTCGCAGAGCGTCGTGTGCGGCGTAGTCGCGGTGAGCGGGGCGGCTCTCGACATCGCCGACCGGCCGACCTACACCGAGGCCGGGGCCGACTTCGCGTACTACGCCCGCCGGTTCTCACCGTCCGGCGAGCCGGTCGAGACCGCCCCGCCCGAGCCGCTCGCGTGGGAGCGCGAGGCGTCGCCGGCGACGTACGCCTCGGCCGGCGACCCGCCGTTCCTCATCGTCTACGCCGACGGCGAGGGGCCGGTGTTCGAGCGCCAGGTGGAGGTGCTGGACGCCGCGCTGGACGCGGCCGGCGTGCCCAGCGAGGTCGTCGTCATGCCGGCGCGGAGCCACGCGCTGGGCGTCCCCAACCTGAGCCGCGACGACCGTGTGGTCGGCCCGGCCGCGCTGGCGTTCGTCCGCGGTCGGGCGTGCACATGACGGCCTACCGCGTGCGCTGGCGCTGAACGACGGGCTCGGGCTCTGACGGCTCGGGCGGGGCGGAGTCGTCCAGGAGGCCGGCGTCGATGCGCCCCGGGGCGAGGCCGGCGGCGCGGGCCTCGCGCTCCAGGTCGTAGCCCTCGCTCGTGACGATGGCTTCGAGCGCCTCGACGCGGCGGAGGAGCCGGTCGCGGTCGGCCTTCGCGTCGGCGAGCTCGTCCTCGAGGTGCCCCGTGGCGCGACCGAGCTTGGCGGCCGTCTTAGACTTCGTCATCTGAACCTCGTAGTAGATCCCACCCACGGTCGCCACGATGGCGACGAGGAACAGCATAACGGCGACGATCACCATGGCGGGCGGGGCGGCGTTGGAGGTTGAGACAACGTACACCGCGAGACGGGCCACCCCGCCCGAGGTTGCGGGCGGGGTGGCAGGTCTGACACCACCCCGCCCACGGTCGTCGGGGCGTGGGCGGGGTGGTCGGGTCCGGGATCGCCACCCCGCCCGATGGCTGGACACCATGCAGGGTGTCCCTACCACCCCGCCCGGCTCGAACGGCCCGGGCGGGGCGGGCGGGGCGGTCCCTCTGCCCATTCCCAGTTCCTCTTTCCTCGTTCCCCGTCCGTCACTCCACCCAGACCGTCTTCTCGTTCACGAAGGCGCGGATGCCGGGGCGGCCCAGTTCGCGGCCGTAGCCCGAGTCGCCGACGCCGCCGAACGGGAGGTTCGGGTGGCTCTTCGTCATCTCGTTCACGAACACGGCGCCCGAGCGGATCCGGCGGGCGACGCGCTCGCCCCGCTCGCGGCTCCGGGTCCACACGCTGCCGCCGAGCCCGAACCGGGTCGCGTTCGCCAGGCGGACCGCGTCGTCCTGGTCCTGGGCGACGGTCAGCGACGCGACCGGGCCGAAGATCTCCTCCTCGAACGCGACCGTCCCCTCGCCCACCCCGCCCAGGACCGTCGGCGGGTAGTAGGCGCCGGGGCCGTCAGGGACCGTTCCGCCGCACAGGACGCGCGCGCCCTCGGCGGCCGCGCGCTCGACTTGGTCGTGGACGCCGGCGCGGAGGTCCTCGCGGGCGAGCGGGCCGAGGTCGGTGTCCGGGTCGGTCGGGTCGCCGACCGTGAGCGCCTCCATGCGCTCGACGAACCGGGCCGTGTACTCGTCCGCGATCGGGGCCTCCAGGATGAACCGCTTGGCCGCGATGCACGACTGGCCGTTGTTCTGCGTCCGCGCCGCGACGCCCACCTCGACGGCCCGGTCCAGGTCGGCGTCGGCCAGGACCACGAAGGCGTCCGACCCGCCGAGTTCGAGGAGCGACGGCTTGAGCGCCTGGCCCGCCTGGCTCCCGACGCTCCGCCCCGCCCGGCTGCTCCCGGTCAGCGTGACGGCGCGGACGCGGTCGTCGGCGATGACGCGGGCGGTCGCCTCGTGGTCGAGGTTGAGCCACTGGAACACGCCGTCGTCGAACCCGGCCTGGCGGAACACATCGACCATGGCCTCGGCGCAGCCCAGGACGTTGTCGGCGTGCTTCAAGAGCCCCACCCCGCCCGCCATGATCGTCGGCGCGGCGAAGCGGAGGGTCTGCCAGTAGGGGAAGTTCCACGGCATGACGGCGAGGACCGGGCCGAGCGGCTCGTAGGCCACGAAGCTCCGCGTGGCGTCGGTCTCGCGCGGCTCGTCCTGCAAAAAGCCCTCGGCGTGCTCGGCGTAGTAGCGGCAGACCCACGCGCACTTGCGGGCCTCGGCGACGGCTTGGTCGAGCGGCTTCCCCATCTCGCGCGTCATGAGGGCGCCGTGGACCTCGGCGCCCTCGTCCAGGAGGTCGGCCGCGCGGCGCATGGCCTCGGCCCGCACGGCGAACGGCGTCTGGCGGTGCGCCTCGAACGCCTCGGCGGCCCGGTCGAGCGCGGCGTCGGTCTCGTCGTCCGTCAGGCGGCGGTAGGTGTCGAGCGTCTCGCCCGTGGCCGGGTTGCGGGTCGTGACGGAGTCGGGGCGGGGCGGCATGGGCGGAGTCGGCGGGCGGGGCGGTGTGCTCTCCCAACGCCGCTCCGCCCCGCCCGTTCGCAGCCCGAGGGCGGGGCAGGGCGCGGCGGAGGCCGATCTGGGGCGGAGGAGCGGGAGGGCGGGGTGAATACCGGAGCGCCGGTTGCCCTCGGCGTACAATCTGAGGACATTCCACACCCGCCCGCTCTGTACATGGACTCGTCTGGACTCCTCCGCCGCAGCTCCCGCCTCGTGCGGTCGTGGCTCGGCGACGCCGCCGCCCCGCCCCCAGACGGCCCGTGGGGCGAGAACGGGGGGGACGACGAGGTCAGCGAGCGGGGCGTCTCGCGCCGCGCCGTCGAGGCCGTCGTGGGGACGCCGGTCGGCGACCTCGGGCTCTACGACCACGCGCTCCGCCACCGCTCGCTGTTCCGCGGCCACGTGAGCGACGGGACCGAGTCGAACGAGCGCCTGGAGTTCCTGGGCGACGCCGTGCTCGGGGCGGTCACCGCCGAGGTCCTCTACCGGACGTTCCCGGAGCGGTCCGAGGGGTTCCTCACGCGCACGCGGGCCACGCTCGTCAACGGGAAGGCGCTCGCCGGCTACGCCGAGGCCATCGGCCTGGACGCGCTCATCCTGATGAGCGACAACATGGAGGCGTCCGCGGGGCGGACCAACCGGACGATCCTCGCCGACGCCTTCGAGGCCGTCGTCGGCGCCGTCTACCTCGACCTCGGGTTCGCCGCCGCGCGCCGGTTCATCAACGCCGTCCTGGAGCAGTGCGTGGACCTGGGCGTGGCGGCGGCCGACCGGAGCAACTACAAGAGCCTGCTCCTGGAGCACGTCCAGGGCCTCGGGCTCGCGCAGCCGACCTACGAGACGATCTCCGAAGAGGGGCCGAGCCACGACCGCACGTTCACGGTCGCCGCCGTCGTCGACGGCGAGCACGTGGGCCAGGGCTCGGCCCGGTCCAAAAAGGCCGCCGAGCAGGTGGCCGCGCGCGAGGCGCTCGCGGCGCTCCGCCAGCAAGCCGCGTAGCGGCGAGCAGCGAGCAGCGAGCAGCGAGCAGCGAGCGGAAGATGCCCGCCCCGCCCGCAACGCGCGGGGGCGGGGTGGTAGGGACACGGCGTGCCGTGTCCGCTGTGGGCGGGGCGGTGGAAACGCTGCGGGGCGGCGTGCCGCCCGCCCGGGGCCACCCCGCCCACACGAACGGCCGCCGCTCCCGCGTCTGGACGAGGCGCGGCCGCCCCGCCCTTCGCCTCTGTTTCCCCGATCCTCCCCGCCCAGGGCGGGGCGGTGGGGAACCGCTTCCGGGGCGCCGCCTTCCAGCCTCACACCCCCGACCCGCCCGCATGGAGACCGCCACGGACACCCGCACCGGCCGCCCCGCCCAGGATGGCGCCAGCCACCCCGCCAGGGACGGCGTCAGCCACCCCGACCGCTTCGCCAACCGCCACATCGGGCCGTCGCCGGCCGAGGAGCGCGA
Source organism: Rubrivirga litoralis (assembly GCF_031846415.1). Classification (NCBI taxonomy): domain Bacteria; kingdom Pseudomonadati; phylum Rhodothermota; class Rhodothermia; order Rhodothermales; family Rubricoccaceae; genus Rubrivirga; species Rubrivirga litoralis. The sequence continues at coordinate 40,723 of NZ_JAVRHT010000001.1, read as the reverse complement.
GATGCTCGACGCGCTCGGCTACGACTCGCTCGACGCGCTGAGCCGCGCGGCCGTCCCCGACGCGATCCAACTCGGGCGGGCGCTCGACCTGCCCGACCCGCTCGGCGAGCAGGAGCTCCTGGCCGACCTCCGCGCGCTCTCCGAGGCCAACGAGGCGACGCGGTCGTACATCGGGATGGGCTACCACGGTACGTTCACCCCGCCCGTCATCCAGCGCAACGTGCTGGAGAATCCGGGGTGGTACACGCAGTACACGCCGTACCAGGCCGAGATCGCGCAGGGCCGCCTGGAGGCGCTCCTCAACTTCCAGACGGTCGTGTCGGACCTGACGGGGCTGCCCATCGCGAACGCGTCGCTCTTGGACGAGGGCACGGCGGCGGCCGAGGCCATGTCGCTCTTCGCCGGCGCCCACCGCGGCAAGCGCTCGACGTTCCTCGTCGACGCGCGGTGCCACCCGCAGACGGTCGCGGTCGTCAAGATGCGGGCCGAGCCGGTCGGCATCGACGTCGTGGTCGGCGACTGGGGCGGGGCGGAGGTGACCGACGACACGATCGGCGCGCTCGTCCAGTACCCGACGACCGACGGCGAGGTGGTCGACTACGCCGCGTTCGCGGACCGGCTGCACGACGCCGGCGCCTACCTCGCCGTGGCGGCGGACCTCCTGGCGCTCACGCTCCTCGAGGCGCCGGGCGCGTGGGGCGCCGACGCCGCCGTGGGCAACAGCCAGCGGTTCGGCGTGCCGATGGGCTACGGCGGCCCGCACGCCGCCTTCTTCGCCACGACGGACCAGTTCGCGCGCAAGATTCCGGGCCGCATCATCGGCGTCAGCCAGGACCGCCACGGCGAGCCGGCGCTCCGCATGGCGCTCCAGACGCGTGAGCAGCACATCCGCCGCGAAAAGGCGACGTCCAACATCTGCACGGCCCAGGTGCTCCTCGCCAACATGGCCGGGTTCTACGCCGTCTACCACGGGCCGGACGGCCTCAAAGCCATCGCCGAGTTCGTCCACGGGCAGACGCAGCGGCTGGCCGAGGCGCTCCGCGCGGCGGGCCACGAGGTCGTCCACTCGGACTACTTCGACACGCTCCGCGTCCGCCCGAGTGGCCTGAGCGGGGCGGACGTGGTCGCGATCGCCCTGGAGGAGCACGCCGTCAACCTCCGCCTCTACGACGACGGCACGGTCGGCGTCGCCCTCGACGAGACCGTCACCGACGCCGACCTCGAAGACCTCGTCGACGCCTTCGGCGGGTCCGTCCTCCCCGCCCCGCCCGACGCGGACGAAAGCGGCGGGGGCGGGGCGGCGTACGGCGGGGTGATGGCGCGCGAGACGCCGTTCCTGGAGCACCCGACGTTCCATGCCTACCGGAGCGAGACCGAGATGCTCCGGTACCTGAAAAAGCTGGAGAACCGGGACCTCTCGCTCGTGCACTCGATGATCCCGCTCGGGTCGTGCACGATGAAGCTGAACGCGACGGCCGAGATGATGCCGATCACGTTCCCCGGCTTCGCGAACGTCCACCCGTTCGCGCCGGACGCCCAGACCGAGGGCTACGAGGAGGTCGTCGACACGCTGGAAGAGTGGCTGGCCGAGATCACCGGGTTCGACGCCGTCTCGCTCATGCCCAACTCGGGCGCGCAGGGCGAGTACACCGGGCTCCTCACGATCCGCGCCTACCACCGCTCGCGCGGGGACGACCAGCGGACCGTCTGCCTCATCCCGACGAGCGCGCACGGCACGAACCCCGCGAGCGCGGTCATGGCCGGCATGGACGTGGTCGCGGTCAAGGTGGACGACGCGGGCGAGGTCGACATGGACGACCTCCGCGCCAAGGCGGAAAAGCACGCCGACCGGCTCGCGGCGCTCATGATCACCTACCCGAGCACGCACGGCGTCTTCGAGACGACGATCCGCGAGATGGCCGACGTCGTCCACGACGCGGGCGGGTTGGTGTACATGGACGGCGCCAACCTCAACGCGATGGTCGGCCTGTGCCGGCCGGGCGACTTCGGGATGGACGTGTGCCACCTCAACCTGCACAAGACGTTCGCGATTCCGCACGGCGGCGGCGGGCCGGGCATGGGGCCGATCGGGGTCGTCGAGAAGCTGGAGCCGTTCCTGCCGCGCCACCCGGTCGTCCCGACGGGCGGGGAGGAGGGCATCGGGCCGGTCGCGTCGGCGCCCTACGGGAGCGCGCTCGTGCTCCTGATCTCGTGGGCCTACATCGCCATGATGGGCGCCGACGGACTCCGGCGGGCCTCGCAGGTCGCCATCCTCAACGCCAACTACATGGCGAAGCGGCTGGAGGGCCACTACGACGTCCTCTACCGCGGGCCGAACGGACTGAGCGCCCACGAGTTCATCCTCGACGTGCGCCCGTTCCAGAAGGCCGGCGTCTCGGCCGAGGACATCGCCAAGCGCCTCATCGACTACGGCTTCCACGCGCCGACCATGTCGTGGCCCGTGACGGGCACGCTCATGGTGGAGCCGACCGAGAGCGAGTCGAAGGCGGAGCTCGACCGCTTCTGCGACGCCATGATCGCGATCCGCACCGAGATCCAGGAGATCGAGCTGGGCACCGCCGACGCCGACGACAACGTGCTCAAGATGGCCCCGCACACGGTCGTCGAGACCACGGCGACCGAGTGGACGCATCCGTACTCGCGCGAGCAGGCGGCGTGGCCGGCGCCGTGGAGCCGCGACGCCAAGTTCTGGCCGACGACGGGCCGCGTGGACAACGCCTTCGGCGACCGGAACCTCGTGTGCTCGTGCCCGCCGATGGAGGCGTACGCCTGACGGGGCCGGGGCGGCCACCCCGCCCGCGCGGCTCTACGTGGGGGCGGGCAGCGTCAGCAGCAGGACTCCGTCGCCGCCCCGCCCCCGACTGGCGCCGGCGCGCAGTCGAACAAGCCGAAGTGCGTCGAGCGGTCGCCGGTCACGTCGAAGAACGGCGCGAACCGCGTCTCCTGGAGCATGGCCGCCGTGTTGCCGCACACGAGGGCGGGGCGGCCGGCCTCGAACGTGTGGTGGTCGTCCAGGACGAAGGCGTGGCGCTGACCCTCCACCCCGCCCCGGTAGGTCGCCATCTGGCCGTAGTCCTCGCACGCGTCCTCGACGAGGCCCGGGAGCTTGAAGGCACGGGCCGTCCGCGAGACGAAGCGGGCGGCGCCCAGCGCGTCGCGGAGGGCGGGGTCCTCGACCGTAATCGGACTCTCGGCGACGGTCCGCACGTCGGCCCAGCCGAGACGGGCCATGAGGCGGCGGAAGTCCTCGGTGTAGAGCGCGCCGCCGAGACATTCGCCCACGAGCACGGGGTCCCGGCGGATGGCCTCGGGCAGACGGCGGTCGGCGAACACGTCGGACGCGTAGAGCTCGCCGCCGGGCTTCAGCACGCGCCAGATCTCGCGGAACACGGGCTCCTTGTCCGGGGCCAGGTTGAGGACGCAGTTCGAGATCACGACGTCGACGCTCTCGTCCTCGACGCCCAGCGCGCCCAGGTCCTCGATCAGTCCCAGCCGAAATTCGGTCGTCGGAGCGGGGTGGCCCAGGGCGTCCGCGACGGCCTCGCGGTGGCGCTTGGCGACCTCGACCTGCTCCGGCGTCATGTCCACGCCGATCACGCGCCCGGCCGGCCCGGCGAGCGCGGCGGCGACGAAAGCGTCGCGGCCCGTTCCGCAGCCCAGGTCGAGGACCGTCGCCCCGTCCAGGGCGGCCGGGATCGGCGAGCCGCAGCCGTAGAACTTCGCCAGCACCTCGTCGGGGAGGAGCGACAGGATCGGCCGGTGGTGCTCGGGGACGGACTCGCTCGGGCAGCACGCCGACGTCTTGAGGTCGCCCGCCGACTGGAGCGTCGTGCCGTAGTAGTCGCGGACCTGGGTGTGCGTGAGGGTCTCCATGTCGGGGGCGGGGTGGACGGGCAGGATAGACCCGCCCCGCCCCGCCCGGTCTTACGGCCGGTCTTACGGAGGGACGAGGAATGGGGAGGCATAGAGGGACGAGCAGATCCTCTCTCTGCCCATCCCTCCATCCCTTATCGCTCGATCCCTCCCACCGTCGCCACGCCCGCGACGTGCGGGGCAGCCAGCCCGAGCGGGGCGGTGAACGCCTCCATCTGCACGTCCGCGAAGCCGGCCTCGCGGATCCGGCGGCCCGTCTCGCGGTCGGGGCGGCAGCCGTCGGCGGCCCAGCCCCACGGGCGGCGGAGCGCCCGCTGCCACGCGCGCAGCCCCGAGCCGGGCGGGGCGGCGACGTGCTCGACAAAGTAGAACCGCCCGCCGGGGCGGAGCACGCGGCGGGCCTCGGACAACGCGGCCTCCACGTCGCCCACCGAGCACAGGACGAGCGTGCTCACGACCGCGTCGGCCGCCCCGCCCTCGACCGGCAGCGCCTCGGCCGTGCCCGGCCTCAGGTCGAGGTCCAGCCCGTGGCGCTCGGCCGCGCGGCGGAGGTGCGGGTGGAACCAGGCGTTCGGCTCGACGACGACCCAGCGCGTGCCCCGCGCGAGGTAGCGGGCGTTCGGTCCGGCTCCGGCCCCGATCTCGACGACGGTGCGGGGCGGGCCGCAACCGGGCGGGGTGGCGAGTCCCGCGAACAGGGCGCGCTTGCGCTCGGCGTAAAGCGCCTCCTGCGCGTCGGCCGCGTGCGCGAGCTGCCACGCGAAAAGGCGCGCGCGGAGGCCGCGGCGGAGGACCCCACCCCGCCCCGCCCGCGTAGAAACGGCTCCCTTCTCACACATTCCCCATCCCACTATGGCCCTCGCCAAGATCATCGAAGTCTCCGCCGTCTCCGACAAGAGCTTCGACGACGCCGTCCAGCAGGCGTACAAGGAAGTCTCGCAGACCGTCCGCGGCGTCCAGAGCGTCTACGTCAACGACTTCATCTACGAGCCCGGCGACGGCAAGGCCGGCAACTACCGCGTCCACTGCAAGGTGACGTTCACGGTCGAGAACCAAGGCGACCTGGCGTAGCCCCCGCCCCGCCCGACGTTCGCGCCCCGCCGGCCCCGCCGAGCGGGGCGCGCTGTTTAGGAGAACGCCTTCCACAGCAGGCGGGCAGCGACGACGGCCGCGAACGCGGCGAAGCTGTAGCGGACGTAGCGGACGTCGATCCGGTGGGCCGCCGACACGCCCAGACGCGCCGTCACGACGGCGGGGAGCGCGAGCGCCGCCGCCCCGCGCCAGTCCACGTAGCCCAGCGTGCCCGGCGGCACGGGCGCGTCCCACCCCAGCACCACGTAGGTCGCCACGCCGACGGCCGTGATGATCGTGATGGCCGCCGTCGAGGTCCCCGACGCGACGGCCGTCGGGAGGCGGACGAGGCCGGCGAACGCGGGCACGAGCACCACCCCGCCCCCGATGCCAGCCAGCGCCGAGATGGTCCCGGCCGCCCCGCCCACGGCGGCCAGGCGGGGCGGGGCGGTCCGCGCGTCGGCGGCCGTGTAGGCGTCGGCGCGGGCGCCGCCGGTCAGCATGCGCGCGACGACGGCGACGAGCGAGAGCCCGAGCACCACCTGGAACGTCTGCTTGTCGTACCACGGCTGCGTCGAGACGAAGCGCCCGACGAGGACGACGGCGACGGCCGCGAACGCGCCCGTCACGAGCGCCGTCCGCCGGTCGATGGCCCCGTGCTTCCACTGCCCCACGGTCCCCGACGCCGAGGCCGCGAACGTGCAGAGCAGGCTGGTCCCCAGCGTGAGCGGCGTGAGCACGGGGTCCGCCACGCCGGCGGCCCCGAACGCGAAGAACAACGCGGGGCCGAAGACGACGCCGCCGCCGACGCCGACGAGCCCCGCGACAAACCCGCCCACGGCGCCGACGAGGAGGAGGACGAACAGCATGGGGCGGGGTGGTTCTGGGGCGGGGCGGCCCAAGCTACCCGCCGCCCCGCCCCAGTAGACGGAGCGAATCGGGCTCCCGCAGTAGCTTGTCCACATGGATCGGACTGCGTACTTCGACCGCCGAGTCCTTGAGGGCCGCCCTTACATCCGACTCGAGTGGTGTGAACTCGCCGTCCGCGATCCCGAAGCGACTGAGGTTCAGCCCGACGGACGCATCCGGCACTGGCGATACATTGACGATCTAGGCAAGCACCTCCGCGTCGTGACGTTGCCAGACGGCCTGACGCTCCACAACGCTTTCCCCGACCGCTCCTTCAAACCGGACTCGCCGTGACGTTCGAGTATTACCCCGATACCGACACGCTCTACATCGCGCTCCGCACGGGGACGGGCGCCGATGCTGCAGAAGTGGCTCCCGACGTTGTGCTGGACTACGACGAGGCGGGGGACGTGCTCGGAATCACCGTCGAGCACGCGAGCGAGCGGGCCGACCTCGGGTCGTTCTCCGTCACGAAGATCCCGGCGCTGGTCGCGTGACCGCCCCGCCCGGGCGGGGCGGCTACCGGCCGAGCGTTCGCGCGTAGGCGGCCGGGTCGAGAAGCAGGCGGCGGGCGGCCTCCAGGACGGGGTCCCGGCCCAGCTCGGCCACCGTTTGGTCCCGCTGCCCGAGGTAGCGCGAGAGGATCTCGTGGCGGAGCTGCGCCTGGAGGCGCGGCGCGTGGCGCTCGAAGTCGCGGGCCTTTTCGCGCTCGATGGCCTGCCGGAGATCGGCGAGCGGGCGCTCGGCGCTGCTGTAGCCCGTCGCGTCGAGGTCGGCCGCGAGCGCGTCGGCGGCGCGCTCAGCGTCGGTGCGATAGGCGACGCCCTCGGACTCGACGAACGCCTCGAACGCGTCGTAGACCGGGCCGTCCACGCGGAAGTCGTCGGGCAGGGCGGGGTGGTCCGCGGCGTAGCGGTTGGCAAAGCGGAGGAACGCGGCCGAGCGCACGAGCGCCCGCTCGAGCTCGCTCTCCGCGCCCAGCGACACCGGCACGTCCGGCTCGATGCCGCCGCCGCTGCGGACGGTCCGCCCCGCCCGCGTCTGGAACGCGCGCCGGAGCGAGTCGGGGACGGCCGCGGCCCGCTCGCCCTGCGCGTAGCTCAAGCGCTGGATCTCGCGGCCCGCCGGCGTCGTGTAGCGGCTGACGGTCAGCTTGAGCGCCGTCCCGTACGGCATCGGGCGGACGACCTGGACGAGCCCCTTCCCGTACGTCGTCTCGCCGACGACCACGCCGCGGTCGTGGTCCTGGAGCGCGCCGGCCACGATCTCCGACGCCGACGCGCTCGCCCCGTCCACGAGCACGGCCACGGGCAGGTCCGGCAGGAGCGGGGCGGTGCCCGTCGTGTACGTCCGGTCCGTGCCCCGCGAGCGGCCCTGCGTAGCCGTCACGACGGCGCCCTCAGGCAGGAACACGCCGCTCAGCGCGACGGCCTGGTCGAGCAGCCCGCCCGGGTTGCCGCGCAGGTCCAGGACGAGCGCCCGGAGCTCGCCCTGCGCCTGGAGCGCCTCGACGGCGTCCGTCACCTGCCCCGCCGCCTCCTGCATAAACCGCCCGAGGCGGACGTAGCCCACGCCCTCTGCGACGTCGCCCACGAAGCCCGAGTACGTCACGTCCGAGCGCTCCTCGCCGGCGCGGACGAGCACGAACCGGAGCGGCTCGGCCTCGCCCTCGCGCTCGACCTCGATGGGCACGCTCGTGCCCGGGTCGCCGCGGAGGAGCGCGTTGGCGCGCTCGGCCGAGACCGCCCCGCCCGGCTGCCCCGCAACCGAGACGACGGCGTCGCCGGGCCGGAGCCCCTGCGCCTCGGCGTCCGACCCGTCGAGCACGGACGAGACCACGAGCCCGCCGCCCCGCTCGGCAAGCACCACGCCGACCCCGCCCACCTCGCCCTGCTGCTGGAGCCGGCTGGCCGCGGCCGTCGCCTCGTCGTAGTAGACCGTGTACGGGTCGAGCGCGTTCGTCATGGCGCCGATCCCGGTCCGCATCAGCCGCTCGGCGTCGACGGCGTCGACGTACTCGGACGCGAGCGCCTCGTAGATCGACCCGAACAGGCCGAAGCTCTTGCGGATCGCGAACAGGTCGCCCTCGGCCTGGGCCGCGGCCGGCGGCGCGAGCGCGAGGAGCAGGAGGAGCGGGGTGAGGCGGCGAACGGTCATCCGGGCGGACCCAAAGGGCGGGGCGGGCGGGGCGGTCTGAACGCGACGGGCGGGGCGGTCGTGCGGCCGTGGGAGTGCGCACCCGCCGGTGCCCAGCGGCGACCGCACCGAGCCCCCTACGCCGCCCCGCCCTCGGCGAGCGCCTCGGCGTCGCGCTTCTCGACCACGCGGGCGAGCAGGATCGAGAGCTCGTAGAGCAGGAGCAGCGGGACCGCCAGGATGACCTGGCTGAGCGGGTCGGGCGGGGTGAGGAACGCCGAGAGGACCAGGATGATGACGAGCGCGTAGCGCCGCCCGGTCCGCAGGAGCTCCGAGGAGACGACGCCCAGCTTGGTCAGGACCACGACGACGACCGGGAGCTCGAACAGGACGCCGGCCCCGAACGACCACGTCAGGAGCATCGAGAAGTAGCGCGAGATGTCGAACTCGTTGACGATCGTCTCCGCCACCTGGAACTGGGCGAAAAACTGGAGCGCGATCGGCGCGATCACGAGGTACCCGAACGCGATGCCGGTCACGAAGAAGCCGGTCGCGAACACGGACGCGAACCTCAGCCCCTGCCGCTCCTGCGGGTACAGCCCGGGCTCGATAAACTTCCACACCTGGTACACCACGATGGGCGACCCCAGCACGATGCCCGTCGCGAGGACGGTCCCGAAGTAGGCGAAAAACTGGCCCGTGATCGTCCGGTTCTGGAGCGTCACCTCGACCGGGTCCAGCCCGAGCACGTCGTACATGAAGAACGACGGCTTCGTCGGGCCGAGCAGCACGTCGCCCACGATCCACCCGGCGAAGAACAGGCAGAGGACTGAGCACACGGCGATGCCGCCGAGCGCCTTGAAGATCCGCCAGCGGAGCTCCTCGAGGTGGTCGAGGAACGGCATCTCGCCCGGCTGCGGCGCCATCGGGTCCGGGAGCGCGCCCGCCCCGCCCGCGACGGTCACCGCGTCCGGCGGCGGCGGCGGCGGCGTCTGGTCGAGCCGGACGCCGGCGCGGTGAGCCGGGACGGGGAGGTCAGAGGCCCCGTCGCCGGTCTCGGCGGCGGAGCGCGACGACCGGGAGCGCCAGACGTCCATCGCGCGCTCAGGCGGTGTCGCCGGACGGGACCGCCGCCCGGGCCGTCTCGCGGAGGTTGAGTTCGAGGAGCGACTCGACCCACAGGCCGTCGCCTTCGAGCCGCGCCCGCCCCCCGCTCCAGGTAAAGTTGAACAGCGTCATCACGCCGGCCACCTGGAACCCGTCGCTGCGGAGGAGCGCTACGGCGCGGGCCGCGCTCCGCCCGCTGTTGAGGATGTCGTCCATGAGGGCGACCGGCTTGGTCCGGTCGAGCGGCCCCTCGACGAGCCGGCGGCGCCCGTACGGCTTGCGCCGCTCGCGGATAAAGCCGCCGACGAACGGCTGCTCGCCCGTCCCGTGCGGGAGCACGGCGGTCACGAGCGGGAACGCCCCGTAGCCGAACCCGGCCACCTGCTCGATCCCGCGCGCTCGGAGCCGGTCAGCGAGCACCGTGCCGGCCTCGGCGAACACCTCGCCGTCGAGCATGGGCGTCCGCGTGTCCAGGAGCCACCCGATGGGCTGGCCGCGGGGGTCCGTAATCGTTTCGTCCTCGCGCCGCACGAGCGCCCGCTGGTAGAGCGTGTGGCCTAGCTTGGCGAGGGCCGACTCGGGGACGGTGCTGGAGTCGTTGGACATCGATCGGGTCTCGGGCGGCGGAGGGCGCCGCGGGGGCGGGGCAACATACGGGGCGGCCGGCGACACGTGCCGGCCCGCCGGTGGACGCGCGGCGGGCGCGGCGGGTTGCGGGCCGCCTTGCCTCCGCACGCTGGCGGGGGCGGGGAACGGGCGGGGCGGGTGCGCTGGTTTGCAGGTGGCGTCCGGGAATTCCCGAGCCGGGCCGTGGCCTCGGGCGGGGCGGCCCTCGTCCTCGGCCCAGCGGCTACGGCCGGTGGGGTGGGGGAGGTGGCAACCCTTCTGAGGCCGCGTCGTGCTGGCCCGGGCAGCCGGTGCGCCGCCCGGGCCACCCCGCCCCGCCCACGCCGGCACGGAAAAGCTGGAGGCGGCGCAGGTCCCGGCGGTCGAGGGGCGAGCCCGTCCGTAGGCGCGCCTCGGCGTGCGGGGGCGGGGCGGTCAGGCCGGCACCGACCCTGGCGCGAGGCGCGCGCCGAGCGCGTCCCAGGCCGCCAGCCGCCGCGCGATCCACCACCGCCCGACGAGCGGCGGGAGCCCCCACACGACGGCGACCGACAGCCAGACGGCCACGTTCGCCGACAGCCCTGCGTCGCGGAAGGCGAGGTCTATCGGTCGCGCGACGTGGCCGCCCGTCGCCATGACGAGGCCGATGTACGACCACGCCATCCACATGTAGTGCCACGGGAGCCACCCCGCCCTTTGGGTCCGCCCGCCGCGCCACGCCGACCACGCCCCGGCCGAGACGGTCACGAGGCTGACGATCGCGGCGACGTGGAAGCCGCCGAACCCTCGGAACAGCGGCGTCGAGTCGCGGAGCCCGAACGACGCGAGGCACAGGACGACCATCGAGACGACGTAGACGCGGCCGACGACGCGGTGCCACGGCCCGCCCTTCGGCCGGGCCAGCACGACGGCGCCCGTCACGAGCGCGAGCGCTCCGAGCGCGGTGTGGAAAACGGCGGTGGCGCTCATGGCAGCGGGGGCAGCGGGCGGACCCAAAGGGCGGGGTGGTGCGCTACGGGCCGCCCCGCCCGCAGGGTTCATGCTGCCTCCACCCCGCCCGCCCCGCCCTTCGGGTGGGTACGAGGTACCGGGTACGAGGTACGGTCTGATCTGACATCGGCGCTCGCGTACCTCGTACCGAGTACCCCGTACCTCCCTGCACGTTGTGTTAGAAACGGTTCAGCCGCCGCCCCGCCCTCAACGGCCGCCCGGACGCCGCCCCGCCCGAACGCCCTACACCGGCTCGGCCGCCGAGAGCTCCGCCTCGCCCAGCTCGGCGAGGGCGGGGCGGTCGACGGCCACGTCCGTCTCCACGACGCCGTCGCGCAGGCGGACCACGCGCCGCGCGTGCTCGGCGATGTCGTCCTCGTGCGTGACCACGAGGAGCGTGTTGCCGCGCCGGTACAGCAGCTCGAACAGCCGCATGATCTCGTCCGACGTCGCCGAGTCCAGGTTCCCCGTCGGCTCGTCGGCGAGGAGGATGGCGGGGCGGTTCACGAGCGCGCGCGCGACCGCCACGCGCTGGCGCTGGCCGCCGGAGAGCTCGTTCGGCTTGTGGTCGAGCCGGTCGCCCAGGCCGACCTGCGTGAGCGCCTCGGCCGCCCGCTCGCGCCGCTCCTGGCGACCGACGCCGGCGTAGACGAGCGGGAGCTCGACGTTCTGCAAGCAGTCCTGCCGCGGGAGCAGGTTGAACGTCTGGAAGACGAACCCGATCTGCCGGTTGCGGACCTCGGCGAGCTCGTCGTCGGAGAGCCGGCCGACGTCGCGGCCGCCCAGCCGGTACGTCCCCCGCGTCGGCACGTCGAGGCAGCCGACCACGTTCATGAGCGTCGACTTCCCCGACCCCGACGGCCCCATGATGGCGACGTACTCGCCCTCGTCGACGTCCAGCGAGCACCCGCGGAGCGCGTGGACCTCCTGGGTCCCCATCGAGTAGGTTTTCCAGACGTCGTCGATCTCGATGACGGAGGGCATAGCGGGCGGGGGAGGAGGGCGGGGAGGAGGAGAAACGGGCGGAGCGCTCAGGAGGGCCGCCCCGCCCGCCGCTCTCGGGGGCGGGGCGGGGGCGGCGCCTGCTACTCGTCCTCCTCCACGACGGCCCCGTCGCTCTCGCGGACGGCGTCGGCGTCGGAGATCTCGGTGCGGAGGAGCCGGAACGGGCCGGAGATCACGGTCTCGCCGCCGGTCAGCCCGCTGCGGACCTCGATGTGGGTGTCGTCGGAGATGCCGGTCTCGACCTCGCGCAAGACAGCCGTGCCGTCCTCGACCACGAACACGACGCGGCGGAGGTCCTCGCCGTCCGGGACCGGCGCGTCGGGGATGGCCTCGCCGGCGGCCTCGGCCTGGCGCCGCCGCTCGCGCTCGACCTCGTTAAAGTCGCGGACGGTCACGGCCTGGATGGGGACCACGACGGCGTTCGGGACCGTCCGCGTGTAGATGTCGACCGTCCCGCTCATGCCCGGCCGGAGGGCGGGGCCGGGCGCGCGCGGGCGCTCGTTGATGCCCGCCCCGCCCGCGTCGGCGCCCACGGCCGCGAGGCGGACGACGACGGGGAAGTTGGTGGTCGCCTGCGTCGTGCCCACGTTCTCGATCCGGGCCGAGTTGGCGATCTCGACGACGCTCCCGCCCAGCGGGTCGTCGGGGTAGGCGTCGACCTCGACGCGGGCCGAGTCGCCGGTCGCGACGCGGACGACGTCGTTCTCGTTCACGTCGATCTCCATCGTCATCGCGTCCAGCCGGGCGATGCGCATGAGCTCGGTCCCCGTCATCTGGGCCGTCCCCACGATCCGCTCGCCGAGCTCGACGTTGAGCTGGGTGACGGTGCCCGTGATGGGGGCGTAGATGGCGGTCTTGGCCAGCTGCTGGCCGGCCTCGCGGGCCTGAGCCTGAGCGCCCTGCGCCTGGGCCTGCGCGCTCCGCACGCGGCCCCGCGACGTGGCGACGCGGGCCTCCGCCCCGCCCACGCGCTCGCGCGCCGACCGCTCGGCGGCCTGGGCCACCTCAAACGTCCCGCGCGCCGCTTCGAGGTCGGCGGCCGAGACCACGTCGCGCTCGAACAGGTCCTGCTGGCGCTTGTAGGCGCGCTCGGCCCGCTCGCGGTCGGCCGTCGCCTGGGCCACGTCGGCGCGCGCCTGCGTCACGGCCTGCTCGGCCTCGGCCACCGACCCGCGCGCCTCGCCGACGCCGCTCTGGGCCGCCGTCACCTGGGTCTGCGCCTGCTCGACCTGCGAGGCGTAGATGTCGGGGCGGATGCGGAGCAGGAGCTGGCCCGCCTCGACGCGGTCGCCCTCCTGGACCGCCAGGAGCACGATCTCGCCCGACACGTCGGACGACACGACGACCTCGACCTCGGAGGCGACGGTCCCCGCCGCCGTCACGGTCTCAGTGATCGAGCGGACGCGGGCCTCGGACGTCTCGACGGCCAGGCCCTCGTCGCCCCCGCCGAGCAGGGCGGCCACGACGACGAGGAGCACGACGGCGACGCCGAGGCCGATCAGGATTTTCTTAGTGGGGCTCATGGGGCGGGGTGGGCGGGGTGGAGCCTCGACGGGCGGGGCGGGCGGAGGTTGCGCGGGGCGGGGGGGAGAAGAGGAGGGGGCGCGAAGAGGAGGGAGAGGGCGGAATCGGCGCGGCGCTGGCGGCGGAGACGCCTCTTCCCCCTCCGTGCCTCTTCTCGTATTCCCACCCCGCCCCGCCCGCTACTCGCCGGTGATCTGGTCGGCGAGGCCGGCCACGTCGACGTCGCCGACGGCGAGGCGGACGAGGGCGACGCGGAAGACGAGCGTGTAGGCGGCCTGGGCGCGGGCGCCTTCGGCCTCGGCGAGCCGGGCCTGCGCCTCGGCCACGTCGTAGAGCGTGCCGGCCCCGAACAGGTAGCGGTCGCGCTCGACGCGGAGGGCGGCGGCGGCGGCTTCGGCCTGGACCCGCGCCGCGGCGAGCCGCGCCTGCGCCGTCTCGGCCTGGACGACCGACTGGAGCACGTCGGCGGCGACGGCCCGGTCCAGCGTTTCGAGCGCGATCCGGGCGTCCTCGACGGCGACCTGGGCCTCCGTCACGCCGCGCCGCGTCTGGAAGCGGTCGAAGATGGGGACCGTGAGCGAGAGCTCGAGCGACCCGCTCCGGTTGTCGGCGAACTGGTCGAAAAACGGCGTCTGCTCCAGGGCCGGCGAGCCGGTCGGGACCGTAAACGGGGCGCCCCCGACGAACACCTCGGTCCCGTCCGCGAGCGTGACGGGGACGGTCGGCTGGATGGCGTCGGGGTTGGTGAGCTGGCGCTGGAGGCTGGAGTACCCGGTCCCGACCTGGCCCGTGAGCGCGAGGCTCGGCCGCCCGGACGCCCGCGCGACGCCGACGGCGGCCTCGGCGGCCTGGATGCGGAGGAGCTGCGCGCGGCGGTCGGACCGCCCCTCGCGGGCGGCGGCGACGAGCGCCGGGGCGGGGCGGGGCGCGTAGGCCAGTGCGCCGGTCACGGCGAGCGCCTCGGCGTCGGGGCCGACAAAGCGGTAGGCGCCGGCCGGGTCCAGCCCGATCGCCTGGACCAGCGTCACGCGGTCGAGCGCGACCGCTCCGCGCGCCTCGACGAGCGCCGTCTGGCGCTCGGCGACGACAGACTGCTGGGCGATGAGATCGCCACGCGGGCGGGCGCCGGCCTCGACGAGCTCGGCCACGCGCGCGAGCTGACCCTCGGCGGCCGCGAGCTGCTCGGCCTGGATCTCGACGATCTCGCGGTCGAGCAGGAGCTGCAAGAACCCCTGGGCCACGTCGAGCGCCACCTCCTGCCGCGTCCGTTCGAGGCCGGCTGCCGTGGCGTCGCGCTCGAGCTCGACCTGGCGAATGGTCGCGCCGATCCGGCCGCCGTCGTAGATCGGGAGTTGCCCGAACACGCTGAACCCGGCCTGCTCGACGGTCTGCGACGCGACCTGCCCCGTCGTCTGGTCGAACGCGAGCCCGTAGCTCTGCTGCGGCGTCACTCTGGCCTGGAGCGTGGGCAGCCGCCCCGCCCGCGCCGCGCGCACGGCCGACCCCAGCGAGCGGTCGGCGAGCTCGGACCGCCGGACCTCGGGGCTCTGCTCGACGGCCAGGCGGATGGCCTCGGCCAGCGTGAGCGGCGTGCCGACGGTGTCGGGGGCCAGGAACTGGGCGGCCGCGGGCGGGGCGGCGAGCGCCGTGAGGACGGCGAGCAGGAGCAGACGGCGCATCGGCGGCGGGCAGACCCGGTGGGGGAGACGGCGCCCTCAACGGGCGGAGCGACCCCAGGTTGCGGCCGCGCCCGATGGGCGGGGCGGCCGCCTCGGCGGAGGGTGAGGGAATCGAACCCTCAAGGGCGCTTCCGCGCCTCGACGGTTTTCAAGACCGCTGCCGTCACCTATCGGCTTGACCCTCCATAGCGTCCGTACCCGTCGTGCTGTTCCGTGTGGCAGTTTGGGCACAGGAGCATAAGGTTCTTGATTGCGTCCGTGCCTGGGCGCGGCCGAAAGCTACGGCCGCCCCGCCCCGCCCCGCCCGCTCGCAGCGGCAGGCGAGGTGCAAAGAGCGCGGGCGGGGTGGAAGAGAGCAGGCGTAGAGGAGGGGAGGACTCTCCGTCGCCAGCGCCTCGACGGCCCCGGCCCTCCGCGCCCTCGTCTTCTCTTCCCTCTCCTCCTCCACCGCTCCGCCCTCAGTCCAGCGCCACCGACACGCCGGCCTGGACGTGCCGCCCCGCCCCCGGCTCCACGTAGCGGCCGCCGAAGGCGTTGACCACGACCGACCCCGCGTACCGCACGCCGCCCACGTTGCGGACGGCGACGAACGGGCTGACCGTTGCGCCGCGCCCCACGCGGAGGCCGGCGAGCGCCGCCCGGAGGTGGACGACGAGGTAGCCGTCGACGGCCTGCTCGTTCTGGCTGTCGGCGACGTAGCCGCTCGCGGCCTCCCCGCTCGCGCCGAGCACAACGGGCGGGGCGGTCCAGGTGAGCGTGCCTGTTGCGAGGTGATCGGGCACGCCCGGCACGGCGTTGCCGTCGACGGCGAGGCCGCCCGCGCTCTCGGTAAAGCGGGCGCGCGTCCAGGCGTACGACGCGGCGCCGTCGAGGCGGCCGGGGCCGAGCGGGAGCCCGAGCGGCTGCACGCCGACCTCGACGCCGACGTGCCGCGTGCGGCCCTCGTTGCGGTAAAACGTGACGTCGTCTTCCTCGAACGGGACGAGCAGGTCGCGGACGGCCGCCGCGAAGACGGCCGCGTCGAGCCCGACCGCCCCGCCCCCGACCGGCACCGTGGCGCGGGCGCCGGCCTCGGCGCCCCACGTCCGCTCCGGGCGGAGGTCGGGGTTGAAGCCGGCGAGGCCGCCCGGCCGGTTGCCCAACTCCGTCGTCGTCGGTGCGTCGAGGGCGCCGGCCACGTTCGCGTAGGCGGTCCCCGCGACGCCGCCCGCCCGCCACGGCGCCGCGAGGCCGACGGACGGGCTGACGGCCCCGAGCGTGCGCGTCTCGGCCCCGCCGTCCGCCCCGCCCTCCACGTCGGCGCGGTAGCCGAGGAGGTCGGCGCGGAGCGCGGCGGTCGCCGTGAGCGGCCCGAGCGGGGCGGAGAGCCGGCCGAACACGGCGCCCGAGCGGACGGTCTCGACCTGGTCGGTGAGCACGTCCGGGCCGGGATCGCCGTCCGCGTTCGACGTTTCGAGGCGGTCGTCGCGCTGGAGCTCGCCCTCCAGCCCCAGCCCCCACGCGAGCGCCGCCCCGCCCTCGGCCGTCACGCGGAGGCCGGCGGTCGTCCGGTCGAGCTGGATGTAGCGGGGGACGATCGGGTTGTCGAGCGTCCGCACGCCGCCCGTCGCCGTGGCCCGCAGGCGGACGGACCCCAGCGGCTGGGCGTAGGAGACGGCGGCGTGGCCCTGCACGAGCTCCTTGCTCGCGTCCCGCTCGACCGTGATCGGCCGCGTCTGGCGCGGGTCCTCGCGGAACGCCTCGGCCGTGATCCCGCCCGGCGACTCGGCCCGCGGCACGACGGCCAGGAGCCCTACCACCGACACCTCGCGGCCCGCGCCCAGGTCCGCCCCGCCCGAGACGCCGGCGCGCGCCTGGCGGACGGCGCCGTGGTCGCGGTAGCCGCTCTCGCCGAGGTACGACCCCCACGCCGCCAGCCGCCGCCCGGCGCCGAGGGCGGGGCGGACGGCGACGCTCGCGGACGCCAGTCCGTACGACCCGCCCAACGCCCGCGCCCGGAGCCGCGGCGCGCCCGGCCCGGCCTCGGTCGAGAGCGCGACAACGCCGCCCGCCCCGCTCCCCCAGAACGTCGACGCCGGCCCGCGGACGACCTCGGCGCGGTGGATGAGGGCGGGGTCGACCACGTTCAACTGCGTCTGCCCATCGGCCAGCGTGAGCGGGACGCCGTCGAGGAGCACGTGCGTGCCGCGCACGCCGAACGCCGCCCGCCACCCCAGCCCGCGGACGAGCAGCCGCTCGCCCTGCGCGTAGCTCTCGCGGTCCGACACCCAGACGCCGGGGAGCCCGGCGAGCACGGCGCCGAGCCCGACGGCCGGGTCCGTCGCCACCTCCGCCGGCGTCCGCGTGCGGACCGTGAGGGCGAGCGGCGCCCGCGCCGGGGCGAGCGCGAACGGGGCCGCCTCGACGAGCACGCTGCCGAGCGTGTCGGCCGGCGCCTCCTGCGCGCGGGCGGGGTGGGCGAGGGCGGCGGCGAGGGCGAGCAGAATGGCGAGGCGCACGGCAGCGGGGAGCGTGGGCGGGGCGGAACGCGGGACGTTCCTCAGACGCGCCCGCCCCGCCCGCACTCCGCGGATTCCCCGCAGGCTCAGGCCGATCCCCCCGCCCTCGACGGGGCGTTCCGCACCGTACCCCGTACCCGCTAATCCGCCGGCTCGGCCAGGAACCCGACGAGGAGCGCGTTCACCGTGTCCGGCCGCTCCAGCATCACGAGGTGCCCCGCCCCGCTCACGAGGTGGACCTCAGCGTTCGGGATCGCGCGGGCGGCCTCGGCCACGGCCGCCGTCGAGAGGGCGGGGTGGAGGTAGCGGTTCGGGATGAGCGCGTCGTCGGCGCCGAAGACCACGAGCGTCGGCGCGGCCACCCCGCCCAGGCGCGCGTGCACCGGGCCGTCGAGCATGCCGGCCACGCTCGCGGCGTTCGCGGCGGCGTAGTCGGGGACGTCGTCGCGGGCCGTGACGGCGGCGCGCTGCTCCAGAATCCACCCGTCGCGGTCGGCGTCGTAGGCCGAGTAGTTGGCGCGGACATTCGCCTCGGCCTGCGCGGGCGGGGTGGCCGCGATGGCCGCCGGCGTCATGAGCCCCTTCAGCATCGCCGCCTCGGCGTCCGTGAACGTCTCGATGCCGGCCGGCGACAACAGCGCCAGCCGCCGCACGCGGGCGGGGCGGTCGAGCGCGAGCGTGAGCGCGATCTGCCCGCCCATCGACACGCCGACGAGGTCGGCCTGGTCGACACCACGCGCGTCCATCACACCCGCGACGGCGTCGGCAAAGTCGGCCATCGTCCCCGACACGTCGGCCTTGTCGGAGAGGCCGTAGCCGGGCAGGTCGAGCGCGACCACGCGGCGGCCGGCGGCTTCGAGCGCCGGGATCGTCGCGCGCCAGAACGAGAGGTTCGAGCCTAACCCATGGACCAGCACGACGGGCTCGCCCGCCCCGCCCGTGTCGTACACGGCCAGCGCGCGGCCGCCGACCTCGACGGCCTCGACCGGGCCGGGGTAGTGTGGGAGGGTCGTGTCGGCGGGCGCAGCGAGGGGCACGGCGAGGGCGAGGAGGAGGGCGATCATGGGCGGGGAGGTGTCGCTCGTCCTTTGTCACTGGTCATTTGGTGCCAACGAACAGTTCGCGCTCGGGCGGGGCGGCGAGCAGGACAAGGAGGGTTCAATGACAAGTGACCAATGACAAACAGCTCAAACAAGAGCAGCCAGCTCCGTCTTCTGCACCTTCCCGCTGTGGCCGACGGGCAGGGCGTCCAGGAAACGGACCTCGCGGGGCACCTTGTACCGGGCGAGGTGCGCGCGGCAGTGGTCGAGGAGGGCGGCCGCGTCGGGCGGGGCGGCGGCGGGGACCACGAACGCGCACCCGGCCTCGCCCCACCGCGCGTCGGGCACGCCGACGACGGCGGCCTCGGCGACGGCCGGGTGCTCGCGGAGCGCGGCCTCGACCTCGGCCGGGTACACGTTCTCGCCGCCCGAGATGTACATCTCCTTGAGCCGCCCGACGACGTACGTGTAGCCCTCGGCGTCCTGGCGCACGAGGTCGCCCGAGCGGAACCAGCCGTCGTCGAAGAACGCGGCGGCCGTGGCTTCGGGGTTCCGCCAGTAGCCCGGCGTCACGACCGGCCCGCGGAACACGAGCTCGCCCGTCTCGCCGGCCGCCACGTCCCGCCCCGCCCCGTCGACCACGCGAACGTCGAGGAACAGGTTGGGGAAGCCGATCGAGCCCATCTTGCGGACGGCGTCGGCCTCGGGGAGCGAGAAGCAGTTCGGCCCGACCTCGGTCATCCCGAACCCCTGCCGGACGGGGATGCCCTTCGCCTGCCACACGCGCGTGAGCGGGGCGGGCATGGGCTCGCCGCCGACAATCGCGTAGCGCACGCTCGCCAGATTCGCGCCCTCGAACGCCGGGCTCTCAGCCAGCATCGCCAGCATCGTCGGGACGCCCCACAGGATCGTCAGCCGCCGCTCGTCGCAGAGCCGGAGGAGCCGGTCGGGGTCGAAGCGGTCCAGCAGGACGGTCGTCCCGCCGTAGAGGAGGAACGGGGTGAGGAGCACGTTCCAGCCGCCCGTGTGGTAGAGCGGGGCGGCGTTGAACGAGACGTCGGCGTCGGTCAGGCTCAGGCGGATGCCGGTGTTGACGGCGTTCCAGACGAGCATCCGGTGCGTGTAGAGCGCGCCCTTGGGCCGCCCGGTCGTCCCGCTCGTGTAGAGGAGGAGGACGGCGTCGTCGAGCGCCGCCCCGCCCGCGACGGCCGCCCCGCCCGTGTCTCCCGCCCCGCCCGTGTCTCCCGCCCCGCCCTCGGCGAGCGCGCGGACGTCGGCGAGCGGGGCGACCGGCACGCCGTCTAGAACGAGCGGCCGGCACTCTTCAGACACGAACACGACGGCCGGGTCGCTGTCGCCGACGAGGTGCGCGACTTCGGGGGCAGTCAGCCGGTAGTTCAGCGGCACCAGCACGAAGCCGGCCTTCTGGCACGCCGCAAATAAAAGAACGTGCTCCAGGCTGTTCTCGGCGAGCACGGCCACGCGCCCGCCCCGCCCGACGCCGAACCGCTCGGCGAGCGAGCGCGCAAGGCTGGCCCCGAGGCGGTCGAGGTCGCCGTACGTCAGCGTCTCGCCGGTCGGGTCCCACACGACGGCCGGGCGGGCGGGGCGGTAGAGGGCCTGGCGCTCCAGCCAGTCGGTCCGCGTCGGGTCCATGGGCGTGGGGGCGGGGCGGCCGGTCACGAGAGCGGGGCGGCGGCCTCGGCGGCGCGGCCGAGCGCGGCGGGCTCGGTGTCCGGCGGGCGCCGGGCGACGAGGAGCGAGAGCCCGGCCACGGCCGCGCTCGTGGCGAGCGCGAACGTCGCGGGCACGGCCGGGTTGTTCCAGTACGGCCCGACCTCGCCGTAGTACATCCCGAAGTGGACGAGGAGCGCCGCGACGGCCGCCGCCGCCACCCCGCCCGTCGTCACGCGGGGGACGAACACGCCGAACAGGATGGGCACGAAGGTCGCGGCGAACAGGCCGTAGACCCCGTTCTGCGCCAGGATCGCGACCGACAGGTTGGGGTCGACGATCTGGCCCCACGAGAGGACCGCGACGACGGGCACGAGCGCGACGAGGAACGCCTTCGAGAACCGGATGGCCCGGCCGTCGGCCTCCTCCTCGGACACGCCGCGCCGCCGCGCGAACGGCTTGTAGACGTCGTTGGCGAAGATCGTCGAGAGCGCCACGAGCAGCCCTTCGAGCGTCGAGAACCCGGCGGCCACGAGCCCGACCGTCACGACCGACCGCGTCACGGCGCCGAACCGCTCGACGAGGTACGTCGGCACGACCTGGTCCGGCGGGAGGAGGTCGCCGCCCAGCGTCGCGCGGGCGTAGAGGCCGACGGCGAGGACCGAGAAAAAGAGGACGAGCGCCGCGAAGCCGACGCCCAGGTACACATTCACGTCGCGCTCGTCGCGGAGGTAGAGCGCCTTCGACATCACGTGCGGCTGCACGATCACGGCCACGCCGACGGCGAAGTTGGCGACGAACACCTCGAACACGCTCCGGAACAACAGGCTCTCCGGGTTGACGGGCGCCGCGAGCACGGGGTCGATGGCCGCCAGCCGCGCCAGCAGCCCCGGCTCCCCGACGACGAGCCCGATCCCGGACCCGATCAGGATCACCGCCACGACGATCATGATCACGGCCTGGACCGAGTTCGTCAGCGTGTGCGCGCTCGCCCCGCCCCACATCACGTAGACGAGCGGGATCCCCAGCGTCATGGCCATCGCAACGGGGCGGCTCACGCCGAGCACGTTCGAGAGCACGAGCGTGAGCCCGACCACGATGAGCACCAAGAACGTGATCTGGAGGAGCGAGAGGCCGGCGAAAAAGAACCGGAGCGCGCGGCTCCCGTAGCGGTCCGCGATCCAGTGCGGGACGGTCAGCGCCGCCGTCTTGTCGCCCACGCGGCGGAACGCCTTGGTCAGCACCGCCAGCCCCAGAAAGATCCCGAGCGGGGTGGCGACGGCGTAGCCCAACAGCCCCGAGAGCCCGTAGAGGTACATGAGCCCCGGGTTGATGACGAAGGTCGCCGCGCTCGTGAGGTTGGCGGCCAGCGCGAGCCCGACCCACACCGGGCTCGTCCGCCGGTCGCCGACGGAGAACGACGCGAACCCCTGCACGCGGCGGATGCCCACGGCCGCCGCCCCGCCCACGAGCGCGAGGTAGCCGAGGAAGAAGGCCCAGGAGACGGCGGTGTCGGTCATGGCGGGCGGGGTGGCAGGTCGGCGCCGGGGCCGGCGCGGGAAGAGGGCGGGGCGGGGTTGGTCTCGGGCCTACACGCGTTCCTGCGTACGTGCCGGCGGTTCCCCCGCGCCCCAGCGGAGCGCGAGCCCGGCGATCGCTGCCCCGCCCCCGGACGCGATCAGGACGACGAGGTCGCCGTCGCGGAAGCGGCCCTCGCGGTCGGCGTCCGCGAGCGCCATCGGGACGCACGCGCTGCCGGTGTAGCCGTAGCGGTCCATCACGAGGACAGCCTTATCCATCGGCTGCTCCAGGAGCGCCATCGTCTCGCGGATGCTCTCGACGTTGATCTGGGTAAAGACCCAGTGGTCCACGTCCGCGACGTCCACGCCGACGCGCTCGGTCAGGCGGCGGGCGACGGCGCTCCACGACTCGCGATTGAACTCGCGGGGGAACTTCTCTCGGAACTGGAGCAGGTGCTCCTGCGCCGCCACGCGCTCAGCCGTCGCGGGCGCGGCCGCCCCGCCCACGTAGATCCCCATGTGCTCGGCGAACTCGCCGCGCGTCTCGAGCTCGCTCGCGAGCACGCCGCCCCGCCCTTCGGTCGGCCCCAGGACCACGGCGCCGGCGCCGTCGGCGAAGAGAGTCGCTGTGTTCTTGTGCCGGTAGTCGATAAACCGGCTCATGAGGTAAGCCCCGGCCACGAGCACGCGCCGGTACTGCGGCCGCTCCGGGTCGTCGGCGACCACGTACTTGTTCGCCACGTCGAGCGCCGTCACGAACCCGGCGCACGCCGTGTTGAGGTCGAACGAGCCGGCGCCCGTCGCGCCCAGCTTGTGCTGCACGACGGCCGCCGTCGAGGGCGAGAGGTAGTCCGGCGTGTCGGTCGAGACCACGATAAGGTCGAGGTCCTCGGCGTGCGTGCCCGACGCCGCGAGCGCCTCGCGTGCGGCCCCGACCACCAAGTCGCTCGTCGTCTCGCCCTCGGCGGCGTAGCGCCGCTCGCGGATGTTGCGGCGCTCGACGAGAAAGCTCGAGACGTCCTCGCCGTACATCTCGTCGAAGTGGCTGTTGGGGACGACGCGCTCGGGCGCGTAGAGTCCGGTCCCGAGGATCTGGGCGCGGCGCATGGGGGGGGACGGGGTACGAGGTACGGGGTACGAGGTACGG
Source organism: Rubrivirga litoralis (assembly GCF_031846415.1). NCBI lineage: Bacteria > Pseudomonadati > Rhodothermota > Rhodothermia > Rhodothermales > Rubricoccaceae > Rubrivirga > Rubrivirga litoralis. Next base: position 17,923 of record NZ_JAVRHT010000001.1, on the reverse strand, counting down.
GGTACAGAGGGGGGGGGGCGCGGGCGGGGCGGCTGGTAGGTCGTAGCGCCGTCGCATGCAACGGCGGGGGCGGGGCGGTGGGGCCGGCGACGGCACGCGGGCGGGGTGGGCAGCCAACCGACGGGCGGGGCGGAGTGGGAGGCCGGGCGGGGCGGCCGTACCGCGTACCCTGTACCCCGTACCTCACCCCCCGTACCCCCTACAAAACCAGCCCACCGTCCACGTTGAGCACGGCGCCCGTGATAAAGCGGGCGTCGTCGGAGGCGAGGAAGGCGTAGGCCGCCGCGACGTCCTCGGGCTCGCCGAGCCGCCCGAGCGGAGTCTTGTCGCGGAGCGGCCCGAGCACCTTCTCCGGCACCGTCTTGACCATCTCCGTCGCCACGAAGCCTGGGGCGACCGCGTTCACGCGGATCCCCTTACGGCCCAGTTCGCGCGCCCACGTCTTCGTCATCCCGATCACGCCGGCCTTCGTCGCCACGTAGTTGGTCTGGCCGAAGTTGCCGGTGTGGGCCACGACGCTCGCCGCGTTGAGGACCGCCCCGCCCCCGCGCGCGTCGAGGTGGGGGAGGGCCGCCTGCGTGCACAGGTAGACGCCCTTCAGGTTCACCGACACGACGGCGTCGAACTGATCGCCCGTCATCTTCCCCAGCGTCGCGTCGCGCGTGATGCCGGCGTTGTTGACGAGCACGTCGAGCCCGCCGAACGCGTCGACGGCCGCCTGCACCGCCCCGCCCGCGCTCTCCGCGTCGGCGACGTCGGTGCGGACGAATACGGCCGCCCCGCCCAGGCGGTCGGCCAGCTCGTGGCCCGCGTCCTCGGCGAGATCGGCGATCACGACGCGCGCGCCGTCGCGGACGAACCGCTCGCACGTGGCGCGGCCGATGCCCTGCGCGCCGCCGGTGACGACGGCGACTTTTCCTTCGAGTGTCATAGATGAGAGCGGAGTAGGGACACGGCTTGCTGTGTCCGTGATGAGCCGGCGGGGTGGTGCCGCCGGGGGCGGGGTGGGAAAGCGATCAGCCGCCCCGCCCGATTCCTTACCGGCCGAACGCCGGGAGCGTCGTCTTGAGCGAGGCGGTTACGAACGTGGGCGTCGGCGGCGAGCCGACGAACTCGCGCTGCTCGACCCCGAACAGGTTCGTCACCGCGGCCCCGACCTGGAGCGTCGGCGTGAACTGGTAGCCCGCGCTCACGTCGGCCGTCACGAAGCCGCCGAGCGGGCCGTAGTTGTAGTTGAACGGGACCGCCCCGCCCGGCGTTGTCAGGACCACGCGCTCGCCCTCCTGCTGGTCCGAGGCGAAGTGGCGGCCGGAGACGAACGAGTACTGCGAGACGCCGCGGACGGTGAGCGCGGCCGAGAGCCCAGCCATTCCGACGTCGCGGGCCGTGAAGGACAGCGAGCCCTTGTGGCCCGGTGTGTTCAGCGAGATCTCGTTGGGCGAGACCACGCCGTCGTTGTTGAGGTCGAACGACTCCTCGTCGATGTCCGAGTCGAAAAACGAGTACGTGCCCCCGATCGTGATCCGGTCGTTGAGGAAGTACGTGAGCCCGAGGTCCGCCCCGTAGGACGCGACCTCGCCGAAGTTGCGGTACGTCAGCACGACCTCCTGCCGCTGGAACGCGTCGTCGCCCGTGCCCGTCGCCGTGGCGAACCCGATCCCCGAGAGCGGCGAGACGAAGTTGTCCTCGGTCGAATAGTAGGCGTTCACGTCCACGAACAGGCGGCCGGAGGGGAGCCCCTTGTACCCAACCTCGACCGTGCGGACGACCTCGGGCACGAGCGGGTCCACCGTCTCCGCCTGCCCCTGCGCGTTCAGCACGGTGTAGCCCTGCGCGTTCCCCCGCGCCACGATGGGGACGCCGGTGGCCGTCGCCCCGAGCGGGATGTACAGCTCCTGCTGGAGCACGCTCGGCGCGAGGAACGCCTGCCCGTAGGTCACGCGGAGCGACCCGAGCTGCCCGCCGAGCCCGTAGACCAGCCCGAGCTTGGGCGAGAACTGGCTCCCGTAGTTTTCCTGGTAGTCGTACCGCCCCGCCCCGACCGCCCGGAGCGTCCCGACAAGCTGGCGCTCGAGCTGGAGCGCGACGCCGTAGCGGCTAAAGACCAGGCCCGTGCCCGTCGTGTCGCTGAGGTAGGTCCCCGAGCTCACGGCCTCCTCGCGCTCGTAGTCCGCCCCGGCGACGATGCCGAACCCGTAGAGCGTGTCGTTGAACTGGGCCTCGGCGTTGAACCGCGAGGACTGGTCCTTGAACCGGGCCCGCTCGCGGGCCTCGTCCGCGTCCACGCCGGCGAGCAGGAGCGGCGCCCGGTTCTGGAGCGCGAACGTCTGGCCCGAGTTGCTCCACGTCTGGTACGCCTGCGCGAAAAAGCGCGGGGTCGTCGCCCGGAGCTGGAGGACCTGGACGCTCCAGTCGTCGATCTGGTTGCGGCCCAGGTTCGTGACGCCGAGGTAGTCGTTCCGGCTGGCCGAGTACGAGAGGACGACGTCGGCGTCGGGCACCGGGCTGTAGAACAGGTCCGCCCCGCCCCGCGCGTGGCTCACGTCGAGGCTGGGGTCCTCGTTGACGGCCACGGTCCCGGCCGGCGTCGCGACGTAGACCGAGTCGTCGAAGGCGAAGTCGGTGCCGCCCGTGTACTCGCCCGTCAGCTTGAGCGCGAACCGCTTGTCGGCGAACGCCTGCGCGTAGCGGCCGCGGACCGAGTAGACGCTGGCGTCGGCCCCGCCCGCCCCGCCCTCGGCGGTCAGCGTGAGGCCGGGCGTGTTGCGCGGGTCCTTCGTGATCACGTTGATGATGCCGTTGTGCGCGTTCGGCCCGTAGAGCGCCGACGACGGTCCGAGGATGACCTCGACGCGGTCGACGTCCTCCTTCGTCACCGTGTTCATGTTCCCGAGCGGGAGCCCGTTGCCCGGGATGATCGAGCGCCGGCCGTCGGTGAGCAGGAGCATCTTCGAGTTGAACGCGCTGTTGAACCCGCGCGCATTGATGCCGACGCCGCTGATCCCGGTCCGCACGAAGTCGACGCCCTTGAGCCGGGCCAGAGCCTGCTCGTACGAGAACCCGGGGAACGCCTCGAGCTCGGCCGCCGAGATCACCTGGACCGTCGCTGGCGAGTCGGTCAGCTTCTCGGCCCGCCGGCTGGCGCCCGTCACGACCACCTCGCTCACGGCCGAGGCCGCCTCCTCCAGCACGAAGTCCGCGGCCACGACCTCGCCGGGGGCGGGGCGGACCTCGCGGCGCACGCCCTCGTAGCCCACGTAGGACGCCGTGAGCACGTAGGCGCCGGGCGGGGCGGAAAACCCGTAGCGGCCGTCGGTGTCGGTGGCCACGCCGTAGACGGTCCCTTCGAGGACGACCGTCGCGCCGATGAGCGGCTCGCCGCTCCCGGCCTGCGTCACGCGGCCCTCGAAGCGGGCGTCTTGGGCGGCGGCGGCGCCCGTGAGGAGGGCGCCGAGGAGGAGGCTCGCGAGCAAACGGGGCATGGGGGTGGGGGTGTGGCCCGCCCCGCCCTCGAAGCGCTTCCAGGTGCAGACGCTAGCCGCGCCCGTTCAGCCGGGCGGACTCGGCCTCCCACCGCTCGGCGAAGTCCTCGTAGAAGGACTCCATGAGCGTGTAGAAGGCCCGCATCTGGTCCAGGTTGCGGAGCGCCTCGGCGTGCGCGTCGTCCCCGTCCATCTCGTTCAAGAACTGCTCGGCCGTCCGCCGGTTTTTCCGGACGATGGCCATGTTGTGCTTGAAGTTGTTCAGGAAGAGGTCGGGGTGGGCCGCGTAGTAGTCGCGCCGGGCGTTCGCGCCGTCGACCTTGCGGACGAGGCCGGTCGCCGAGAGGTCGCGGACGGCCGTCGAGATCGGCCCCTTGCTCCGGCCGAGGAGCTCGGCCATGTCGTCGAGCGAGAGCGGGTCCGGCTGGACCAGGAGGAGCCCCACGAGGAGGCCCTTCAGCCGCTGAGACCCGTACTGCTCGTAGATCGACCCGAACTCGTGGACGAGGTCGCGCTGGGAGGGGGTGAGGGGGGAGGGCATGGAAGGAACGGGAGAACGTCTGCTTCGCGTTTGAAACGTTGCGAACGTTCGAGACGAGAATAGGGATTGTCGAAGGGCTTGTCAAGGCTCTGCAAAGATCAGTGCCGCCTCTGCCTGGCCCGTGGGGCGGGGCGGCTCCCCGCCCGCTGCCACATCTGCCCGCGGGCGGGGCGGGCCGAGCTATGCCGCCCCGCCCGCCGCCTCCAGCATCGCCACCACGTCCGCGCGGCCGTGGGCGCGCGCGAGGTCGAGCGCCGACCGCCCCGCCCCGTCAGTCGCGGCCGGGTCGGCGCCGTGCGCCAGGAGGAGCGCCACCATGTCGGGCGGCCCGAACGTGACGGCCATCTGGAGCGGCGTCGCGCCGGAGCCGTTGCGCGCCTCGACGTCCGCCCCGCCCGCGATCAGCCGCTCCGCGAGCGACGTGTAGCCCTTGAAGCACAGGCCGGCGAGCGGCGTGTTGCCGGCCGGGTCGGGCGCGTCGACGTCGGCGCCGCGGTCGAGGAGGAGGTCGACGGCCTCGCGCTGGTCGTTGTAGGCGGCGACCATGAGGAGCGTGTGGCCGCGCTCATTCGTCAGGTCCGGGTCGAGACCCGCGTCGAGGAAAACAGAGAGCACTTCGGCATCGCCGCGCCGGGCGATCTCGTGGAAGTCGACGTTCTGGAGGTCGACGGGCGCCGCCCCGCCCTCGGCGTCGGGGCGGGGTGGGGTCGGGTCGTCGGGCATCGGCGTGTGGGGGTGAGGCGCGTCGTACGCGGGACCGCCCCGCCCCGCTCCCGCGCGGGTGGGGTGGTTTCGGTGTCGTCTCGGCACGTCGGCGGTCGGTAGGGACACCATGCGTGGTGTCCCTACGGGCGGGGCGGTTAGGCGGGGCGGCCCGACCGCCCCGCCCGACCACAAAAACGCCCCGGCGGCCGAAGCCACCGGGGCGCGCAGATCAGGCGACCACCCCGCCCGCGAGGGCGGGCGGGGCGGGGCGGGTTAGCCGCGCTTGGCCTTGCCCTCGGGCACCATGTCCTTGACAGACATCGCGGCCTCGACGCCGGCCTGCCCGTCGCCGCTCGACTGGCGAACCTTGGAGACGGCCTCGCGGACGCGCCGGCCGTAGTCCTCGTCGACCTGGTCGAAGTGGGCGAGCTGGCGGTCGACGATCTCCTGGCGGTCGACGCCGCCGAGGGCGCCGGCCAGGTTCGTCACCAGCCGCTCCTTCTCGTCCTCCGACATCAGGTTGTAGAGGTCGGCGGCCTGGCTAAAGTCGTCGTGGTCCTCGCGGCTGTTGTACCGCTCGACGGTCACGTCGCCCAGGTGCCACGCCGGCTCAGCGTAGGACGGGTCCGGCCGGGGCGCGCCCTCGACCGAGTTCGGGTAGTAGTTCGGGTGGCCGGTCCCCTCGTCGAGCATCCCGCCGAACTGGCCGTCGCGCATGTAGTTGCGGACGGGCGTCTTCGGCCGGTTCACCTTGAGGGCGCGGTAGTTGACGCCGATCCGGTAGAGGTGGGCGTCCTGGTAGCTCATCAGCCGGCCCTGGAGCATCTTGTCCGGGCTCGGCCCGATCCCGGGCACGAGCGACGACGGGTTGTACGCCGCCTGCTCGACCTCGTGGAAGTAGTTCTGCGGGTTCCGGTTGAGCTCCATCTTCCCGACCTCGATGAGCGGGAAGTCGGCGTGCGGCCACACCTTGGTGAGGTCGAACGGGTTGTAGTCGACCTCCTCGGCCTGCTCCTGCGTCATCAGCTGGACGTAGCAGGTCCACGTCGGGAAGTCGCCCTGGTCGATGGCCTCCCACAGGTCGCGCTGGTGGCTCTCGCGGTCCTGGCCGATCAGCTCCGTCGCCTCCTCGTTGGTGAGGTTCTCGATGCCCTGGTCCGTCTTAAAGTGGAACTTGACCCAGGTGCGGACGCCGTCCTTGTTGACGAGCGAGTAGGTGTGGCTCCCGTACCCGTTCATGTTGCGGTACGTCTTGGGGATGCCGCGGTCGCCGAAGAGCCACGTGACCTGGTGGAGCGACTCGGGGCAGAGGCTCCAAAAATCCCACTGCATGTCGGCGTCGCGCAGGTTCGTGTGCGGGTGCCGCTTTTGCGAGTGGATGAACATCTGGAATTTGTACGGGTCGCGCACAAAGAAGATGGGCGTGTTGTTGCCCACCAAATCCCAGTTGCCCTCGTCGGTGTAGAACTTGAGCGAGAACCCGCGCGGGTCGCGCTCGGCGTCGGCCGCGCCGCGTTCGCCGGCGACGGTCGAGAACCGGGCCGCCATCTCGGTCTGCTTGCCGACTTCCGAGAACATCGAGGCCCGCGTGTACTCGGTGATGTCGCCGGTGACGGTGAACGTGCCGAAGGCGCCGGAGCCCTTGGCGTGGACGGCGCGCTCGGGCACGCGCTCGCGGTTGAAGCGCTGGATCTGCTCCTGGAGGGCCACGTCCTGCATGAGGACCGGCCCGCGCGGGCCGGCCGTCAGCGCGTTTTCCTGGTCGGCGATGGGGGCGCCGTCCGCGGTCGTGAGGAGGGGGCCTTGCTTTTTGGTGGGCTCGGTAGCCATGGCGGGTCGGGGGAATGCTGGAGTCGCTGCAAGATCGGACTCGGCGGGCGGGGTGGGAGATCCGGCGCGCGCGGGAATTCTGCCGCGCCTCGCGCCCAGGTGGGGCGGGGCGGCGACCGCCCCGCCCGACTTATCCAGCGGGGCTTACCCAGCGGGGCGATCTCGGGAGAGGTCGTCGAGGAGACGGCGGAGGGCGGCGCGCTCGATGGGGAACCGCTCGTAGATGGCGACCCAGGCAAAGCTCATCTCGGTCCCCCAAGGCGTGCGCGAGCCGGTCACGCATCCCCGCCTCCCGCCACATCACCTCCGGGCAGCGGGCGCGGACGTCGTCGGGGAGGTGTTTGGCCGCCTCGCCGATGACCTCGAACGCTCTGATGACGGCGTAGGACACGAGGTCACTGGCCTGGAGGTCGCTGGGACTCATCTCTCCGACGAACCGCTCGATCCGGTCCATCTCAGCGAGGATGTCCTCGACGTAGGTCCTCGTGCTCCGCGTCATACACGCACGAGGTCCCGCTCGACCGCCGACTCGAAGCGGACGTCGCGGACGGGTCGCGTCGCGAGGTCGACCTTCAGGCCCATCGCCTCCTCCATGTCCAGCCCGAGGCCGACGAACGCGTAGAGGCTCGGCGTCCGGTCGAACTCGACGAGCACGTCGAGGTCGCTCTCGGCCGTCTGCTCGCCGCGGGCGTACGACCCGAAGATGGCGAGCGCGCGGACGCCGTAGCGCTCGCGGAGCTCGGGGAGGAGCGCGGCGAGCCGGGCGCGGACGGCGTCGGTGGTGGGCGGGGCGGGCATGGGAGGAGTGTACGCCACCCCGCCCCGCGCACGGCCGCGGCCGCGGGGCAAGCACGTGCTGCGGACGGGTCCCGACTCGACCCGCAGACCCCCTCCGTCTGGGCGCCCACCGCCCCGCCCGGTGCGCCCGCGTGGGCGGCGGGCGGGGTGGACGCCGGAAAGGGCAGGTGGGGCGCGCCCCTGAGGGGGCGCCCGATGTCGGGGCGGGGCGGCCGTCGAGCCGGACCCGCCCCGCCCCGCCCTCGTCTCACGGGCTCCCTTCTCCCACCCCGCCATGTCCATTTTCTCCCCCCGCCGTTCGCTGTGGAAAGGCGCCGTCGCCGGCCTCGCCGGCGGCCTCGTCGGCACGTTCGTCAAGAGCCAGGTCGAGCCGCCCCTGCAGGACCTCGGCGAGCGCTGGTTCCCGCCGTCCCCGAGCCAGGAGGAGCTGCCCGGGGCCGACGTCAAAGGGCACCCGGAGCGGATGCCGCCGGCGAAGCTGGCCCAGGCCGTAACCGACGTGGCCGGCGTGACGCTGGACCGAGACCAGAAGCTGACGGCCAACGAGGGCATCCACTGGACGTTCGGGACGTCGGCGGGCGTGGCCTACGGCGTGCTCGCCGAGGTCACCGGCGCCGAGGCCGGCTACGGCGTCCCGGCCTCGCTCGCGCTCTTCGCAGCCACGCACGGTTCGTCGCTGCCGGCCTTCGGCCTCCAGGCGAGCCCGGCGAAGATGCCGGCGGCGTGGTGGGTCTGGGAGGGCGGCTCGCACCTGGTCTACGGCCTCGCGGTCGAGCTCGCCCGCCGCGGCGTGCGCAAGGCGCTGGGGTAGGGGGGCGACGAGCCCACCCGCCCCGCCCGCGCTCTGGGGCGGGGTGCCGCCCGCGCCGCCGTGAGCGCGAGCGCCGGTCAGCCCTCCGGGCGTCGCCTGCGCCTCGGGGGCGGGGTGGCCTATCCTAGCCGCCCCGCCCTCCGAGTCCGCCCCGCCCGCCCATGTCCACCGCCCCGCTCGGCACCGGCTCCGTCGTCCTCATCACCGGCGCCTCGTCGGGGATCGGTGAGCAGCTGGCGCTCCAGCTGGCCTCGCGCGGCGCCCGGCTGGCCCTCGCCGCGCGCGGGGCGGACGACCTGGAGCGCGTGGCCGAGGCGTGCCGCGGGCGGGGCGGCGAAGCGGTCGCGGTGCCGACCGACGTGGGTGTCGAGGTCGAGTGCCGGGCGTTCGTCGACGCCGCCGTCGAGCGCTGGGGCCGCGTCGACGCGCTCGTCAACAACGCGGGCGTGTCGATGTGGGCGCGGTTCGACGAGATCGAGGACCTGGGCCTGTTCGAGCGGCTCATGCGCGTGAACTACCTCGGGAGCGTGTGGTGCACGCACGCCGCGCTCGGCCACCTCGAAGCGTCGCGCGGGCGGCTCGTGGCCGTCTCCAGCCTCACCGGGCTCACGGGCGTCCCCACGCGGACGGCCTACGCGGCGTCGAAGCACGCCATGCGGGGCTTTTTCGACTCGCTCCGCATCGAGCTCCGGGGCACGGGCGTGAGCGTGACGGTCGCCTACCCCGGCTTCGTCGACACCTGGGTCCGCCGCCGCGCGACCGGGCCGGACGGGCAGCCGCTCGGCGAGAGCCCGGTCCAGGAGGACCGCGTGATGAGCCCCGAGACGTGCGCGCGCCTCATCCTGGAGGCCGCCGACGGCCGCAAGCGCCAGGTCGTGATGACGGCGCGCGGCCGGGCGGGGCGGTGGCTCTCGCTCGTGGCGCCGGGGCTCGTGGACCGCCTCGCGGCGCGGGCCATCGAGCAGGGACGGTAGCCGCCCCGCCCGCGGCGGCCGTCAGAACGGGCAGAACGTGCCGGGCGGGAGGTCCGGCGGGCAGGGCATGGGGAAGAAGCCGCCGTCATAGGGCGGGGTGGGCGGGTTTTGAAGCTCGTACGCCTCTGCTTCCGCCCACCCGTCCTTGGAGCCGTCCGCGAGGAGCTTGTCGAGGCCGCCCAGCGCCGCCGCGAGCCAGTCCGTCCGCACGTCCCACTGCACCGCCCCGCCCCGCGTGGTGCGGCGGCCGCCTTGCCAGACGCTCCCGAGCGTCCCGCGCGGCGTGACGGCGCTGGCCTGCACCATCTGCAGAAAATGGATCGCCTCGTGCCGGATGGTGTCGTCGTCGGGCTCTTCCTGGACCAGAACGACGCGGCCGACCGCCCGGCCCGACGCATACTGCACGCCGATCTCTTCCGGGTTGAGGGCGGGGTGGACGTACATGAGCACCCCGCCCCGCACGACGGGCCGGCCGCCCGAGAGCGGGACGGCCACGAGCGCGACCGCCGCCAGCGGGTCCACCTCGACGCCCACGGCCGGGCCGGGCCGCGTGGCGAGCGGCGTCCGCAGCCTCACGTCGAGCGGGCCGAACCCGACGCGGACGTGCCCCAGCGGGCCGCCGCCCGTCGCCGCGTTCTCGGCCCGCGACGCCGACGCGAAGGCGAGGCCCAACCCCAGCGCGCCCCGCCCGCGCCCAACCTGGTCCTTGGCCGCGTAGAACCCGGCGCCCGCGACGGCGCCCCATGCCGCCGCCTCGGCCGCGTCGCCGACGGACCGGACGCGGCCCTCGACCACGCCGCGCGCGACCGTGAACAGCGACGTGAGGCCCACGTTGGCGAGCGCGATCCGCTCGCGCTCCGGGAACGTCGGCTCGTCCACCCCGCCCCGGCCGGGGCGCGGCTGCGCGGTCGCGGGCGCCGCGGCGAGAACGATCAGGAGGGCCGCGAGCGTCCGCATCCCGGAGGCTACCGCCCCGCCCACACCAAGGGAAGGGCGGGGCGGGGCGGTCACGTCGTTTGGCCCCCCTACGGCGCCCCAGACGGAGTTGCGTTCGGGGCGCGGAGGTACAGCGCCTCACTCGCGCCGTGCCAGAACGCGAGCGCGCGGTCGGGGTCCGCCCCCTCTGGCCGATGCGGACGCGCGGGGCGGGCTCCATGCCTGGCGTACGCGGGGGGGCGTCGGGGACGCCCGGGCGTGGAAGCGCTTCGGGGCGGGGCGGCAGAACCTTTTGATGCAACAGGGATTCTGGACCGCCCCGCCCCGCTCCTCCCATGCCGACGGACGTACGCACCCGCCTCGACGCCTTCCTCGACGCGGCCGAGGCCGCCCGCGCCGCCTACGGGCCGCGCGCGCCGTCGATGGCCGGGGCCGAGGCCGTCGTCGGCGCCGCGCTCGCGCTCCTGTTCCCGGCCTTCTGCGGCGGGGCCGGGGGCGGGGCGGTCCGCGCCGAGGCCGAGCGGTTCGAGCGGCTCGTCCGCGCCCTGCTCGCGCCCGTCGTGCCCGACCGGGCGGGGCGGCTCGCCGAGGCCACGCTCGGCGCCCTCCCCGCCCTCCACGCCGTGCTCCTCGACGACGTCGAGGCGACGTGGGCCGGCGACCCCGCCGCCGCGAGCGTCGATGAGGTCGTGCTGGCGTACCCCGGCTTCTACGCGACGGCCGCCTACCGGCTCGCCCACACGCTCTACCGCGAACGCGTCCCGCTCGTGCCGCGCCTGCTCACCGAAGTCGCCCACCGCGAGACGGGTGTGGACGTCCACCCCGGCGCGCGGATCGGGCGGCGGTTCACCATCGACCACGGGACCGGCGTCGTCGTCGGCGAGACGGCCGTTGTCGGCGACGACGTCCGCGTGTTCCAGGGCGTCACGCTCGGCGCGCTCAGCGTGGACAAGGGGCTCGCGCGCGTCAAGCGGCACCCGACGATCGAGGACGGCGTCGTCCTCTACGCGAACGCGACCGTTCTCGGCGGCGACACCGTCGTCGGGGCCGGCAGCGTCGTCGGCGGCAACGTGTGGCTGACGCGGTCGGTCCCGCCGGGGTCGGTCGTCACGCACGTGGCCCAACTCAAGACGCGCGACGGCCACACCGAGCCGCTCATCGAGTACCACATCTAGGGGGCACGGGGCACGAGGTCCTTGACACCGACGGCCGCCCCGCCCCACGTACCCTATACCTCGTACTCCGTACCCTCCTCCCCATGCCCTACGACTCCATTCTCCAGGCCATCGGCCGCACGCCGCACGTCAAGATCAACCGGCTGTTCGGGCCGGACGCCAACGTCTGGATCAAGCTGGAGCGCCAGAACCCCGGCGGCTCCATCAAGGACCGCATCGCTCTCTCGATGGTCGAGGCCGCCGAGGCGTCCGGCGCGCTCGCGCCGGGCAGCACGATCGTCGAGCCCACGTCCGGCAACACGGGCGTCGGGCTGGCGATGGTGGGCGCGGCCAAGGGCTACCGCGTGGTCCTCGTCATGCCCGAGACGATGTCGGTCGAGCGCCGGAAGCTGATGGCCGCCTACGGCGCCGAGTTCGTGCTCACGCCCGGCCCGGGCGGCATGAAAGGCGCCATCGACCGCGCCGGCGAGATCGTCGCCGAGACCGACGGGGCGTGGATGCCGCAGCAGTTCGAGAACCCGGCCAACCCCGAGGTCCACGAGCGGACGAGCGCGCAGGAGGTGCTCGACGACTTCCCCGACGGCCTCGACGCGCTCGTCACCGGCGTCGGCACGGGCGGCCACATCACGGGCCTCGCCCGCGTGCTCAAGCCGAAGATGTCTGGCCTGAAGGTGTTCGCCGTCGAGCCCGACGCCTCGCCAGTGATCTCGGGCGGCGAGCCCGGCCCGCACCCGATCCAGGGGGTCGGCGCCGGGTTCATCCCGGGCAACCTGGACACGGACTTGATCGACGGCACCGTCCGCGTGACGGGCGAGGAGGCCACGGCGTACGCGCGGCGGGCGGCCCGCGAGGAGGGCCTGCTCGTCGGCATCTCGTCGGGCGCCTCGCTGGCCGCCGTCGCCAAGACGCTCCCCGACCTCGCGCCGGGCGCCCGCGTCCTCACGTACGGCTACGACACGGGCGAGCGGTACCTCTCGGTCGAGGGCCTCTTCGAGCTCCCCGAGCCCCGCGAGCACGCGCTGCCGTAGCGGGAGGGATGCGGGACGGAGGGATGGGAGAGGGATGGGGGAGAGCCACCCCGCCCTCGCCTCTCAGCAGAGCCGGCCGCCCCGCCCGCCGACAGGGGCGGGGCGTTCGAGCACGCCGGGCGGGGCGGCGCGTTTTCTGCTCATCCATCTCGTCCCTCTATCTCTCCCCGTACGCCCCGATCCAGTCGACCTCCAGGCGGAACGGGCCGTCCTGTCCGTCGATGATGTAGAGCCCGAACGCCTGGACCGCTGCCGGGTCGAGCGGGGCGGCGTCGACGGGCTCGCCGAACACGCTGGACTCGAACGCGCCCCACGGCACGCGGACCGTCCGCCATTTGTCTGTCGTCTCGAACGGGGCACGGCGCGAGACCTGGCGGCCGCGGCCGTCGCGCGTGCCGTCGTCGACCTCGACCTCGAACGTCCGCCCACCGCCGCGGACGCGGAGCGCGAGGCCGGCGGCGTCGGAGAGGTCTACGGTCTTGTCCTTGAGGACCGACGTGAACCCGCCGCCTTCGGTCACGACGTCGCCCGTGAACACGAGCGCGCCGCCTTCGATGGAGACGGAGCCCCGTGAGTCGCCGCCCATCACGCCGTCGTTCTGGACCGTCCAGGGATCGGCGTCGGCGTCGAAGGAGAAGAGGGGGCGCGTCGAGTCGGGCATGGCGGGCGGGGCGGTGTCGGCCGCCGCCCCGCCCTCGGTGGGCGCGGGGGGAGCGGGCGGGGTGGCGTCGGGCGGGGCAGCGCACGCGGCGAATGCCACCAAGCCGGCGAGGAGGCGAGCCGTGGAGGACACGTGGACGGGCACCGCCCCGCCCCAGCGGCGGGCGGAGGCGCCCACCCCGCCCCGCCCGGAGCGCGGGGGCGGGGCGGCACGCGTCGCGCTCCTCACGCCCGGTCCTGCTCGACGAGCACGCGGCGGAGGATCTTGCCCGACGACGACTTCGGGATCTCGTCCACGAAGGCGACCTCGCGGACCTTCTTGTACGGCGCCACGCGCTCGGCCACGTAGGCCATTACGTCGTCGGCGCTCAGGTCGTGGTCGGGCTTGAGGACGACGTAGGCTTTGGGGATCTCGCCGGCCTCCTCGTCCAGCACCGGGATCACGGCGGCGTCCCCGATCGCGTCGTGGCCCAGGAGGAGCGCCTCGAGCTCGGCCGGCGGCACCTGGTAGCCCTTGTACTTGATGAGCTCCTTGACGCGGTCGACGATAAAGAAGTCGCCGTCCTCGTCGACGACCGCCACGTCGCCCGTGTGGAGCCAGCCGTCGGCGTCGAGCGTGCGGGCCGTGGCCTCGTCGTTGCCCAGGTAGCCCTTCATCACGTTCGGGCCGCGAACGAGGAGCTCGCCGCGCTCGCCGTCCGGGACCTCCTCGCCCGTGTCCACGTCGGCCAGCTTCGCGTCGACGCCGGGGACGACCGGGCCGACCGAGCCATACTTGGTCCACGGCGTCCGGCTCGCCGGCACGAAGTGCGTGACGGGGCTGGCCTCGGTCATCCCGAACCCCTGCTTGACCTCGCACCCCAGCCGGTCGGCCACGGCCGCCGCGACCTCGGTGCCCAGCGGGGCCGCCCCGCTCACGATGCGCACGAGCGCGCTCAGGTCGTACTGGTCGACGAGCGGGTGCTTGGCGAGGCCGACCAGGATGGGCGGGACGAGGAACGCCTTGGTCACGCGGTGGTCCTGCATGAGCTGGAGGAACTGCTCCAGGTCGAACCGCGGCATCGTTACGACCGTCTGGCCCGCGCGCATGGCGGAGTTGACGAGCAGCGTCATGCCGTAGATGTGGAAAAACGGCAGGATGGCGATCAGCACGTCGTCCGGGGTCCCGTCGTCGACGGCCTCGAACTGGACCACGTTCGCGACCAGGTTCCGGTGCGTGAGCATGACGCCCTTCGGCAGGCCCGTCGTGCCGGACGAGTAGGGGAGCGCGGCGAGCGCCGTCGACGGGTCGAACCCGTGGAGCTCGGGCGGTTTTGTGCTCCCGTCGGTCTCTTGCAAGAGCGACGCGAACGGCGTGGCGCCCTCGCCCTCGCCGAACACGAACACCTCCTCGACGCCGGCCGCGTCGGCGGCCTCGCGCGCCGTCTCCAGGAACGGCGGGACCGTGAGCAGGTAGCGCGCGCCGGAGTCCTCCAGCTGGTGCGCCAGCTCGCTGGCCGACGACAGCGGGTTCATCGTCGTCGCCACCCCGCCCGCGCGGATCGCGCCGTGGAAGGCGATGGGGAACTCGGGGAGGTTCGGGCTGAGGATCCCGAACACGTCGCCGACCCCGAACCCGCGCGCGGCCAGCGCCGCCGCCACGCGCTCGACGCCGCCGGCGAGCTGGGCGTAGGTGAGCACGCGGCCGGTCGGCCCGTCGATGAGGGCCGGCTTGTCGCCGAGCGCGTACGCCTCCTTCAGCACGAACTGCGGGAGCGGGGCGTCGGGGACGAGGATGTCGGGGCCGTGGACCATGAGGCGTGGGGCGGGGCGTGGAGGCCGGGTGAACGCGGGCGGGGCGGCGGCGGTCCGGCTCCGCCCTGTTCTCCGGTAGGACCTCGCCTCGCGCGGGGCGGGGCGGTCCCGCGCGGCCTATGTTGACCGGCCCTCGCCCTTTAGGCCGGCCCTTCGAGGCCGCCCGACCATCCGCCCGCCCCGCCCATGCTGACTGCGCCGCCCGCCCGCGCCCTGCTGCTCCGGGTCCTCCTCCTGGCCGTCGTCGCCGCGCTCGCCGCCCCGCCCGCGCTCGCGCAGTGGACGAACCGCTACCCCCAGGTGCCGGGCTACGGCCACCACGTCTACCTCGAGGGCTACGACCTGCCGACGATGGGCGCCGGCGTGACCGACCCGGCGCCGTCGCCGGACGGCCGCACGCTCGCGCTCGCCTCGCGCGGGTGGCTGTGGCTGCTGGATTTGGAGACCGGCGTCGCCCGGCGCCTCACCTCGGGCGGGGCGGTCGACGCCCGGCCGGCGTGGTCGCCCGACGGCCGGCGCCTCGCGTTCGTCCGCGACACGGGCCGCGAGACGTCCATCGTGGTCCTCGACGTCGAGGGCGGGGCGGAGCGCGTGGTCGCCGCCGAGGCGGGCCTCGAGCTCGACCCGGCGTGGACGCCGGACGGGGCGGCGCTCGTCTACGCGGCGGCGGGCGAGAACGGGGTCGGCCTGCGCCGGATCGACCTGGCCACGGGCGAGCGCGCCGTCGTCACCGACGCGCCCGGCCTCGCCGTCGCGCCGGCGGTCCTCCCCGACGGGCGGGGCGTCGTCTACGTCGCCAAGCGCGGGGCCGAGGAGGTCCGCGTCCGGGACCTGGCGACGGGCGACGAGCGCGTGCTCTACGCCGGGCGCATCCTGTCGCAGACCCGCCCCGCCCTCGCGCCGGACGGCCAGACCGTCGCGCTGAGCGTCCCGACCGACGACGGCTGGGAGCTGGTCCTGGCCGACGTGGACCGCCCCGGCCCGACGCTCCGCCTCGTCGCCGGCGACGCCCCGCCGCTCGCGCCGGCGTGGAGCCCGGACGGCGCGGCGATCTACTACGCCCAGGCCGACGCCGACGAGCGCCTCCGCCTGATGCGCGTGCCCGCCGAGGGCGGGGCGGCCGAGGAGGTGCCCGTGCGTACGTGGGACTGGGGCACGGAGACCGGCACGCTCACGCTCCGCACGACCGTGGGCGGCGCGCCCGCGCCCGCCCGGTTCGCCGTGACCGACGCCGCGGGCCACCCGCTCGTGGCCGACCGTCAGGCGTGGTTCGACGGCCAAAACGGCGTCGTCTACCAGTACTCACCGGGCGAGGTGACGCTGGAGGTGCCGGCCGGCGAGGTCCGCGTGGTGGCGGTGCAGGGGCTCGCCACCCCGCCCGCGACGGCAACGGCGACGGTCGCGCCGGGCGGGGCGGAGACGGTCGCGCTCGCGCTGGAGCCGGTCTGGGACGCGGCCGCCGACGGCTGGCTCTCGGGCGACCACCACTTCCACCTCAACTACGGCGGCCCGTACGCCCTGACGCCGGACGACCTGGCGCCGCTCCTGGCCGGCGAGGCGCTCGACGTGGCGACGCCGCTCGTGGCCAACCTCCACACGCGGTACGAGGACGACCAGTTTTGGGGCGCCGGCTCGACCCGTGCGCTCCCGTACGTCGCGTTCGGGCAGGAAGTCCGGTCGCACTTTTTCGGCCACGTCGCGCTCGTCGGCACCGAGACGCTGTTCGACCCGTGGATCTGGGGGCCGGGCTACGAGGTGTTCGGCGACGACGACCGCGAAAACGCGACGGCGATTGCCCACGCCCGGAGCGAGGGCGGGATGGGCACCTACGTCCACCCCGTCGCGGTCCGCGACCCGTTCGAGCCCGGCGCCGAGGGCGCCGTGCCGGTCGAACTGGTGGCCGACGGCGTGCTGGGCGACCTCGACGCCATCGAGGTCGTGTGCCTGTGGACCGACGACCTGGGCACGGCCGAGGTCTGGTACCGGCTCCTCAACCTGGGCCAGACCGTCGTGCCGACGGCGGGCAGCGACGTGATGAGCAACTTCTACCGGACGATGGCGCCGGGCACCACGCGCGCCTACGTCCGCGCCGGCGCCGACGCGAGCTTCGACGCCTACCTCGACGGCCTCATGTCGGGCCAGAGCGTTGTCACGACCGGCCCGCTCCTCGACGTGGAGGTCGACGGCGCCGCGCCGGGCGGGGTGGTGAGCGGCGGGGAGGTCCGGTGGGCGGCGGACCTCGCCTCGGCCGTCCCGGTCGACCGCGTCGAGGTGGTCGTCAACGGCCGCGTGGTCCAGACGGTGCCGGGGCTGGCGGCGCCCGGCCGCCGCGAGATCCGGGGGACGGTGACGCTGCCCCAGGCGGGGTGGGTCGCCGTCCGCGCCGTGAGCGACGAGCCGCAGGGCTGGCCGTCGATGGCGGCGTACCCGTTCGCGCACACGGCGCCGGTGTGGATCGGCGGCGGCGGCAACCTCGACCCCGCGGCCATGCGCGAGGCCGCGCACGACCTGCTCCGCGTCCTCGACGTGTCGGAAGCGCGGTTCGAGACGGCCTACGCGGGCGAGGACGCGCCGCGCCTCCGCGAGCGGTTCCGCCGCGCGCGGGCGGAGCTGGAGCGCCGGGCGGGGCGGTAGGCGGGCCGCCCCGCCCGCGGCAGCGCGGGCGGGGTGGTGGTCTGGGGGGGCGCTATGTTTGTCAGCAGGTTGCTGATCTGGTGGATCACGACTCTGCTGAACTTCTGGTTCTACGGCCCTTCTGCCCGACGTGAAGTCCCTCCCAATAGCCGCCGCTCTCGCGCTTGCAGCCTGCGCCTCAGAGGGTGTCCCGCCTCATGAACCCCCGCCTGCCGTAGCGCTGCACTATGCGGAGCGGTCCTCGTCGGTCAACCTCCCCGTCGCGTGCGACGAGTTCGGCGGCGTGCTCGGGTTCGTCTCGGACACCGCCGACGTTTGGGACCCAGCGGCAATCTCTGAACTGCGGCTGGCGGTGTCGGAGGCAGCCCCGATCCCCGACTCGGCTCACGTCATGGACGCCCGGCTCGTCGCCTACTTCTACGACCGAGCCAAGACCGACACCGTCTGCGTCGGCGGCCGCTTCGGAGCGGAGGTAAACGGGGTGCCCGTCGTAGACTCCGCGCTCGTCCGGCTACTGTGGTCCGCCACCAGTCCGTAACGCCGGGCCGCAGAACC